>NZ_JBQVNP010000009.1:0-80830 GCF_052436255.1 Roseateles sp. | reverse complement strand
ACGTTTGCCGACCGTCGTGCTATTCCGGAGCGTAAGCACCGGTTGAACCGCGAAATCATGGCTCCCGAAGTCCGTCTGAACGGCCCCGAGAACGAACCTATCGGTGTCGTCAGCATCCAGGAAGCCCTGCGCATGGCGGGCGACATGGATGTGGACCTGGTCGAGATCTCTGCCACCGCCAATCCGCCGGTCTGCCGGTTGATGGACTACGGCAAGTTCAAGTACCAGGAGCAAAAGCGCGCTGCCGAAGCCAAGTCCAAGCAGAAGATCATCGAAATCAAGGAAGTCAAGTTCCGCCCAGGCACGGACGAAGGCGACTACCAGATCAAGATGCGCAATCTGCGCCGTTTCATCGCCGAAGACGGTGACAAGGGCAAGGTCACGCTGCGCTACCGGGGCCGTGAGATCACCCACCAGGACATCGGCATGCGCCTGCTGGAGCGGATTCGCGATGAACTGGCCGACGTGGCAATCGTCGAGAACATGCCCAAGCTCGAAGGTCGGCAAATGATCATGGTCCTGGCGCCCAAGAAGCGCTGAGACCGAAACAGGTTTGATCGGTCGGTTTGGTCGCCGGCCGGTTCACAAGTCTCCTGAGGCCAACAAGCATGCCGGGCTCACCGGCATCGCCCCAGGGACACACTTAGAAGGAGCATCAACATGCCCAAAATGAAGACCAAGAGCAGCGCGAAAAAGCGTTTTCGCGTTCGTCCGGGTGGCACCGTCAAGCGCGGTCAGGCGTTCAAGCGCCACATCCTGACCAAGAAGACCACCAAGAACAAGCGTCAGCTTCGCGGTTCGGTCGCCGTGCACGAAACCAACATGGGACACATCGCTCAGATGCTGCCCTTTGCTGGCCTGTAATCCACCACTGACTCAAGGAGAAACACAATGCCTCGCGTCAAACGTGGTGTAACCGCTCGTGCCCGTCACAAGAAGGTCTTGGCTCTGGCCAAGGGCTTCCGGGGTCGCCGTAAGAACGTCTTCCGCATCGCCAAGCAGGCGGTGATGAAGGCGGGCCAATACGCCTACCGTGACCGTCGTACCAAGAAGCGCGTCTTCCGCCAGCTCTGGATCGCCCGTATCAACGCCGCATCGCGTGGTCTGGGTCTGTCCTACAGCAAGTTCGTGGCGGGTCTGAAGAAGGCCCAGATCGAGATCGACCGCAAGGTCCTCGCCGATCTGGCCGTCAACGACCCGGCTGGTTTTGCCAGCATCTTCGCCAAGGTGAAGGCCGCGCTCGCCTGATTGCGATCAGCTCCGGTTTGCGCCGGAGCCGCAACTGTTCAGGGGCCGGCCCATCGTGGTCGGCCCCTTTTTATTTGTGCTTCCCGAATGACTGATCTCGACGCTTTGCTGCAAGCGGCCACGGCTGATTTCGCCGCCGCGACCACGCCCGCCGAACTGGAGAACGCCAAGGCCCGATTCCTTGGCAAGTCCGGTCGCGTGACCGAGCTGATGAAGGGCCTGGGTGCCCTCAGCATTGAGGAAAAGAAGACCCGCGGCGCCGAGATCAACCATCTCAAGGTCGCCATCGAAAGCGCCCTCACCGCTCGCCGCGAGGCCCTTGCCGCTGCGGAGCTTGAGAAGCAGCTCAAGGCCGAGGCGCTCGACGTCACCCTCCCCGGCCGCAACCGCGGCACCGGCGGGCTACATCCGATCACGCGCGCGATGGAGCGCATCGAGGCGATCTTCGCCTCCATGGGCTTCGACGTCGCCGACGGCCCCGAGATCGAGACCGACTGGTACAGCTTCTCGGCGCTGAACAACCCCGAGAACCACCCTGCCCGATCGATGCAGGACACCTTCTACGTCGACATGAAAGACGAGAACGGCGCCTGGCTGAACCTGCGCCCGCACACCAGCCCGATGCAGATCCGCTACGCGCAGGCCCACGCCAAACGCTACGCCGGCCAGGAGACCATGCCTGAGATTCGCGTCATCGCGCCAGGCCGCACCTACCGCGTCGACAGCGACGCGACGCACTCGCCGATGTTCCACCAAGTCGAAGGCCTGTGGGTGGGCGAGAACATCTCCTTCAAGGACTTGAAGGCGGTGTATCTGAACTTCATCACCGCCTTCTTCGAGACCGATCAGCTGCAACTGCGCTTCCGCCCCAGCTACTTCCCGTTCACCGAGCCCAGCGCCGAGATCGACATCATGTTCGAGAGCGGCCCGCTCAAGGGCCGCTGGCTGGAGGTGTCGGGCTCCGGCCAGGTGCATCCGCAGGTGATCCGCAACATGGGCCTGGACCCCGAGCGCCACATCGGCTTCGCCTTCGGGTCCGGCATCGACCGCCTGGCCATGCTGCGCTATGGCGTCAACGACTTGCGCGCCTTCTTCGACGGCGACCTCCGTTTTCTCTCGCAGTTCAAGTAACTAGAACGTTATGCAATTCCCCGAGTCCTGGCTGCGCGAGTTCTGCAATCCGCCGCTGTCCACTGAAAAACTGGCCGAGCTGCTGACCATGTCCGGCATGGAGGTCGAAGAGCTGCGCCCTGTCGCACCGCCTTTTCACGGCATCGTCGTTGCCGAAATCCTCGAAGCCGAGCAGCACCCCAACGCTGACAAGCTGCGCGTCTGCAAGGTCAACGCCGGTGGCGCTGAACCCCTGCAGATCGTCTGCGGCGCATCCAATGCGCGCGTCGGCATCAAAGTGCCGCTGGCCACCGTCGGCGCCGAACTGCCGACCGATGACGCTGCCAAACCCTTCAAGATCGGCGTCGGCAAGCTGCGCGGTGTCGAGAGCTTCGGCATGCTGTGCTCGGCGCGAGAGCTCAAGCTCAGCGACGACCACGGCGGCCTGCTGGAACTGGCAACCGATGCTGTCATCGGCGAGGACATCCGTAGGCACCTCAACCTCGACGACACGCTGTTCACGCTCAAGCTCACGCCCAATCTTGGACATGGCCTGAGCGTCTTCGGCATCGCGCGCGAAGTCGCGGCGCTGACCGGCGCACCGCTGCTCAAGGCCGAGTTCCCGCCTGTCAAGCCCTCCATTGACGACAAGCTGCCGGTGCGCGTCGAGGCCACCGACCTCTGCGGCCGTTTCTCCGGCCGCATCGTCAAGGGCATCGACACGAAGGCAAAGACGCCCGCCTGGATGGTCCAGCGCCTGGAGCGCTGCGGCCAGCGCTCGGTGACGGCGTTGGTCGACATCTCCAACTACGTGATGTTCGAGTATGGCCGCCCGTCCCACATCTTCGACCTCGACAAGATCAGCGGCGCGTTGGTCGTGCGCTGGGGCAAGCCCGGCGAGCAGTTGAAACTGCTCAACGGCAGCACCATCACCGTCGACGAGAAGGTCGGCGTCATTTCGGACGAACGCGAGGTCGAGTCCCTCGCCGGCATCATGGGCGGCGACCACACCGCCGTGTCCGACGACACGCGCAACATCTACGTCGAGGCCGCCTTCTGGTGGCCCGAGGCCGTCATGGGCCGCGGCCGCCGCTACAACTTCTCGACCGATGCCGGCCACCGCTTCGAGCGCGGCGTCGACGCATCGCAGACCGTCGAGCACATCGAGCGCATCACGCAGCTCATCATCGACATCTGCGGCACAGCGGACACGCGCATCGGCCCGATGGACGACCAGGCGCCGAACGTGCCGGGACGCCAGCCGGTCGCGCTACGCGTGGCACGTGCCGCCAAGGTCATCGGCATGCCGGTCACACAGGCGGATTGCGAAGGCGTGTTCAAGCGCTTAGGCCTGCCCTTTGCCTCGGCCGAAGGTGTCATCACCGTCACACCGCCCAGTTGGCGCTTCGACATCCTGATCGAGGAAGACCTGATCGAGGAAGTTATCCGCGTGTTGGGCTACCCGACGCTGCCTTCCACCGCGCCGCTGGCGCCCATCGTCGGCCGCACGGGTTCGGAAACGCGCCGCTCCACGCATGCACTGCGCCGTGCTGTCGCTGCGCGGGATTACTTCGAAACCATCAACTTCAGCTTCGTCGAGGAACGCTGGGAGCGGGAGCTGGCCGGCGTCACCGACCCGATCCGTCTGCTCAACCCCATCGCCGCGCCGCTGGCGGTGATGCGCACCACCCTGATCGGCAGTCTCGTGCAGGTGCTGCGCCACAACCAAGCCCGCCGCGCGACGCGCGTGCGCATCTTCGAGCTGGGCCGTGTGTTCAAGCGCGACTCGAGCGTTGCCAGCGGTCCTCTCAATGTGGCCGGCATTGAGCAGCCGCTGCGGCTTGGCGGCTTGGCCTGGGGCCCCGCCGACCAGCAGCAATGGGGCCAACGCGACCGTGGCGTCGACTTCTTCGACATGAAGGGCGATCTGGAAGCGCTGTTCGCGCCGCAAACGCTGACCTTTGAGGCTGCCGAACACCCAGCCTTGCACCCGGGCCGCAGCAGCCGCATCAAGCTCAATGGCGAGCCCATCGGCATGGTCGGCGAATTGCACCCGAGTTGGCGTCAAGGCTATGAGATCAGCGGTGGCGCACCGGTGGTCTTCGAGCTGGATGTCGACGCCGCTCTGCTGCGCGCGCTGCCGCAAGGCCAGCCGCTGCCCCGCCAACAAGCCGTGCAGCGTGACCTGGCGCTGGTCGTGAAGGACAGCATCCCTCACGACGCGCTGATGGCCGCCATTGCCGCCGCCGGCGGCGCGCTGCTGCGCTCGGCCAAGCTCTTCGACGTCTTCAAACCGGCGGCGGGCAGCAGCACCGACCTGCAAGCCGACGAGCGTTCACTGGCCGTCCGCCTGGAACTGCTTGATGACGAAGCCACGCTGACCGATGAACGCATCGACGCTGCCGTTGCGGCCATCGTCGCCGCATCCAGCAACCAAGTTGGCGCCCGCCTGCGCGGCTGACCCTCAAGAGGAGGAACACGATGGACGCAAACGACGCCAAGAAAACAGCAGCGGCTGCCGTAGTCATCGGCAGCCTGGAAACGCCCACGCTGACCAAGGCCGAGTTGGCCGAATTGCTGTTCGACAAGCTCGGCTTGAACAAGCGCGAGTCCAAAGACATGGTCGAGGCCTTCTTCGACATCCTGCATGACAGCCTCGTCAAGGGCGAAGACGTCAAGCTATCGGGCTTCGGCAACTTCAACATCCGCCGCAAGGCGCCGCGTCCGGGTCGCAATCCGCGTACTGGCGAGTCAATTCCGATCAAGGCACGCAACGTCGTGACCTTTCACGCCAGCCACAAGCTGAAGGGTCAGGTGCAAGGCGACGTGCCGGCTGGGGAAGACTTCGAGTAGAGTCCCCCCTCCCTTCTCGAACTCATTGATTTGCAATGGAAAAGGCGCTTCCCGCCATCCCCGCCAAACGCTACTTCACCATCGGTGAAGTCAGCGAGCTGTGCGGCGTGAAGCCCTATGTGCTGCGCTACTGGGAGCAAGAGTTCACTCAGCTCAAACCCATGAAACGGCGCGGCAACCGGCGCTACTACCAGCACCACGAGGTGTTGCTGATTCGCCGGATCCGCGACCTCCTCTATGACCAGGGTTTCACGATCAGCGGCGCGCGCAACCAGCTCAGTGAAGGCCTGCCGCCGACCGCCGCACACAACTTCCATGATGAAGCTGCGGCTGCTCAGGCCCGTGATGCGATGGGACGTGAGACGGACGGCGACGGCGTCGGCATGGATGCAGAGGTGGCATATCTACCTGTAACGCGACTTGTGTCCTCACATGCCCACGCCCAGCCGCTGAAAGCCGCAGAGGTGTCCATGACGCTACCGGTGTTGACCGTCGAGCCGCTGACCTCGCTGGAACAGGTGCGCGCCGAACTTCTTGCGATCCGTGCCGGCTTATTGAGTTGAGCCTGATTCCTGGGCTATACTGCTTGGCTCAGTCGGGGCGTAGCGCAGCCTGGTAGCGCACTTGCATGGGGTGCAAGGGGTCGCGAGTTCGAATCCCGCCGTCCCGACCATTTTATTGAAGTAGATCAACGGGTTAGCTGCTCAGGTAGCTAGCCCGTTTTTCTTTGCCCGCCTCGAATTCTTGTCCAGGGGGATACCCAGGGGGATACCAGCGTGGAGCTGCCCTGGGACATCACGAGACGCAGCGGGACGCGTCTTCGTCATTAGCCGCGACAGCTTGGGGCCCCAGCAAGCACACTCCCCGGCTTGGCGATCACGCCGCCATCAGCGGCGCTCGTGCACGGACTGCAGTTCTCGGCCGAGCGTGCATCGACGGCCTCCAGAGGCCTGGGCGGGTCGCGCAATGATGCTCGGCGAGGTCAGCATGGTTTCCCCTTTGCGTATTCCGGCGTTGTTGAGCACCGGGGCCGGTCGCCAAAGTCGCCCCGTCCGGTGCTCGGAGTCAGCGTAGTTTTGAGGACAAGATTTTTGCAGCGGTGGGCAACGCGACGCGTTGTCCACCGCCAGCCGTGGCGCGCAGCGCCCGGCCCCTTCCGTTTGGCGAGCCCCGAAGTCTTGAGTGAGCTTCAACCTCTCGTTTCGACCAGGGTTTGAACCTGCATCCGCAGCGATGCAACTCGCTGACTTAAACGGCGGCGATGCAGCAGCATCCACGCCGCCGGGATGACGAACATGCTCAGCAGCGGTGCGCTGACCATGCCGCCCACCATGGGCGCGGCGATGCGCGTCATGACCTCGGAGCCGGTGCCGTGGCCAAATAGCACGGGCAGCAGGCCGGCCATGATGACGGCCACCGTCATGGCCTTGGGTCGCACACGATGCACCGCGCCCTCGCGCACAGCGGCCAGCAGCGTGACCTCGTCGTCGACAGCGCCCGTAGCTAGGCGCTGGTCGTAAGCCTGTTTCAGGTAGACCAGCATCACCACGCCAAACTCCGCCGCCACGCCCGCCAGCGCAATGAAGCCCACGGCGGTTGCCACCGAGATGGCATGCCCCAGCGCCCAGATCAGCCAGAAGCCGCCCACCAGCGAGAACGGCACCGCAGCCATCACGAGCAGCGCGTCGCCCGCCGATCGGAAAAGCAGGTACAGCAGCACGAAGATGACGACCAGCGTCAACGGCACAACCGCCTTCAGCCGCTCTGTCGCGCGCTCCAGGTATTCGAACTGCCCCGACCACGACACCGCGTAGCCGGCCGGCATGGCCACCTGCGCGGCGACGGCCGCCTGCATGTCGCGCACCACGGAGCGCAGGTCGCGGCCGCGCACGTCCACATAGACCCAGCCCGACAGGCGCGCGTTCTCGCTGCGCACCATGGGCGGGCCGTCTTCGACATGCACGCGAGCCACGTCCTGCAACAGCACGGTCGCGCCGCCCGGCGTCACAAAGGGCAAGCGGCGCAGGCCCTCCAGTGAATCGCGCAGCTCGCGCGGGTAACGCAGATTGATGGGGAAGCGCTCGCGGCCCTGGATGATCTCGCCCACGTTGTCGCCGCCGATGGCCGAGGCCACGATAGCCTGCACGTCGGCCACGGCCAGGCCGTAGCGGGCGGCTGCCGGGCGGTCCACGTCCACGTCCACATAGCGCCCGCCGGTCAGCCGCTCGGCCAGCGCCGACGACACGCCCGGCACCGCCTTGACGACGGCCTCGATGCGCGTGGTGAGCCGGTCCAGCGTGGCCAGGTCAGTGCCGGCGACCTTGATGCCCACGGGGCTCTTGATGCCTGTGGCCAGCATGTCGATGCGGTTGCGAATGGGCGGCACCCAGACGTTGGAAAGGCCCGGCACCTTGACGACGCGGTCCAGTTCCTCGACCAGCTTGTCCGGCGTCATGCCGGGCCGCCACTGCTCGCGCGGCTTGAACTGGATGGTTGTCTCGAACATCTCCAGCGGCGCGGGATCGGTGGCCGTGTCGGCCCGCCCGGCCTTGCCGAAGACGCGCGCCACCTCAGGCACCGTCTTGATGAGCCGGTCCGTCTGCTGCAACAGCTCGGCCGCCTTGGACACCGGCAGGCCCGGCAGCGCCGAGGGCATGTAGAGCAGGTCGCCCTCGTCCAGCGGCGGCATGAACTCGCCGCCCAGCCGCAGCACCGGCACGACCGTGACAGCCAGCACCAGGACAGCGATGACCAGCGTGGCCTTGGGCCAGCGCAGCACGACCTCCAGCGCTGGCCGGTAGACCGCGATAAGCCCGCGGTTGATGGGGTTAGCCGTTTCCTTAGGGATGCGACCGCGAATGAGATAGCCCATCAGCACCGGCACCAGCGTGACTGACAGGCCTGCGGCCGCCGCCATCGCATAGGTCTTGGTGAAGGCCAGCGGCGAGAACAGCCGCCCCTCCTGCGCCTCCAACGTGAACACGGGCAGGAAGGACAGCGTGATGACCAGCAGCGAGAAGAACAGCGCCGGCCCCACCTCTACCGCGGCCTTGGCCATCAGCGCCCAGCGCTCGGCGTCGCCCGGCTGGCGGCTGTGTTCTTCCTCGAAATGCTCCACATGCTTGTGTGCCGCCTCCACCAGCACGACGCTGGCGTCCACCATGGCGCCCAGCGCGATGGCCACGCCGCCCAGGCTGAGGATGTTGGCGCTGACGCCCTGCCAGTGCATGACGATGAAGGCCGTGAGCACGCCCACGGGCAGCGTGACAACAGCGACGAGGGCCGAGCGCAGATGAAACAGGAACACGGCGCAGACGAGGGCCACGACGATGAACTCCTCCACCAGCTTCTCGCGCAGGTTGTCCACGGCGCGGTCGATCAACAGGGAGCGGTCATAGGTCTCCACCACCTCCACGCCGGCCGGCAGGCTGGGCTTCAGGGCCTCCAGCCGCGCCTTCACCGCAGCGATGACGCTGCGCGCGTTCTTGCCCGACCGCATCACCACGATGCCGCCCGTCACCTCGCCCTGGCCGTCCAGTTCGGCCACGCCGCGGCGCATCTCGGGACCGACCTGCACGAAGGCCACGTCCCGCAGCAGCACAGGCGTCGCGCCGACCACCTTCAGCGGGATGGTGCGGAAGTCGTCCAGCGACTTCAGGAAGCCGCGCGAGCGCACCATGACCTCGGTCTCGGCCATTTCAACGACCGAGCCGCCCGAAGCCTGGTTGGCCTTGCCCAGCGCCTCCACCACCATGGCATGCGTGATGCCCTGGGCGCGCATGCGGTCGGGGTCCAGTACCACCTGGTACTGGCGCACCATGCCGCCCACGCTGGCCACCTCGGCCACGTCGGGCACGGTCTTCAGCTCGAACTTGAGGAACCAGTCGTTCAGCGCGCGCAACTGCCCCAGGTCGGTCTTGCCGCTGCGGTCCACCAGCGCGTACTCGTAGACCCAGCCCACGCCGGTCGCATCCGGCCCCAGAGCCGCCGTTGCGCCGGCCGGCAGCTTGCTTTGCACCTGGCTCAAGGACTCAACCACCCGCGAGCGTGCCCAGTAGGGGTCGGTCTTGTCGTCGAAGAGGACATAGACGAAGGAGTCGCCGAAGAAGGAATAGCCGCGCACGGTCTTCGCGCCCGGCACACTGAGCAGCGTGGTGGTCAGCGGATAGGTGACGAGGTCTTCCACCACCTGGGGCGGCTTGCCCGGGTAGCTGGTGCGCACGATGACCTGGGTATCGGACAGGTCCGGCAGCGCGTCGACCGGCGTGTGCAAGGCCGACCAGATGCCGGCGGCCACGAGGGAGGCCGTGGCGATGAGCACCAGGAAGCGGTTGCCCACCGACCAGCGGATCAAGGCGGCAATCATTGCGCGCCTCCCTGCGGCGCCGAGGCTGCCGACATGCCGCCCAGCACCGAGCGCAGGCGCGCTTCGGAGTCGACAAGGAACTGGCCGCTGGCCACGACCTGGTCGCCCTCGCTCAAGCCCTCCACCACCTCGAACTGCTCGCCCAGCTCGGCGCCCAGCTTCACGTCACGCGGCTCGAAGCTGCCATCGCCCTTGCGAACGATGACGACCGCGCGGGTGCCGGTGCGAATGACCGCCTCGGCCGGAACCAGCAGGCGTGAGACGGATGGCCCGGCCACCTGAACGCGCAGCAGCATGCCGGGCGTCAAGCGCCCGGCGCGGTTGTCCACCTCGAAGCGGGCCTGCAGCGTGCGGCTGCTCGGGTTGACCTGCGGGATGACCTCGGCCAGCGTGCCGGTGAAGGTTTGCGTGACGTCGGCCTGCGCGGTGGCCGTCACTTTCTGGCCAGGCTTGAGCTGCAAGGCTTGCGCCTCAGGCACGTCGACGACGGCCCAGACCTTTTCCAGCCCTGCGATGCGGAACAACGTCATGCCCGGGCTGACGGCGGAGCCTTCCCGTACGCCCAGCTCCGCGACGACGCCACCGGCCGGCGCGTGCAGCGTGTAGCGCGCCTGCGCGATGCCTCTCTCTTCGCTCTGGCGCACCAGGCCATCGGGGACAGACATGGCCTTGAGCCGCTCGCGCGCCGCTGCAACGAGGGCTGGCGCTACGCCCGTGCGCTTGAGCGCCAGCAGCTCGTTGATCGGTCCCAGCCATTCGGGCGCGTAGACGGTGGCCAGCGCCTGGCCCGGGCGTACCCGTTCCATTGCGGCGCGCACCTGCAGCTTCTCGACATAGCCGGCCACGCGGCTTTGCACAGCCACGTCCAGCCGCTCGTTGAACTGCACGGCACCCACAGCCTCAAAGCTGGACGCGGTGCTGGCCCGAGTCACCATGGCCGTGCGTATGCCCAGGTTCTGCTGCAGAGCCGGGCTGATGCGCACACCGGCGTCCCCGCCCTCATCGGCGTAGACCGGCACGAGCTTCATGTCCATGAAGGGTGACTTGCCCGGCTTGTCGAAGCGCGGCCCGGGAACCATGGGGTCATGCCAATACAGCGGCTTGCGCTCTGCCGCGGTGGCAGGGGCTCCCGGTGCGGAGGCGGTGGGTTGCGTCGAGCGGCCGGTGTAGAACCCGCCAACGGCCAGCAGAGCGCCGCCAGCGACGAGCGTGGCGACCAGAGTTGCGCGCTTCATCGTGCGGCTCCTTCGAGGATGGGTTTGAGGGCAAGCTGGGCCTGGGTCTTGGCCAGGTCGCGCTGCAGGGCAAGCAGCTTTCTCTGCGCTTCGACCTCGGCATGGCGCGCCTCGAACAGCGTCATGAGAGGAACTTGGTTGGATCGGTAGGCGGCCAACGCAGCGACTGTGCGCTGCTGCGCCACCGTGGCAACGGTCGCGCGGTAGCGCTCGATGCGCTCGGCAAGGCGTTTTACGTCGCTCGCAAGCGCGCGGTATTCGCCAGTGGCCATCCGCATGGCCTCGGCCAATGCGGCCTCCGCCTTCTCCGTCAGTGCCAGCTTGGACGCGATGTCGCGGTCCTGACGCCGCGCCGGCGCGACGGTCAGGGGGATGCTGACGCCGACTGAGACCATGTCGGGATAGCCAGAGCGCTGACCGTAGCTGACCTCCCAGGACCAGTTCGGGTTGCGGCTGCTTCGTGTCAGCTCTGCTTCCCTGCGCGCCAACTCAGCGTCCAGTTGCGCAGCGAGGACCGCAGGATGGTTGACCACATAGGCCTGCTCTTCCGGTATCGCGAGGCTCGCAGGCGCAGCCAGGTCGTCGACTTGTGCGCCCACCCAGCGCTCCAGCACCGCCCGCGCCGTGGCCTGCTGCTGTCGCACCTCGGCGGTCTCGTCTTCGGTGACGCCCCGTGCGCCGGTCAGCGCCAGGACTTCCTGGCTGCTGCCGGTCGCGGAGGACAGCCGGGCGCGCGCGGCTTCAAGCTCTTCGTGGGCGTGGTGCTCCGTCAGTGCCGTGAGCTGGAGCGTCTCGCCAGCGAACCAGGCTTCCAGATAGGCCAGGCCCGTCTGGAGACGCACTTCGGCGGCGGCGGCCTGCACAGCAGCACCCTCACGCCCGACCATCGCATCGGCAGCGGCTTGCCGCGCGGCGCGCTTCTCGGCCGAGAGCCATTCCTGGCTGATGCCGATGCGCTTCATCGTCATCGAATCCCGGGAACTGAAGCGGTCGGTCCCGGAGATGGGCAGGTTGTCGACGCCCGCGCGCAGCACAGGGTCGGGTAGTTGGCCGGCAGCCTGGGCGGCCTCGGCCGCGCTGGTCACACCAGCTCGGGCAGCACGAGCGGACTCGGAACGCTGGACGGCCAGTTCGAAGGCCTGGTCGAGCGTGAGGGGGGCTGCACCGCTCAGGGCGGGCAGCAATGCGGCAGCCAGGGCGACTGCACGCAGGAAACGTGGTGATGGCATGAAAACTCCGTGGACGAGCGGCGGCGTTGCCGGGATGCGGACGTGCCGCACCGGCGCCTGTCAGTCGACGGAGCTGGTCAGACTCGCAGTCTGAGCGTGGAAAGGAAGAGTGGGTCCGGAGGCGGCTGTGCCTCGGTCGTGGCGGCAGCGGGGACGGTCGCGGCCTCGACGGCGTCGAGCACCAGCGGCAACTCCAGCACTTGGACCACCATCGGCAGCGACACCGTCGGAACCTTGACGGCCTCGAAGGACTGCGCAGCACTGGACGAGTGCTCGGCACACAGCGCCGGCTGGTCCTGGTCCATGCCCTCGCAGGGCACGCCGGCCGCCATCACCTCCACCATCGCCGCTGCGTTTGCCTGTTGCGGGCAGACGTAGCTCGCCAACGCCAACTGCGAGAACAGCAGTGACAACACCACGAAAAACGCGGTGGTCAGGCGGCGGGTTGAACGGCGGAACATGGTCACGCCAAGTTTAGCGGGCTCGGTTTAGCCAGCGACGTGGGACTACTTTTGCAGGCTGCCCGTCACTTGTGACGCCAGACCTTCACCGCCGAGATGAGCAAGATGGCGGCCAACACGGGCAGCAACACCTGGCTTGGAACGATGCCCAGCAGCTGGCCGCCCGCTGCGGCGCCGACTATCGACCCAGCCGCCATCGCGAGCACAAACCGCCCGTTGTGCCTCAGCACGTCGAAGGCGCTGTCTCGGCTGTAACGAGCGAAGCCCACGACCATGGTCGGCAGGCTGATGGCCACGGAGAGGCTGCCGGCGAGCTTGATGTCCGCACCGAAAAGCAGGATGAGCGTGGGGATGAGCAGTTCGCCACCGGCCACGCCCATGACCGCGGCTACGACGCCGATGACGAAACCTGCCACGAGCCCCGCCACCACCTGTGCCGGCCCATGCAGCAGCGCCCCGTCTGAGTGCACTTCATGCGCCGACAGCAGCACGACCGCAATGGCAACCAACATCACGCTGATGACCTGATAGAGCCGTCGACTGCTGAGTCGCGTTGCCCATCCTGCGCCCAGCCAGGCACCGACCAGGCTGCCCGCCAGCAAGTTCACGATGCTCGGCCAGTTGGCCAGAAGCTCCCCCGCCGGCACTGTCCCCATCCGAAAGAACAGCGCGCTGGTCACCACGACCAGGCTCATCGCCTTGTTCAGGATGACAGCGTGCAGCGCTGCAAAGCCGAACAAGCTGATGAGGATGGGCAGCCGGAACTCCGCGCCGCCCAGACCAATGAGCCCGCCCAGAATGCCGACGGCTGCGCCGGCCAGCGTGGCACTGAGGATGCGTCGGGGACTCTCTGCTGTGGATGCGGTCATGGCCGCGCATTGTGAGTCGCCAGGGTGCTCATCGTGTCTGGTCTTGCTGGGGTTGCGCGCGGCCATGCCAAAGGAAGAATCCCAGCACGACAGCGAGGACGACGGCCTGCGCGGCAAGCCCGATGGTCGATGGGTACACCCCCAGCAGCTCAAACCGAGGAGCGGTCAGCGCGCTCGGCGCAATCCAGCCCGCCTCCTGCAGCGCAGCCACGCCCTTGCCGGTGAGCACGACGGCGAGCACGGCAACCAGCCAGGAACTGGCAGAAAAGAACTTGCCGATGGGCAGCCGGGCGCTGAAGCGCAGCAGCAGGACGGTGATGGCCATCAGGCAAACGACGCCCGTCGCCAGCCCGGCGAGGATGGCGTGGTCGTTGCCCTGGCCCCAGAGCGCCGCGTAGAACAGGATGGTCTCGAAGACCTCGCGATACACCGCGATGAAGGCCAGGCCGAACATGAAGAACGCCGACTTGCGGTTCAGGGCCGCAGACATGCGTTCCCGCAAGTAGGTCTGCCACTGGCCGGCGACGCTCTTCTGGTGCATCCAGACGCCGACGCTCACGAGCACGGCCGCCGCGAAGAGGCTCGATAGCCCCTCCGTCACTTCCCGGTTCGCGCCGCTGATGGTGACGAGATAGGTCGCCACACCCCACGTCGCCGCGCCAGCGAGGAGCGCCGTCACCCACCCCGCGTGCACGTAGGCCAGGACATCCGGGCGCTCCGCCTTGCGCAGGAACGCGATCATGGCGACGACAACCAGGAGGGCTTCAAGGCCTTCGCGCAGCAGGATGGTGAGGCTGCCCAGGAAGGCGGCCGTCGCGTCTGCCCGCGAGTCCGCAAGCACCTGGTCGCCCAGCGTGAATAGCCGCTCCACATCCGCAGCGGCTGCAGCGACTTGGTCAACTGGGGCCTTGTCCGAGATGCGCGACCGGTAGAGGCTCATCCCCACTTCAATCTGGTTCTTCAGCGAGCCGTCCTTGGCCGCGAGCGCCTGCTCGTAAGGCTCGACACCGTCCAGGTAGGACGACAAGGCCAGGTCCTGCGCCTTCTTCAGGTCGCCGGCCTTGTACGCCGTCAGGCTGTCCTCAAGCTGTTTGCGCGCGAGCGTCAAGCCACCTGTGGGCGCCTGGTTCAGCACCTCTGGACTTGCGTGCAGATAGGCCATGACCGCGCTCGCGTCCTTGGCACCCAGCGACTCGGCCAGGTCGTTCTGCGTCAGGCCCACGAAGCGGTCGAGATTGGGGACGGCGGCTTTCGCCTTCTCGCCTTCCGCCCAGACCTTCTTGCCTTGCTCGACCTCGCTGCCATCGTGAGCGAAGGTGCCCAGATAGGTGGCCACTGCCCACCGGTCCTCTTCCGAGAGCTGACTGAACGCGGGCATCGCTGTACCAGCGATGCCTTGCGACACCGCCTGGTAGAGCGCAAAGAGGCTGCGCTGGCTCGCACGTTCCTTGTCGGTAAACGCTATGGGCGTCGGGTCCAACGACTTCCCAATGGGACCGTCGCCATTGCCGGTGGCGCCATGGCAACTGGCGCAGTTCTCCGCATAGACCTTCGCACCGAGTTTGACGTCGGGGACGGTCGAGGGCGCCAGCGGCACGGGGTACACGGCGATCAGGTGTTTGGCCAGCGCCTTCGACAGCGTGCCGACTTTGCCCGCGTCGGCGCGGGACGCGATGGCCGCCTCAAGTTCGGCCGCCTGGGCAACCAGCGCGGCCTGCTCGGTCTTGGCTCCCAGCGCGGTGATCTTGGTTCGCGCGGTCAGCGCGAACTCCTTCATCTCGTCGTACTCGGACTGTGAGAGCACCTTGCCATCCTGGACGGCACCGGCGTAGTCGACGGCTAGGTAGTCGAGGATTTGCCAGACGCGCTTCACATCGGCCTCAGATGCCTGCAACACGCCCGAGAAGAGGAACGCGGCGACGACGGCGAGCACCTTGGCGCTGCGATGGACGAACTTAGTGAGACGCATTTCGGTTCTTGTGCAAAAAGATGGCCCGCGCGTTGCGGGCCCATGTGGCCGTTGGGATCAGCGCGAGCTTTTCAGCAGGCGCAGGCCGTTGAAGACAACCAGCAGGCTGGCGCCCATGTCGGCAAAGACCGCCATCCACATCGAAGCGTTACCGAACACGGCCAGCACGAAGAACACCGCCTTGATGCCCAGCGCCAGGATGATGTTCTGCCAAAGGACAGCATAGGTTCGCTTGGACAACCGGATGGTTTCGGGCACCTTGCGCAGGTCGTCGTTCATGATGAGCACGTCCGCCGCTTCCTTGGCGGTGTCCGTGCCGGCACCACCCATCGAGAAGCCGACCGCGGCGGCGGCGAGGCTTGGTGAGTCGTTCACGCCGTCGCCGACCATGCCGACCCGCATGCCGGTACCCAGGTCGGTCACGACCCTGAGCTTGTCCTGGGGGAGCAGATTGGCCTGGATGTCGTCGATGCCGACCTGTGCGCCGATGGCGCGCGCCGTCGAGGGGTTGTCGCCGGTCAACATGACCGACCGGATGCCCAAGGCCTTGAGGTCCGCGACCGCCTGCTTGCTCGTTTCTTTGGTGGTGTCGGCCACGGCAAAGAGCGCGAGGACACGGCCTTGGTCAGCCAGCAGAGAAACCGTGCGGCCTTGCACCTCGTGCTCTTCGAGTTTGGCCTCCAGCTCCGGCGAGCAGAGTCCGCTGTCGTGAATCCAGCGATGGTTGCCGAGGATGTAGGCATGGCCGTCGATAGCGCCATGCACGCCGAGGCCAAGCTCGGCACCGAAGTCGGCGACTTCGAGCGGCTCTACGGACAGGCCCGCTGCAACGGCCTTGGAAACCGGGTGGTCAGAGCGACCTGCCAGGCTGCGCGCGATGCGCAGGACTTGCTCTTCGGCCAGGTCGCCGGCCAGCACGGACTGCGCAACCAGCTTGGGCTTGCCTTCGGTGAGGGTGCCGGTCTTGTCGAGTGCGACGACCTTGAGCTTGCGCGCCTCTTCCAGATAGACGCCACCCTTGATGAGGATGCCCCGACGGGCTGCCGCAGCCAGGCCGCTGACCACGGTCACCGGGGTGGAGATAACCAGGGCGCATGGGCAGGCGATGACCAGCAGGACCAGCGCCTTGTAGATTGCGGTGAGCCATGGCCAGCCCATGAGGAACGGCGTGCCGACGGCGATGGCCAGCGCCAGCACGAACACCGCCGGCGTGTAGATGGCCGCGAACTTGTCGACGAAGCGCTGCGTCGGCGCGCGCTGACCCTGCGCTTCTTCCACGGCGTGGATGATTCGCGCCAGCACGGTGTCGCTGGCAGGCTTGGTGACCTCGAACTCCAGCGAGCCGCTCTGGTTGATGGTGCCGGCGAAGACGTCGTCACCTGGTGCCTTGTCGACAGGGATGCTCTCGCCCGTCACGGGCGCCTGGTCGACGGCACCCTGACCCGCAGTCACGCGCCCGTCCAGCGCGAACCGTTCACCGGGCTTTACGCGAGCGACAGCACCAACCGCGACGGTCTTGGCATCTACGCTCGCCCACTGGCCATTCGCCTGGCGGACCTCGACCTGCGGTGGCGACAGCGCGAGCAGGCCAGAGATGGCATTTCGAGCCCGCTCCACCGAGCGTGCTTCGATGAGTTCGGCCAGCGAATACAGGGCCATGACCATGGCCGCCTCTGGCCACTGCCCGATGGCGAAGGCGCCGATGACCGCGACGCTCATCAGCGCGTTGATGTTGAGCTTGCCGTGCAGCAGGGCCGTGAGGCCCTTCTGGAAGACGGACAACCCGGAGAGCGCGATGGCGATGGCGGCGACGGCCATGCCCGCAATCTGCCAGGCCGTCGAGTCGGGACCGACCAGGTGCAGAAGCTCAGCACCGAAGGCCACGACGAGGGCCGCAATCAGGCGCCAGAGCTCGACACGCTGCGACTTGGCTGTGTCATCCGCAGATGGGGGCGTCGACAGCACCTCCGTCTTGAAGCCGGCGGACTGGATGGCGCTTACGACCGCACCCCATTGGTCGGCCTGGGCATCCAGCGTCAGCATGCGGGCAGGCAGATCGAAACGCGGGCGCTTGATGGCAGGGAAGCCTTCGAGGACGCGGCGAATCTGGCCCTCCTCGACGGCGCAGTCCATGGCGGGGATGCGTAGCAGGAGGGCCCCGTCGGGCGCTTCGGCGACCGACGGGCTGGCCACGGGCGTCGAGCATGAGTCGTCGTCGCAGCATGCGGTGGCGGCCGGCTTTGGCGCGGCAACCTGCAAGGGAAGCACCGTGCGGGGCTTCGGTGCGGGCGTCGAGCTGCAAGACGAGCTTGAACAGCAGTCGTGGCCGCCATCGGCGGCCGGCTCGGCGTCCTTGGACGGGTGAGGGAGATGGGTGTTCGGCATGGGCATTCCGGCGATATGAGCGGATTAGAAGACCTGTAGCCACTACAGAGTCAAGTCCCTACACTTCTGTTGGAACAGGCTTGGACCATCCCCATGAAGATTGGCGACTTATCGGCGGCTTCGTCGACCCCCATCGAGACCATCCGGTACTACGAGCGTGAGGGGTTGTTGCCGGCACCCGGACGAACGCAGGGAAATTTCCGGGTGTACGAGGCGCCGCACCTCGAACGTCTGCAGTTCATTCGGTACTGCCGGGGGCTCGACATGTCGCTGGACGAGGTCCGTGTTCTTCTGCGGTTCAAGGATGCGCCTGGCGAAGACTGCGGCGACGTCAACTCGCTGCTCGATGAGCACATCGGCCACGTATCCAAGCGCATCAAAGAACTGCGTCTGTTGGAAACGCAACTGCGGGGGCTGCGGCAGCGTTGTAGCGACGCTCACAAAACAGATCAGTGCGGCATCCTTTCTGGTCTACGCGAAGCTTCGCAGGAACTGCCGCCAGCCGAGTCGCCAAGCCAGCACTTACGCGCAGTGCACAAGCATTGACGCCGCGGCGTGCACGTACCGGCAGTCGCTTGATCGCGCCGGCCGACGCTATGCGCCGGCTTGTCCCCGCCAACTCGAAGCTCAGGCCTGCGGGCGCGGCCCGAACATGATGACCGCCATGCCCAACAAACACAGCCCCATGCCGAGCCAGTCCGTCGTCGTTGGCGTCACCCGGTCCACGCCCCACAGCCACAACATCGCCACGGCGATGTAGACGCCGCCATAGGCGGCATACACGCGGCCGGCAGCCGTTGGGTGCAGTGTCAGCAGCCAAGCAAACAGCGCGAGGCTCGCAGCGGCCGGTACAAGCAGCCAGATCGGTTTGCCCTGTTTCAGCCACAGATACGGCAGATAGCAGCCGACGATTTCGGCCAGCGCCGTGGCGGCGAACAGGCCCAGCGTTTTCAGCATTTCCATGGCTCCATTGTCGTGAGGCCGGTCCACCGAAAGTGCTTGCTCCTCAAGTAGCTTGAGGTTCTACCTTGCGGGCATCGCCTACTGCGAGGAGATTCCTCATGAAGTCCTGGAAGCTGGCCTTGGGCCTGGGTGCAGCCTGCGCTGCCTGTTGCACGATTCCCCTGCTCGGCGGCGCTGCGATTGCCGCGTCTGCTGCTGCGCTATGGGCTTGCGCCGATGAACTTCTGCCGCTCGCGCTGCTCTTGCCGGCCCTTTCGGTGCTGTGGGTCTGGCGGCGCAGACGAGTTGCCCGCCGTCAGGCTTGCGCCTGCACCACGGCCTGTGCGACGGGAGGCGACCATGCCTGCCGCTGAGTTCAATGGTGCCGCACCTCTTGCCTGCACGCTGCGCCCCGGTGACATGGCTGCGCGTCTGACCCGCATTCAACAACTCACGCGCAACCACCTGCGTTCCCACTGCCTTCAAGGCTCGACGCTGCGCCTCTTCTACGCCCCCAACGCCGCCCCCGAGCTAGCCGCCATCATCGTGCTGGAGCGCGAATGCTGTGCCTTCCTGACATTCCACTTGGCCGAGAGCCGCGATGCCGTGGAACTTCTCATCATTGGCCCGACGGACCAAGCCGATGATGCACAGTGGCTGTTCTCTCAGTTCCTCCCTGCAACACCCACCTTGCCACCCCCAGGACCGGGCGCTTGCGGCTGTGTCAAAGGCTAAGCTCGCTGGCATGACCACATCACCCGCCTTCTCCATCGGTGTGTTGGCCCGGCGGACCGGGTGCTCCGTTCCCACCATCCGCTACTACGAGACCATCGGCCTGCTACCCCCAGGGCCTCGCACGGAAGCCGGCAGGCGCGTCTACGACGAGGCGGCGGTGCGTCGACTGGGCTTCATCCGTCGCTGTCGCGACTTCGGCTTCGGCCTTGAGCAGGTGCGAGAACTCGTCGGCTTGATGGACGAACCGCAGCGTCCTTGTGTCGAAGTCCGCGAGGTCGCAGCACGCCACCTGGGACAGCTCCGAAGCAAGCTGGCCGAGTTGAAAGCTTTGGAGGGCGCCATGGCAGCCTTCGTCGGCAGTTGTGACACGGCCTGTGCGGGTGGTGCGGCAGTGGACTGCAACATCCTTGAAGACTTGGCCACGCCGATGGGAGAAGCCACGCTGCTGCACGCTCCCGCCTGTTGCGCCGCTAGTGCACCATGACGACAGCTTGGAACTTGAGGCCGGTGACCGCCTGTGACACAGAGCAAGTGACGGCTCATGGCTGCTACCGCAAGGAAGATGCTGAACGACGGCCTGGTTACGCGGCCTGGCTAGGCCCGCGCATCGAAGCCGGCCGATATGTCGGCTGGCTGGCAGTGCAAGGTGACGTCGTCGTCGGTGGTGCCGGCGCGGTGCTGCTGGACTGGGGGCCGACTCGTGCCAATCTCAGCGGCCAGATGGCCCGTATCGTCAATGTGTTCACCGCTGAAGCCTGGCGTGGTCAGGGTGTGGCCCGCGAGTTGCTGCAAGCAGTCATGCGGCAATGCGAGACACTTGAGGTGCGGGAATTCAACCTTGGCGCGACGCCTGACGGCCGCGCCTTGTACCGCTCGCTGGGCTTCGAGGACTACCCCGCAGAGATGCGCCGCCGCGTGGCGTGACGGCACGAACCAGAGCACAGCAGCCTTGCCGATGGCCTTGATGATCGCAGAGAACCCGCAGCGAATCCCGCTCAAGTCAGCGCGGCGAACTGACGCAACTCCTGCGGCGCTCCAGGTTCGCGCAGAGGCTTTTGCCACCACCCCACGTCGCGCCATGCGCCATGCTTGAAACCGACGTCCCGGTACACGCCGATGGCCTCGAATCCCATTGCTTCGTGCAGGCCGACGCTGCCCGCGTTGGGTAGCGCGATGCCTGCAAAGGCCTGGCAGTAGCCCAGATCGGCCAGCACCGCCAAGAGTCTGCCGTACAGCGCCCGGCCCACACCTCGGCCGCGCATGTCTTCACGCACGTACATCGTCACATCCACAGACCACTGGTAGGCGGCGCGCTCGCGGTGCTTACTGGCGTAGGCGTAGCCGCACACCGCGCCGGCTGCGTCCTCGGCGACCAGCCAGGGCAGGCTGGTGAGCGTTTTCTCGATGCGGGACCGCATCTCGGCTTCGTCCGGCGGTTCTGTCTCGAAGGAGATCGTTGTGTCGCGAACGACCGGGTCATAGATCGCAGCCACGGCTGCGGCATCGGCAGGCGAGGCAGTTCGGATGTTCATGTCGGCTCCTCCAATGTTGTCGATGTGCTTTCGTCTTGCATGCGCGACGGCACGCGGATGAGCATCAGCGCCGCCAGCGCACTCAGCGCCAGGCCGGCCGACACCCACAGCACGCGCGTGCCCAGCACCGCCAGCAGCAGCCCGAAGAGCCACGGCGCCAGCGCCTGCGCGAGCCGGGCCGGCAACATCAACATCCCTTGCCTGTGCCCGTAGCCCGTGGGGCCGAACAGCGCCAGCGGCAGCGTGCCCTTGGCGATGGTCAGGATGCCGTTGCCAGCGCCATGCAGCAGGGCGAAGGCGGCGGCCACCGGCCCGCCGAGCGCAAGCAGCAGCATCGCGCCAACCGGGTGCATCAGCGCCGCCACCCGCGCCGAGTACAGCGGGTGCAGCCGCCGTAGGAAGCCGAACTCCAGCAACCGCCCACCGACCTGTGCCGGGCCCACCAGCATGCCGATGGCGATGACGACGCCCGGCGCGGTGCCGGTGCCTGCCAACAGACCTGGCAGATGCGCCGCCATCGCCGTGCTGATGAACCATGTCACTGCGAACACCCAGGCGAGCGAGATGACCACGCCGAGCGGCGGTTCGGCTGGCTCGCTCTTGACGTCGGTCGGCGTCTCGCCTGCCGCCGGCGCGGTGTACTCCGCGCGAGGCAGCCACGCATTCAGCGGCAAGCCGACCAGCAGGTGCAGAGCCGCCCACGTCCAGCATGCGCCGCGCCATCCCAGTCCATGCTCCAGCGCCGCCGTCAGCGGCCAGCCCACGGTGCTGGCGAAACCTGCGATCAACGTGATGCCCGTGATGGCCCCGCGCGCTTCATGCCCGTACAGCCGCACCAGCGACGCGAACGCCGCCTCGTAGAGGCCACTACCCATCGCCACGCCCAGCACCGCCCAGGCTACAAAAAGGCTGACGGGGCCGGTCGCAACTGCCAGCAGCCCAAGCCCCAGCGCGAAGATCGCGCTGGTCGTCATGAGCACCGGACGCCCACCCCATCGGTCGATGCGTCGGCCGCTATGCGGGCCGACTAGCGCCGACACAACCAGTGCCACCGAGAACGCCGCGAACACGGTCGGCTGGGACACGCCCAACTCACTCGCTATCGGCCGCACGAGCATGGCCGGCAGGTAGTAGGACGATGCCCAGGCCAAGGTCTGGGTCGTGCCTAACGAGGCGACGACGCGCGCGCGATGGGTCTGCATCGTCAACCGCAGCAGCGCTTCGGCGCCACAGCTTCGGGTGCGGGCTTCGGTGCGCAACTGCTCGGGCCGCAGCCGCGCTTCGGAGCCACCATAGCCTCCGGCGCCGATTCAACCGCCGGCCCACAGCAGCCCGTGGCCGAACCCTCAACCGTCAGGTTCGACGAGCAGACCCCGGTCTCCGGCAGTTCCAGCTCGACGCGATCCGCCGCCGCGAGGTCGCCCGCGATGGCCGCGACGACGGAGCGCGCCTGCTCAAAGCCGGTGGCCATCAGGAACGTCGGCGCGCGGCCGTAGCTCTTGACACCGAGCGTGTAGAAGCCCAGCTCCGGATGAGCCAGCTCGCGGTGGCCGTGCGGACGCACAGTGCCGCAGCTATGCAGGTTGGGGTCGATCAGCGGTCCCAGGGCTTCGTTGGATTCCAGCCAGGGGTCCAGCTTCAGGCGCAGCTCACTGGTGAGCGTGAGGTCGGGCCGCTGGCCCGTGGCGCAGATCACCTCGTCGATGCCATCCACCACGACAGCCTGCTGCTTGGCGTCAAGGCCGGTGAGGCGCAGTTGGCCACCGAAGCGCTCGATGCGCGTGACGCGCAGGCCGCTGAAGAACTCCAGCGTGCCGCCATCGCGCAGCCGCCGCAGCGACGCACCCAGCGCGCCCCGGGCCGGCAGCGCATCCGCATCGCCGCCGCCGAACACGCGCTGCAGGGCCGGCGATCGCACGGCCCAGGCAAGGCGCGTGGTGCTCGACTGCTTGGCCAGGTCAGCCAGGGCCAGCAGCGCGTTTGCGGCCGAGTGCCCGGCGCCGACCACCAGCGTACGCTTGCCCTCGTAGCGGCCGCGCAGCGCGCCGGCCACGTCGGGGATGCCGTAGAAGATGCGGTCGCGCGCGTCGGCCTCGCCGATGGCCTGCAGCCCGTTGGCGCCCACCGGGTTGGGCTGGTTCCAGGTGCCGGTTGCGTCGATGACGGCGCGGGCGCGCAGCTCGTGGACCTCGCCGTCCTGCTCGTAGCGCACCAGGAAGGCCGCCTTGTCGCGGCCGGCGCTCTTCACCTTGTCGAAGCCCTCGCGGCTCACCGCCAACACGCGGGCGCCCAGCTTGATGAAGGGCGCGACCTGGGCCAGTGCGGCGAACGGCTGCAGCACGCGCTCGACGACTTCGCCGGCACGCGGCAGTTCGGCTGCCGGCGGCATGGTCCAGCCGGTGGGCGCCAGCAGGCGGGCCATGGCGTGGTCCACGTCGTACTGCCAGGGTGAGAAGAGCTGGACGTGGCCGTAGTCGCGCAGGTTGGCGCCGACCTGTTTGCCGGCCTCTAGGGCGATGAAGGGCAGGCCTCGCTCGACAAGCTGGGCGACGGCAGCCAGCCCCACCGGGCCCGCGCCAAGCACTGCCACCGGCAGCGCGGCATCCACGACGGGCGCCTCACGCAGCGTCAGCGCCATCAACGCGGCGCAGGCCGGGCAGGCCCCCTGGAACTCGGCCGAGGCCTTCAGCGCCGCCGGCACGGCCTCGATCTTCATGCGCTTGAAGCCGTACTGCGCGAAGTATTCGGGTGCGGTGACGGTCAGGAGATACAGCGCCGCGATGTCGCGCGAGCGGGCCTCGTGCAGCAGGCGCTCGACGAGCAGCCGGCCGATGCCCTGCTTCTGCAGGCCGGGCGCAACGGCGACCGACCGCACCAGGGCGAGCGTGCCGTAGACCTCGGCGCCGGCGCAGCCGACGACCTCGCCGTTGCTGACGGCGAGCAGGTAGGTGGTCAGATGGGCCTGCGCGCCATCGGTCGGCAGCTTGTTGGCCAGCAGCAGGGCTTCGATGGCGGGCCAGTCGGAAGCGCCGGCCTGGCGAAGGGAGATGGCGTTGTTCAGCAGCATGGTTTGGAATCCCGTTCGGGCTCCTTCGGCTCTGGCGGCAGGCAGCACATCGCTGCCGGGTCTTCGCGCAAAGCCTTCAGGAGCGTCAGCAATGAGTTCTCGACGGCATCACGCTGGCGCGGGCTCAGTGAGGCCAGCAGCGCCTCGGCGTGGTCATCGAGGGTCTTGTTCAGCTCACGGACGGTGCGCTCGCCGTCGGCGGTGAGCGTGACGAGCCAGCTCCTTGCGTCGGACGGGTTCGGCTCCTTCGTCACCAAGCCACGGGCTGCCATGGCCTCCACGGCTCGCGACACCCAACTCTTCTCCAGGCTCACCCGCGTACCCAGCTCGGACAGCGGCAACGGTCCGGACCGACCCAGCTCGGTGAGCAGGTGGCACTGGGTGTTGGTCGTGCGGCAGCAGTCGGCCACGACGCGCTGGGCGCGGGTGTACATGCGGGCGACTTCGCGCAACAGGCTGCCTGGGCTGGACTCGGACATTTGGATGTGAATAGCAACTATCTGGGCGCATGTTGGAACTCGCCTTCTTGGTTGTCAATAGCAACTACCTGGGTCAAAGAAACGGGGCCGTAGCCCCGTGCCATCTGTGCTGGCTCAGATGGCGCGCTGATTTACGCGCTTGGACAGCTCGTCGGCGCTTTCTTTGCGTTCGCTGTAGCGGTCCACGAGGTAGGGCCCGAGGTCGCGCGTCAGCAACGTGAACTTGAACAGCTCCTCCATCACGTCCACCACGCGGTCGTAGAACGACGAGGGCTTCATGCGCCCGTCCTCGGTGAACTCGGCAAAGGCCTTGGCCACCGACGACTGGTTGGGGATGGTGAGCATCCGCATCCAGCGGCCCAGCACGCGCATCTGGTTCACCGCATTGAAGGATTGCGAGCCGCCGGAAACCTGCATGACGGCCAGCGTCTTGCCCTGCGTGGGCCGCACGGCGCCGGACGACAGCGGAATCCAGTCGATCTGCGACTTCATGATGCCGGTCATGGCGCCGTGCCGTTCGGGCGACGTCCAGACCATGCCTTCGGACCAGGCGGCCAATTCGCGCAGCTCCTGCACCTTGGGGTGGGTGTCGGGCGCGTCGTCGGGCAGCGGCAGACCGCTGGGGTTGAAGATGCGCACCTCTGCGCCCATGGCTTCCAGCAGACGCGCGGCCTCGAAGGTCAGCAGGCGGCTGTACGAGCGCTCACGCAGCGAGCCGTAGAGCATCAGGAAGCGCGGGCGGTGCTGCGACGGCGTGGGCGTCAGACGCTCCTGCGTCGGCACGTCGAACAGCTCAGTGCGCAGCGCGGGAAACGTGGCGTCAGGGAACAGAGGCTCAGACACGTTGGGCCTCCCCGGTCACCGCCGCCGAGGCTACAGCCGGCTGCGACAGCAGACCGTGCACGCCAACGGCCACCGCTGCGCCGATCAGTTCAGCCACCACGAAGCCCAGCGCGCTGTTGGGGGCGATGCCAGCGAAGCTGTCGCTGAACATGCGGCCGAACACGGCGGCCGGGTTGGCAAAGGACGTGGAAGCGGTGAACCAGTAGGCCGCGCCGATGTAGGCCGCGACCATCGCGGCCATGCGCGAGCCTGGAGCACGCAGGATGACCAGCAGCAGCCCGAAGGTCGCCACGCTCTCGGCGATCCACTGGCCGGTGCCGCTGCGCACCTTGGTCGAGAACTGCAGGATGCTCATGTCGAACATCGCGTGGGCCAGCCAGGCGCCGAGCATCGCGCCAATGAGTTGGACGGCGATGTAGGGCACCAGCGAAGCCACCGGCAGCTCGCCGCGCCAGGCCATGACGGCGCTGACGGCGGGGTTGAAGTGGGCACCGCTGACCGGGCCGAAGACCTCGATGAGGATGTACAGGCCGCCGACCGTCGCCAGCGTATTGGCCAGCAGCGCGATGGCGACGTTGCCGCCAGACAGGCGCTCGGCCATGACGCCGGAGCCGATGACGACGGCCAGCAGCAGCGCCGTGCCCAGGCCTTCGGCGAGGAGCTTGCGGGACAGGCTCATGCTCAGCTCTTGTAGATGTCGGCCAGCGCCTGCTGCAGCTCGGCCTTGCTCAGGTCTTCCAGCGGCAACTGAAGGAGCTGCAGCATGCGGTAGCCGATGGCCTGGCGGGTCAGCTCGAAGGCGCGGCGCTTGCCTTCGTCGCCGCCCTCGGCGTTGGACGGGTCGGGATAGCCCCAATGCACCTTGACGGGCTGGCCCTGGCCACCGAAGAACACCGGGCATTGCTCGGCGGCGGCGCTGTCGCAGACCGTGATGACGATGGACAGCGGCGGCGCGCCGTCCTGGCTGAACTGGTCCCAGCTCTTGCTGTAGTAGCCGCTGGTGTCCACCCCGGCGTTCTGCAGCGCCTCGACGGCGAACGGGTTGATGCGACCGCTGGGGGCGCTGCCGGCGCTGTGAGCCTGCACGTCCTTGCCGAGTTTCTTGGCCCAGTGGTTGAGCATGCCCTCGCTGAGGACGCTGCGAGCGGAGTTGTGCGTGCAGAGGATGAGAACGTGGGTCGTCATGGGAGGGCTCAGCGGGTGCCGATCTGTTGAATCTCGTGCTGGATGGCCAGGGGCTCCAGCTTGGTGATGGGCAGCGCTAGCAGCAGCTCGATGCGGCGCTTGAGGGTGATCGCCACGTCGAGGAAGGCCTGCAGCTTCGCTGCCTCGGTTCCTTCCACATGGCCGGGGTCGGGCACGCCCCAGTGGGCCGTCATGGGTTGGCCGGGCCACACAGGGCAGACCTCGCCCGCTGCCGAATCGCAGACGGTGAACACGAAATCCATGATGGGCGTACCGGCCACCGCGAACTCGTCCCAGCTCTTGCTGCGAAAGCCCTCGGTCGGGATGTGCAGCGAAGCCAGTGTCTGCAGGGCCACCGGGTTGACCGTGCCGTTGGGATGGCTGCCGGCCGAATAGGCCTTGAAGCGCCGTTCGCCCAGGCTGTTCATCAGGCCCTCGGCCATGATGGAACGGGCCGAGTTGCCGGTGCAGATGAAGAGGACGTTGAAGGTGTTGTCGAGCATGGTGGTCTCAGTCAGCAGCCGCAGGAAGCTGAACTGCTCTCAACGGCGCACGCTTCGCCCTGGCAGCAGTTCTGGGTCAGGTAGGCGAGCAGCTCGTTCATCTGCGCGTAGTGGGCACGGTAGATCAGGTTGCGGCTGGCTCGTTCCTGTGTGACGAGGCCGGCGTTGACCAGCTCCTTCAGGTGGAACGACAGCGTGGCGGGCGCGATGCCGAGCGCCTCCTGGATGGCACCTGGCGTCAGGCCGGCTTCACCGACCACCACCAGGGCGCGGAACACCTGCAGCCGCAACGGCTGGGCCAGCGCGGCGAGGCCTTTGATGACTTCGATTTCTTCCATTATTCCATTTTGGTGGAATCATGGAATCAATGCAAGCCTTTTCGTGGACTTCGGGCGACCGAGGTGCTCGACAACCGAAGGCAGGCTGTCGCGAGGGCATCTGCACAGCCTCGCCGACGCGGTGCGCCCGCTTGTACAGAGCGGCAAAGCAGCCGCGGGAAGCTCAGTCGTGCGTTCCGACCACGAACAATGCGGTTGGACCGATTTCCGAGACCAATGCTCGCGCTGCGGTGCTGCGTTCAGCCAGACCCGGCCAATGGTTTGCGCTCGGATCAAGCCAACCCAAATCCTGCCGCGACTCGCCCGAGGATGTCATCAAGCTTGGCATTGATCTTCAGCGTCTTCGGGTCAGGTGGGGCATCGGCCGGAAATTCCGCGAGGAAGCGCCGAAGCGCCTCTTCTACGCGACCCGCGACGGTGACGGTTGCCCCTTCGCTGAGCAACTGCGACAGGCGCAAGATGTCCAGGCCATGCTTCCTGATGCTGTCTGAATCGATTTGCGCGCCTTGGCGACGTCGATCTGTCATGTCGACCCAGGCCGCAGCCTTGAGGGGTATCAGCCGTGTCTCGTTCACCCACACAAGGCCGTCGCGCACCGTGCGATCGTCGAGGATGAAGGCGTAGAACTCATCGTCAAGAAGGATGGCCGAGAGGCTTGAGAGATCCTCGTCCAACGGAATCGGGGTCAGGTGTCCTTCCGCGATCGGCCGCAAGGCGTCGGGCGCTCTTGCGAAGAGCTCGATCATCACAGGGAAGGACGCGTCGCTCGGCTTGATGAAGCGATAGAAGCTGCGCTTTCCCGTTTCGCTGGCCTGCTGGATCTCGTAGCCTCCACTTTTGATGAAGTCCCAGAATGCCCGGCCGAAGTCTGCTGTCAGGGCCTCAACGATGAGCACGACATCGAGATCCTTCGTGGCCCTGAACTTGAGCCCTTGATCTTGCATCGTGAGCGTTGCCGCAGTGCCCCCGATCAGAACGTACTGATCAGTCCAGTCTGCAAACGCTTTCGTGAAGGCGTCCAGGCCCTTGATCATTGGATCTGTCCTTCAAGTTCCCGTACTGCCAGCCGCACCCGCTCGTCGACAGAGTCTTTCAAGCTTGCGACCAGTGACAGTGGGTCGACGAGGTGGCCGTCATCCAGGCCTGGGCTGTAGCTCCACAGCTGCACTTCAACGGCGCCAGGTTCCGGGCGAGTGAGGATGAGGCCTTCGTTTGTGTCCGACCAGTGGTCACGATGAATGGCGTAGGTTTGATGCTCAGGCTCGCCAAGCATGGTTCGCTTGGCAAGCGCCATCTCGCCGGCCTCGCGGGCGAACGGGCTGATGTCCGACGGAAGCATGTGGAGCCACCGGCGCCTCAGCACCGGGCTCTTGACGTATGGCTTTGCAGCCTCCCAGATGGCTGCTGTTGTGTCTTGCTTGAAGCGCAGATGTACAGCGCGTCCGATTTTCTCGACCTTGGCGAGGCCCAGCGCAACGAGCTCGTTGGCGGCGCGGGACCCAGTCATCTTGGTGTAGCCCAGTTTCTCCACGGTCGGAGCAACGTGCCAACTAGACCTGCGTTCATTGGTCGACATCCGATCGATCAGGTGACTGAACAGCAGCGCTTGAGTAGCAGCCACCATGTGCGTCATCGAGCCGATCTCGGCTTGGCGCCGGAAGTGCTCGCGGAAGTCGATGCCCAGGTCCGGCAGGTACAGCTGATTGCCTGGCACCACAAAGGGCACCTTCTGCTCAACAAGGCGTCGACGATCTGAAGCGTCGACGGCTGGCGCCACGTAGAGAGCGAGACTGCCCTGCGCCCGGATCTTTCGAATGCGCAGGGCGACCTCCATAGGCGTCAGAGATGCCTGCTCCTTGAGGATGGCGAGCGTCACCAATTCGCCGAACAATTCAATCTCCATGAGGTCGAAGCTGTCGATGACGAAAAATGGCAACCCTGGCCCCGAGCGAGGTTTCAGCGCGCTCAAGCGCTGGCCGAGCGCTTCGAGCAAATACGCCTGTGTCTGGTGTGCGAGTTCGATGACGCCCATGGTCCGCGCCTGAGAAACATGAATGCGCATCGTAACATCACAAATGTTATGGTGCAAAATCAAGTTACCAAAAGGTGCGGGGAGGGGGCAAATCAGCGGCTAGCGCCGGGGCCGTTTCGACAGCTTCTTGAGCTCATCCAGGATCAACTGGACCGGCATGCCGAGGAGTTGTCGGTCAGCCGGCCGCCCTCGCGAAGCAGTCATCTGTTCGCACAGGGTAGCCCGAGCGCGATCGAAGTAGCGAGCAACCGAAGCAGCTGGGCAGAGGTCGGACTGGACGGCCAGCCCAGCTACCAACGCTCGCGCTCTCGTTCCTACCGCGCCTGGCACCGTCGACAGGTCATCCCCAGACGGTAGCTCAAGCCGATGCGCCACCCAGCGAGCCAGCAAGGCGAGTGCGCCATCAATATCCTGCGTAGCGGAGGCCGCCACAAGGGCCGCTGCCGGCCCACCAACTTCGCGGGCCAAACCGAAGCTCGCACCCGCAGAACCAGTGGCGATGGCCAAGCCATGGTTCAGCTCCCACTCCCGAAGATCCGACCTCGATGGTCGGTGCCGTATCAACCGGCGCATTGCTTCACGCGCCTCGAATACGGTCCCGTCGAACACGCGGAGCAGCGTCCGAGACTCGAATCCGTAAGCACGCCGCAGTCCCAGCGTCGTGCGCAAGGACGAGTTCACGTAGACCAGAGGCTTTGAGCACTGGCCCGTCGTGACAGGTCGCCACGCCAGCATCCGTATCTCGTACTTCAGCTCGGCGTCAGTCCTGACCTGATGCGTGCGATATCGGTCCGCAAACACTGGCCCTCTCACCCCTTGAAGCTCCCGCACCCATCGGGCCACGATGGTGGCGACCTCTCGAGCCACCTCTCGCGGACTGTCGCCAGGCTCAACTCGCGACAAGACGTGTATCTCCGTGGCCGTCAGCAGGTAGTACAGCAACGCCCTGCCCCGCTGTTGATGGGCATCCAGCAGTCGATCCGTGATCATCTCGACGAGCTTCGGGCTCGACACCAGGTCACGCCCGACCGCTGCCTTCCAGCAGAGGTGCCAGGTGGTCGCGGGGCCTCGATCTGAAACGGAGTTCTCCATGACTCCATGACGTTTCAGCCGCCAAAAACCTCAGCGCCGAAAACACAGCACCACACCAAGTGTTCGGTTCAGCAGCCGGAAATCACCCGAACTCACCTCGCTCCGCGCAGGGATACCGAGCCAGCCACCATCGCATCGGTCACATGACCCGCGCGACATGTGGCGATCCGAGACCGGACAGAAGCGTCTGCGCCGTCCATTTGCTAGCGGAACAACCGAACGGATGCAGCGATGAACGGCTATGCCGCGACCGCGCCTTGACGTCCCCTACGCCCGGTCACCCGAGCTGGCGGATCGCCGAACGCCGCAACTCATCGGCATCTCAAGTTGCCGGGCCACGCGACCAGCCTCAATCTTCCGATCGCCGGATGGCCAAGCGCTGACGGCACTTCTGACCTCAACGCAACTTCAAGGAGATCGTGATGAACGAAGCACCGCAACTGGAGATCGTGGACCTGGGCGACGCCAAGGAAGAAACCAAGGGTCAGCCCGACCTGCCGCGGGTTGAAGACAACCAGGTCGGGATCTACAAGCAGTTCTGATCCCCCGGCAGCAGAAACGGCGTGCGGCGACAAGCTGCACGCCTAGCAGGATCACCATGCCAACGACAACACCGATTCAGCCGGAATATCGCCTTGCCGATCATGTGCGCGCGTGCCACGTCGACGGACAGGTGATCCTGCTCGACCTCCAAAGAGACAAGTACATCGGCGCGGGTGGCCCCCTCATGGCCGCCCTGTCCGCAAGGATCGCCGGCTGGCCCGCCAAAGATCTCGACCAAGTCGAACCCGCGAGCAACGGGGTTGATCACTGGATTGGCCATCTGCGCGATCAGGCCCTGCTGGTTCCAGCGTCGTTGCCAGCACCCGCCCACGAAGCGCTCGCATCGCCGCGCAACAGCCTGTCCCACGGTGAGCATGTGCCATCGCCGGGCGTCCCGTGGCGCAGGTTCCTCGGCCTTGCCTATGCAGCGCTCCTCACAACGCACTGGCTCAAGCGACACAGCATGGCCACCATCGCTTGCAGCGTACGCGCTCTGCGTCCTGCGAGGGGGATGAAGACCGATGACGAGCAGGTAGGCGCGCTGAGAAGAGCCAGCGCCTGGTACCTGCGCATGCGCCCCGTGGTCATCACCTCGCACGACAAGTGCCTGCACGACTCTCTGACGCTGCTGCGTTTCCTGGCCGCAGAGAAGCTGTATGCCAGCTGGGTCGTCGGCGTGAGGACTCGACCCTTCGCCGCGCACTCTTGGGTGCAGTCAGGCGACCTTGTACTCAACGACACCCACGAGTACGTGCGGGGCTTCACGCCCATCCTGGTCGTGTGATCAGCGATGTTTCGCTACATCGCATTCAGTTGGGCACCCGCCAACGAAAGCCAGAACGCACTGGCCAGAAGGCTCACGGGAACCTTGATCGACGGAGGATGGCATCGCGCCTTCTCGTCGTCCGGATTCAGCGTCTACATGGTGGGTCACACAAGAGGCATCAACGGCGTCTACACGCTGCCATCTCACGCCGGCGTCGTGCTCGGACGGCTGTTTCGTCGAGCAGATCCTTCGCCCGCCCCCGGCGAGGACGTTGAACTGACCGATCAGGAAGGCGATGAGATCGTCCGGTCTGAGGGCCGCGCGTTGGTCGAGCAGTTCTGGGGGCGCTGGGTAGCTTTCATGCCTTCGTGGGCCGGCGAAGGCCGCGTGCTGCGCGATCCCACCGGAACCCTGCCATGCTTCCACCTCGAGCTCGACGGCTTGTCGATCGCGTTCTCATGGCTGGAGGATGTCTCTGCACTGCTGGAGCTACCGCCACCAGAGGTCAACTGGGATGCGATCGCAGCGGTCCTTGTGTACGGACGGCTCGGCGCACAAGAAACGGCGCTCAAGGGTGTAACGAACGTACTGCCTGGCGAGCTGACTTCCATGACGTCGCTACAGCGTGCGGCGACTCCCCTCTGGCGCGCCGTCGACATCGCACGTCATCCGATCGAACCGGAGCCCGCCCTGGCTGCCGAGTTGCTAAAGGAAGCAACGACCCAGAGCGTGCTCTCTTGGCTGTCCTGCTATGGAGACGTCGTGCTGCGACTGTCGGGCGGCGTGGACTCAGCCATCATCCTCGGCAGCTTCTACTGCGGGCCGCCCACGGCAGGCATTACCTGCCTCAACTACTTCTCGCCCGGTTCAGACAGCGATGAGCGAGCCTATGCACGGCTCGCCGCCACCCGCGTCGGGTGCACCTTGGTGGAACGACATCGTGACGTCGACTTCCACCTCGACCAGGTCGCAGACCCAGCCCTCACCCCAGTCCCGGGAAGCCACATCGGCCGGCTGGGGTCGGACCGCATGGACGCCGAGGTCACCAACGCTGCAGGCGCATCGGCGCTATTCACGGGCGCTGGCGGCGATCAGCTGTTTGAGGAGGTGCGGTGCACCTGGCCAGCCGCCGACTACCTCCAACTGCGGGGGCTCGATCGAGGCTTTCTAGGGGCAACGCTGGATGCTGCACGACTGGGTCATGTGTCCTTCTGGCAGACCCTGCGGGAGGCTTTCCAGTACCGCTTCACCAAGCGGAGCGCGCTGACCAACGCAGGACAGTACCTGGCGCTGATGCCTTCCGACATCGTCGCGAACGCACTCGGACAAGCCTCACGCTTTGTCCATCCCGGCCTGATGGAGGGATCAGATCTACCCATCGGGAAGCTGATGCAGCTGCGCGCGCTGATCTGCCCCTTCGACTACTACAACCCCTACGCTCCAGCGGCATCGCCGGAGCTCGTCCATCCGCTGATGTCGCAGCCCCTGCTTGAGCTCAGTCTGCGGCTGCCAACCTATGTGCTGACACGAGGCGGTCGTGGCCGGGCGCTGGCCAGAGATGCCTTCTCCGACCGAATCCCGCCGGAAATCGCCTCACGGCGCTCGAAGGGCGGCACCGAGGAGCACATCACAGCCGTCCTCCAGCGCAGTCTGCCGCTTGCCAGAAGCCTCCTCCTCGATGGCCAGCTGGTGCGACGAGGCCTGCTCGACCGCCAGCGCGTCGAGGCCTCGCTGGAGCGGCGTCCCACACAAGGTGATGCGTACGTGTCTGAGATCCACTCCTGCATCGCGATCGAGGCCTGGCTGCGCCGCGTTTCACGCGGCAGCCGCTCAACGCTCTTCTGACAGATGCACCCGCCATGCTGGGCCAGCACCGCATACGGCCTGCATTGCGCCTGCTTGCGGAGCTGACTGACCATCGCCTCCGCTTGCTGATCGTCGCCGCGATGCTCATCGTGTTCGCGGGCGGCGCCCTGACGGCCCTTGCTCCGCTCGCGCTGAAGCAGTTGGTTGATACAGCCGCACACACCAGTTCAACCGGTGACGGCTTCGACACGCTCTTGATGGCCGCGGGCGCAATCTATGTCGCGGCGCTAGGTACCGGCCGCATCCTAGGAGATGTCCGGCCGTGGCTCGTCAGCAAGATCGACCAGCCGCTGGTCGCAGCATTGCGTCACCGCTTCTTCGACCATGTGCTGCATTTGCCACTCGGTGGCCTGCTCAAACGACGCACGGGCGAGCTGATTCATAGCCTTGACCTCGCCTGCGCAGGCACGCAACTGATCCTGACGCATCTCATTCAAAGTGTCGCGCCGGTCGTCGTCGAGCTGGCGGTCATGCTGGTTGTGCTGGCAGGACTTGGACAACCCGCCCTGCTCGCGCTGTTCGGCGCGAGCGGGCTGCTGTACTTCGTGGTGTTCGCCATCGGCGCCAGACGGCTGAACAACCATGCCAGAGAAGTCACCGCGGCCAGCTTGGCGGTTCACGGCCAGCTCGCCGAGGGTATGGCCAGCGTTGAGGTCCTTCGCTGCTTTGGCGCCGAGAACGCCGCCCAGCGGTCACTGGCCGGCGCTGCCACCTCGCTTGTGGAGCGCTGGACGGCGTACTACCGGGTCAGCGCATTCACGGCCCTAGCTGCGACCGCTGTCTTCGCAGTCTCGATGGGTAGCTGCCTGTTCATCGCTACGAACGGCGTGAAGAGCGGGGCCTTGACCCTCGGAGACTTCGTTCTCAGCACCGTCTATCTGATCCAGATGGTGCGACCGGTTGAAGCCATCGGGTCCGCAGTTCGAGACCTGGTGCGTGCACTGGGCTTCTTGAGGCCAGCGTTGGATATCCTGCACGAGAGCCGGGAGTCTGAAGCTGAGCCCAAGACCGCAGCGCGGCCGCCAACCTCGCTGCTTCGCCCTCCAGCCATCCGCTTCGAAGGTTTGGCCTTCGGCTACGAGCCCGACAAGCCCGTGATCCATGACCTCAACCTGGCGATCAGCGCGGGCTCCACCGTTGCCCTGGTGGGCCCCAGCGGCTCAGGCAAGTCCTCACTGTTAAAGCTTTTGCTGCGCCTGTACGTGCCGCAACGAGGCCGCATCCTGCTAGACGGCATCCCCATCGACACCATGCCGCTTCGACAGCTGCGCACGCAGATGGCACTGGTGCCGCAGGACACCCCTCTCCTTCACATGTCGATCGCTGAGAACATCACCCTGGCCGCACCCGACCTGGCGCCCGGGACGATGGAGCGCGCCACCAGCGCCGCGCAGCTCGACGCCGTCATTGATTCACTGCCCGAGGGGTACCGAACGCTGGTCGGCGACAGGGGGCTCAAGCTTTCCGGTGGCGAGCGCCAGCGCGTGGCGATCGCACGCGCGCTGGTGCGCAAGCCCTCTGTGTTCCTGCTGGATGAGCCCACGTCAGCACTGGACGGCCGGACAGAGTCCGAAGTGTTGCTGGCTCTGCGCCGGGCCACTGAAGGCTGCACGACGCTGATCGTCGCTCACCACCTGTCGACAGTGATGCACGCCGACCAGATCGTCGTGATGGACCAGGGACGGATCTGCGAGCAAGGCACGCACGAGGATCTGCTGGCAAGGCAGGGACTCTACGCGCGGCTCTGGCGGTACCAGGCAGAGGGCGCTGCTGCGTAGCTCGGATCAACGATGTTGATTGAAGCCCCCGTGATTCGATGGCTCTGCATCATTGCCGAGGCAGAACACAGCGTTCTCCAGGTACGGCTTGACCTCCTTCTCCCAGTCAGCTTTCCGAGATGCGAGCGACAACAGTGCCGCGCTCGCATCGATGGGCCCCTGGAAGTCACCGTACTTTTGGTCCAGCCAAGCGATCCGCACGTCAGCCGCCTTGTGGGCCGATTTCACTTGACCAACGTACGTGTTGAAGCGGATCACCCTGCCGCGTGGGCAAGCTTCGGTTGCTTTGAAGACGCGCTCCACGTGCGCCGCAGAGAAGGAATCCTGGATCACATGCAGAAGCGACCCCAGCGCCATCTGGTTGAAGTGCTCGCCGGACCTCAGCAGGTACTTCGGCGCGAAGAGGTATGAAACCGACCATCCATTGAGGTGCCCGAAGAACTCACCGAAGCCTGGCACCTCCACTTGGCCCAGCGTTGATTCGGTGCCTATCGAGCCGATCGCGACCTTGTAGGTGAACTCCGCCCAGGTCAGGATGTTCTGCTGCGTAGTCCGAGGATCAACCTTGTCGCCGCTCGCCATGGCATGCAGGAACTGCAGATCGCCATAGTGACTCCGGTAGTTGATGTAGTAGGTCTTGTCGATCTTGGCCGATTTGCCGCGCAGGTTGCGCTTGTGTGTCGCTATGTGCTCGCCATCCAGCATCCACGCGGCCCATTCCGCTTGGCGCAGGGCGAACAGCAACTGGTTCGGATCGTCGTTCCACCACACGCCTCTAACGAGCGAATCATGCTTGTGCCCGCGATGATGGCCCGCTGGCACGGATGGCGACATGCCACAACGAACATCTTCCGGCTTCGATGCTTCATGACCGGCGGCGCAGGCGCGTGCACGCAAGGTCAGTTCCTCGTGCATTGGATCCGCCACCCATTTCCAGTGGGTCCTGTCGCCGTCCCATCGATACTTATCTTCGACGGGATTGAGCTCGTAGGCTTGCGCGCCCACGAAGAAGAAACCGATCGCACTGCCAACTACTGCGAGCCTCCAACGCCTCATATCGCTCCCCTAATCGTCTTGTCCGCGGGAGCGTATCAGCAAGCAGAACGGCACGCCCCTGCGCGCCGCTCTGCCGACACAAGGTAGTGGGCGCTACATAGCGCGGATCAGCCCACGCTCTTCAGCGGACACCGGGGACGCTTGTCGTCGGCCTGCTTCAAAGTCGCCATCTGATCCCAAGACTCATACTGCGCGCGCAACGATCCATCGGTTTCCGTGGCGAGCAACTCGCCATTGCGCTTCTCGCCCTTCAACCAGAACCGGAACCAGTCGACGTTCCCTTGCAGCGAAATCATGCGCTCGCTCGGCGTCGCTAGGCCGTGTGATCCATCAGGGATGAGGATCATGTCCGCAGGCTTGTACTGCCGCCGCAAGAGCGCGTAGATGTCCCAGTGGTTGTGCACGGCAGCTCCATACGTCTCGATGCGCAGCGCGGCCTTGATGCAGTCGGTGTTCAACGAGGGATCGGTCCTGACCCAGTTGTCCAGGTTCGGGCGAGCAGGGATGCCTCGGTTCACGGCCTCCTTATGACCCCACGTGTAATCGGTGAAGCTGTAGGTGATCGTGTACGAGAACAGTGTGTTGGAGTCCCCGTCAGCGATGGTCGCTGCGCGGATGGGCAGATCGGAGAAGGTGATGAGGTTCAGGAGCTTCTCGCCGCTCATGCTCCACCCGATGATCCCCACGCGGTCAGGGTCGACGCGCCCTTCCCTCACGAGCTGCTCGACAGCGCCACGGACACCTTCGTTGAACAGCCGACTCTGATCGGCGTCATCCTTGAAGGGCGTCTTCTTCGTGTGGACAGGCATGACCAACACCAGCACCCCTTCGCGAAGCAACGCCCGCCCCGGAAACGCGCTGGTTGCAGCTCGCTTTGCACCGTTGGATCCCGCGATGTAGAAGTTCTCCGGGAAGTAGTTGTATGCCTCGATGACCAGGGGCAAACGTTTGCCGGGCGTTGCGTCGCTCGGCGCCATGAGACCACCATGCCACTGCCGATCCTTGGCATCGCGCCAGGTGTAGGTCGAGACGGCTCCCCAGGTATTCGTATCGAAGTGCGGGTTGAGCGTCGTCAGCCGAACGGCCTGGCCAGCAGGCCCTTCCGCAAACACATCGGGCGGCTCATTGACGCTCTCGCGCACCTTCAAACGCCAAGCCGCCTTCGATGCCAGCGGGATCGAGGCGACCTCCCGCCACGCTCCGTCGCTGCGCTCAAACTGCCGCGGCCGGCCGCCCTCAACGACCTCGATCCTGTCGCCGAACCCGACGGCGCTGTCCAGCCGTTCGCTGAGCTTCGCCACGATCGACCATCGGCCGCTGTCGGGCCAGTACTCGACGACATGCGACGCCGACGACGCCTTGCTCCCTGCAGCGATCGGCAGATGGGTACCGGCCAACACCACGGACTTTCCTGAGGACAACCAGACCTTGTCGCGGCGGGACTGCAGCCCGCCGGGCAAGCAGTCGTCCGGCGCATCCAGGATGGTCTGCTCGCGCGCATCCTCCAAGCGCCAGGCCACCATCCGCCTGGCCGTGTACGCCATGGCGCCATTGAAGTAGCCGAGCGGGTCTCGCTTCAGCGCCGGGCCGAATTCCTGCGCGATCTCGCGGACGACGGGGTACTGGCGACTCCACGCCAACGTCCGTTCTCGCTCGTACCTTGGCAAGATGGCCCAACGGCCGTCAGGCGATATGTTGGCAGCGGGGAAGCCAGCGTTGGCCTGCAGGAAGGGCTCGCCCAGGGGGCGAGCCGGCTTGCCGGTCCCGACGTCCTCCACATAGAAGCGGTACTTCCGGTTCTGCTGGCGAACGTCCTGCTGGCCATAGAGGGCGGCGCGGAACCACTGGTTGCCGACGACGATGCTGCGCGAGCCGTCCTTCATGGGCGGGTTGGGAGCCTGCACGAGATACACCACGCGCTTCAGATCGCGCGAGGTGGCGAATGACTCGATCGGTGTCGCTGCGTTCGTCAGCTGCACGACCTTGCCCGTCGGCAGATCGAGGCTGTAAATCTGGTAGACGTGGTCCTTGATCTTGGCCCGGAACACCAGGGTCCGGTCGTCCGCCCACTGCGCCTGGGCGAGAGCCGGATAGCCGGATTCGTTGTCCTTCTTGGCATCGAACCCGAACACCACCTCCGGCGGCACAGGCCGGCGGTCTGCAAGTCGCGCGGGCGCGAGGTTCAGCATCACGATCTCGTATCGGTTGACGTCCGCCTTCACGTCGGCCTTGCGGGTGACGATGAAGCCGCGGCTGCCATCTGGAGAAGTCTGCTGGCGCAGCCCCTCGGCGTCGTGCGCGACGGGCCAGACGATGGTCTTGAACTCGACGACGTCCCGGACAGTCGGCCCGACCGCAGTCTGGGCGGTGACGGAAGTGAACGCAGCGGTGACGATGGAGGCAACGACTGCGAGAAGGTAGAGGCGCATAGTGAAACTACTTCTGGGCAAAGGCGCGGCCCACCTCCCCGCGCTTGGGCAGGGTGGCCGCGTTACGAATGGAGGAGGGAGGAGTCGGTCTGGCGGACTACCAGTCCAGCGTCAGACGCACGCTCGCGTAACGACCGCGCCAGTCGCCCTGGGTGACGTCGTAGAACGGCGCGCCCTGAGCAAACTGTGGCTCCCGGTCGGTCAGGTTTGCGACGCTGGCGCCGACCGAGGCGGTCCTGAACCCGGACAGCAGATCCGGCCAGAGCTTCTTGAGATCAACGCTGCCGCCCAAGTCGTGAATCCAGAAGTTGCCGAGACCGCGCTCGCTGGTGCCGATGTCCTTGTAGCCGCCAAGGTACCGGCTCGTCAGCCCCACGTTCCAGGCGCCTCGGTCCAGACCGAACGACAGTCGCCCTTTCCAGCACGGCGCCCAGAAGTCGCGGAACCTGCGATCGAACCGATTCACTATGGCCGCTCCGGGGGCCAGGACAACGTCGTACTCGCCGGTGCGGGTTGCGCCAATCGAGGCCGTCATCTTGCCGATCGACGTCTTCGCGACGTAGGCAATGTCGAGGTCGGTGCCGGATGTGTCCAACCGACCGAAGTTGACCTCAGTCGACTTGACGCTCGTGACGACACCGGGCTGGCCGTTCACCGAGGGGCTCCGCGCGACCAGCCCAGGGAACAGGTTCTCGTGATCCAACGCCGACTGGGTGGCGAGCACCGCAATCATGTCCCGGATGCGCATCTGCCAATGAGTGATGCTGAGACGCGTGCCGTGACCACCCTCGGGCTCCCAGACTGCGCCAATGCCCCTTGCCTGACCTCGCTCGGGCGCCAGGTCCGGATTCGCGGTGCGCACCACAGTGCCCGAGGTGATCGCCTGGCCACCTCGGGCCGGGTCAACCAGCCGGAAGATGGACGCCTGGTAGACGACGTCGTTGACGTGGGTCTGCAGGATCGTCGGCGGCTTGAAGGAGTTCGCCGCGGAAGCCCGGATCAGCAAGCTTCGCGTCGGCCGCAGTTCGAGCCCGCCTTGATAGGTGTTGGCCGAGCCGAAGTCGCTGTAGTGGTCACGACGCGCGGCAAGTGTCAGCGCGGCGAGGTTCCATCCGGCAGCACCTTCGCCGCCCCCGCGAAACAGCGGTGCACGAAGTTCACCGTAGGCCGCGGCGCTGCGGCGTGAGCCGTGGGTCTCGGACGTGCTGGACACGTCATAGGCGTCCCTCGAGGCCTCGGCACCAACGACGGACTCGACGGAACCTGCGGGCAGCCGCAGCAGCGATCCCCTGACCTGACCGGAGACCTGGTCCTTGCGCCCGACGCTGCGACGCCTGTTGTCGGACCAGATGCCACGCAAGACTTCGTCGCTGGCGACTCGCCCCGATGTAAACGGGTTGAGCGACGTGGCAGGGTTGGTAGAGGCCAGCGCAGCAGTCAACGCCGTGGCGTTGAAGGCCTCGTTCCAGCTCTGGGAGCCGCCGCGGTCGCTGGTGGTCGAAGCGGTCAACTCGGCATCCCAGCCGCCGCCAAGGTCACCACGGACGCCAACCAGCGCGCGCGTGAAGTTGGTCTGGCGGGACAGGCCCTCCGTCCCGTTCTCAGCACCGAGTGAGGCCGTGACCGTCACGTCGACGCCAAAAGGGTTGAACGGATTCGCCGCCGGCACCGATACGTTGCCAAGCCGAAGACCGAGGTCCCGCGCACTCATGCGATCTCGCGTGTAGGTGAGCTCCGTGAACGCGGACCAACTGCCGAACAGCTTGTGCTCGCCGAGCGCATGCAGCGCCAGCGTCTCGTAGCCGTGAAAGAGCGCCACCCCGCCGCCCGTCGTCCAGATGTTGCACAGGTTCTGGGTGCCCGCCGTCGCCTGGAAATCCGAGACCTTCAAGTGCTGGCCTGAAACGCTCTGCGGGATGCCGGCGACGTTGCTGTTCAACCCTGGAAGATTGCCCGCGACGCTGCTGACGGTGCCGGGCGCGCAGTAGTTCAGACGCTCGTCCGCACCACCGAATCGGCGGTAGTCCGCATCCTTGAAGAAATCACGTTCCTTCATGCTCAGCGGCGAAGAGCGGCTGTACGAACCCATGATCAGGAATTCGCCGTCGGCGCTTCGTCCGCCTGTCGCCACTGACACGCTACCGTCGCTGTACCCGCTGCCAGACCCGAAGCGCATGCTCAGCGATGGCCCGCTGACGGACTGCTTCAGGATCACATTCACTACGCCTGCCAGCGCGTCGCCACCGTAGACGGCCGACGAGCCCAGGGGCACGACCTCGACGCGCTCGATCGCCGCCATCGGGATGAGGTTCAGGTTGAACACGCTGCCGGTGAAGGATCCGACACCCTGCACCTTCCTGCCATTGACAAGCACCAGCGTTGATCCCAGCGGCAGGCCGCGCAGCTGAACAGTCCCCTGCCCCAGCGTCGTACCGAATCCGCCTTCGCCCGTGGATGCCGACACCTCGGTCAGCGATGCCAGGAAGCGCTGCAGGTTGGGCTGCCCGCTCCGGTGAAGATCCTCGCGGGTGTAGACGTTCACCGGCGCTGGCCCCTCGGCATCGATTCGCTTCAGCCGGGATCCAGTGACTTCCACGCGGGTCAGCTCCTGCAACCCGCGCACCTCACCCGCCGGCAGCGCGCCAGTCACGTCGACAGCCGCACCGGCTGCGGTGCGTTGCCCAGCGTTGCCGGGTTGCCCGCCTTGGGTGTCCGGCGGCGTCGAACTTGGCGCACTCCCCGCAGGCAGCACTGCCGCAGGTGGCGCCGGCTTCACCACCACCGCACCGTTGGGCATGAGTTCGGCAGTCATGCCGCTGCCCTGCAGCGCCGCCTTGATGGCTTCGATCGGAGAGAGCCGACCCGACACGCGCCTGGTCACACGGCCAGCGACAGTCTCCGGCTCGAACAAGACCGAAGTGTTGGTCTGCCGCCCGATGGCTTGCAGACCCTGCGCCATGCCTTGAGAAGGCTGCTCGATGGCATAGCGGGCGGCTCGGGGCGGTTCGGCGGCGAAAGCCGAGCTGAAGCCCAGGAGGATCGAAAGGCAAGTGCCAAGTGGCAGCGCGCCGTGGCGACTGAGCAGTCGGCTTGGTTTGAAGCGTCTCATCTGATGTCCTTGTTGTGTTGAGGGGCCACAACAAGATGACGTTTCAGTCGAGTAACCAGCGGCCGGGACATCTCCCTACTGAGCTTTTCCGAGCTCCAATCGTCCAACGTCTTCCGTGAGCTTCAGGCCATGCAAGTGCGCGACAGCATGAGCAAATCCTGCGTTGTCGCCTGTGCGGAAGAGGCCGCTCACGCGCAGTCCTGACTCGCTCAAGCCATCAAGCAACACAATTTTTGTTCGGCTGTAGCGGTTCATCTCTGACACCGCGTCCCCGAGCGTCGTGGCGTCAAAGACGGCTTCATTGCGCTTCCAGGCGGTCACCTGGTCCACGTTCGGACGATCGACCTTCGGCGACTGGACCGTGGCGGAATCAGCACCATGCGCCAGACGCAGCCGTTCACCCGCCTGCATGGCAACAGGCGCACCTGGAGCGACAGCTTCGACGCTGGCCTCCGCAGCCCGACGGACTTTCACCTGCCCCTCGATCAGGGTGACGGTCAGCTCGTTCGGCGCAGCGGCTGCCAGTGGTGCGAAGCGCACAGAGAAAGCGGTTCCGACAGCAACGACTTCGCTGCCCGAGACACGCACGACGAACGGGCGGCTCGGGTCCTTCGCCACTTCAAACAGCGCCTCGCCTCCACGAACGTTGACCGTTCGCTGCTTGCCGTCGAAGCTCACCCGAACCTGCGTGTCCGTGTTGAGCAGCATGCGCGAGCCGTCGTCAAGCATCACCGTTCGCTGCTCACCAACGTCGGTGCTGAACGACCCATGCGCCAACCAGACCTGCCCAGCCACCAGCAGGACAGCTATCGCACCAGCGGAAGCTGCGCCAGCGGCCCACCACCGAATGCCTTGACTCCCCCCCCCCCACCGACCGGCGTTCTTCGCAGCGACGGTCTCATAGGCTGTTGCGGCCTTGACCTTCCCGACACCGACCCAGGCATCGGTACATTTCTCAAAGGCCTCTCGGTGTGAGGGAGACAACGCCTGCCAAGTGCGGAAGTCCCGCTCCATCTGAGGGGAACGATCTGGCCCATGGAGCCGGGTCACCCAGACTGCGGCTTCGGCAAGGATCTCTCGCGGCACTTTGGACTTGGCGTCAGCCGCTTGAGAAGTGCCGGCGCTGGGCCGGTTCATGGCTACAGGTCCTCCATCCAGAGTGCCGTCAGCATCACGCCCTTGGCGATGTGCTTCTCGACTGCACTCTTTGTGATCCCGTACTTATCAGCAAGCTCCTGGTAGCTCAAGCCCTCTACACGGTTGTCCAGGAAGATGGAGCGAGTTCGCTCGTTCATGCGCGACAGACATTCCCCGACCTGGGCGAGTTCCTCACGAGCCAGCACCACGTCCTCAGCGCTGGGCCGGCCATCGACGATAACGACATCCTCCAGCATTACCTCGACCCCGCGGACGGTTGAGGCGCGGTGAGCATCGATCGAAAGATTCAGTGCCACTTTCATGAGGAACGCCTCTGGCTTCTCAATCGTTCGCTCCTTCGAGGTCTGGGCGTACTTAACGTAAGCGTCATGCACCAGGTCTTCGGCATCCTGTTCAGTGCGCCCACGCCGCTTCAGCACGGACATGACGTTGGAGAATACGCTCAGCCAGTCGATCTTCATCGCAATACCCGCTACGCCAGCGTCGTTACGCCGAGCGCTTCAGCCCGACGTACGGTTCCACCAGAAGTTCGCGGCATGCGCGCCGCCCGTGCCGCAGCGCGTTCGCGGTCCCACCTTTGTTCAGTACGTGCAAGCGAGGTGGCAACGAAATCCAGCGCAGCGGCTGAGTCTGTAAAACGGCCATGCCGAGATATCGCTCGCATCAACTGGCCACGCACCTGAGCTGCCCTTTGGTCGGTCGAACGAATCAGTGCACGCAGTTGTTCGCTTAGGTAGAAGATTGGCGTGAATCCTGCCAGGGCTTCGCCCCAGAGCCGCATGACGGCTGGGTATCTTTCACCAAGAATGGAGCCTTGAAATCCTGCCAACTTCAAACTTGCCGTTTCGAGGCTGTCCGATTCGGCTGCCGCACGAAGTTGCATCGCCACCTCGGTGCGATGGCGCGCAGGTACTAGAGCCGCAGCCGATTCGAGCGACTGCTCGACTGAATCGACGCAGTCGCCAAGGCGGTACGTCTTCTTGAATGCCTGTTTTGCAGTAGTCGGCAAGCCGACTGCAATCCTCACGGACTCAGCGCCGCGGTCGTGCAGATTGCCGAACAAAGTTGCTGTTGGTGCAGGAAGCCCCTCATGCAACAACCACGCACCGAGGACTTCCACCTCCCCGTTGATCAGGCAGCCTATAGCCCAGCAGACTGGCTGAGGAAGAAAGGAACCATCCAGCAGTCGCGCCGTCGAGAAGCCGAACACCGCAGCGACGTAGCGGCTGCACAGCGGCCGTGCGAGCCAACTGTCGGTGGAGTAGATGTCGCCCATGTCACGATTAGTGGGTTCGCGATTAGTGGACACTACCACACGATGCCAGGGCCATGGAACCCCTGCGCCTCCTGTTCGGACAACGTGTCGCCGCACTGCGGCGCGCAGCTGGCTACAAGCAGGATGAGTTCGCCGAACGTTGTGGATTTGCGCGCTCGTACATGTCTCGCATTGAGACCGGTGGCGCCAATCCATCGTTGGATGCAATTGAGGTCCTCGCCCTTGCGCTAAAGGTCCCTGTTAGGGACCTGTTCCCCTAACGCGGGCAAGCATCATCCCCATATCGCCTGCGCCGCCACTTGGCCCTGGGAGTTGGGCTCAACCGCGAACAGATGATCTCCTCTCGCCTCGCCTCCGTTGTAAGCAGCCAGGGAACACATGTTGATCTGACCGTGCCTCGGTAGTGAACATCTGTCCGCTTAGAAGGAGGCGGACACGTGAACACTTATGGGGTCGATCTGATGGGCCGGCGTCGTCGGCGGCGGCACACGGCGGAGTTCAAGGCGGCGGTCATCGAGGAATGCCTCAAGCCCGGCGTATCCATCGCGGCCGTGGCGCTGGCGCACAGCCTGAACGCCAACATGCTGCGCAAGTGGGTCATCGACGCTGAGCACAAGACCATCGCCCCGCCGGTGAACGCGCCCGCTGAGCCCGAGCCGCCGGCGATGCCGCCGCCGACCTTCATCCCATTGGCGTTGCCCGCGCCGACGGTGGACGGTGAGATTCGCATCGAGCTGCAGCGCGCTGGCACGGTCATCAAACTGGTCTGGCCCGCTGCGGCGGCGCGGGACTGTGCCGCCTGGCTGAGGGACTGGCTTCGATGATCCGCGTGGACGCGGTCTGGCTATGCACCCAGCCGATGGACATGCGTGCCGGCACCGACACGACGCTGGCGAAGGTGGTGCAGGTCTTCGGCTCAGCCCGCCCTCACCACGCCTACGTCTTTGCCAACAAGCGATCGACCCGTCTGAAGGTGTTGGTGCACGATGGCATCGGCATCTGGCTGGCCGCGCGCCGGTTGCACCAGGGCCGCTTCACCTGGCCAGGCGGCGGCTGTGGCGCGCCGCAGTCCCTGACCCGTGAGCAACTGGATGCCCTCGTGCTGGGCCTGCCGTGGCAGCGCATCGGCGAGGCCGGCGTGATCGGCCTGACATGAGCCCAAGGCAATCGGTGCGTGCGCCGATGGTCAGCATGCCTGGTGCTGCGCACACTGGCCTCAATGCTTGCAGACCCGCCCATCTCTGCCGAAGAACTTGCCGCGCTGCAAGCGGCGGGCCTTGGTGAGGTCGGCGCCAAGCTGCTTCGCCGCATCGAGCACGACAGGCAGGAGATCGACCGGCGCGACGTGAAGCTGGAGAAGCTCTCGTTCGAGATCGCTCAGCTGAGGCGCCTGAAGTTCGGCAAGAAGAGCGAGCAGCTCGATGCCGAACAACGCGCACTGTTCGACGAGGCCGTGGACGCCGACATCGCCGCGGCCGAAGCGCAGCTTCAAGAACTGCTGGGCAAGAAGAAGCCCCCGGCAACGCCTGGCGAACGTCCCAAGCGCGCCACCTTGCCGGCGAATCTGCAGCGCGTGGACCGCCACCACGAACCCGAGAACACCACTTGCGCGTGCGGCTGTTCCCTCAAGCGTATCGGCGAGGACATCAGCGAGAAGCTGGACTACACGCCGGGCGTGTTCACGGTCGAGCGTCACATCCGCGGCAAGTGGGCCTGCGCGCGGTGCCGCGCGTTGACCCAGGCGCCGGTTCCAGCCGAGATCATCGACAAGGGCATCCCCACCTCCGGGCTGCTGGCCCAGGTGCTGGTCGCCAAGTACGCGGACCACCTCCCGCTGTACCGCCAGGAAGCCATCTTCGGCCGTGCCGGCGTCGCAGTCCCGCGCTCAACCCTGGGCGCCTGGATCGGCGTGTGTGGCCTGCGTCTGCAGCCCCTGGTCGATGCGCTGAAGGCACACATCCTGGCCTGCAAGGTCGTGCATGCCGACGAGACGCCGGTGGCCATGCTGGCGCCCGGCACCGGCAAGACGCATCGCGCCTACCTGTGGGCCTATGCCGCGGGTGCGTTCGAGCCCTTGCGCGCTGTCGTCTACGACTTCACCGCGTCCAGAGCCGGCGAGCACGCCAGAGCCTTCCTCGGCGACTGGCACGGCAGTCTCGTGTGCGACGACTACACCGGCTACAAGGCCAGCTTCGCGCTGGGCGTGACCGAGGCCGGCTGCATGGCCCATGCGCGGCGCAAGTTCGTCGAGCTGCACGAGGCCAACAAGAGCACCATCGCGGCGGCGGCCATCGACCTCATCGGCCAGTTGTACGGCATCGAGCGTGAGGTGAAGCTGCTCAGTGCGCAGCAGCGGCTGCACGAGCGACGAACACGAGCGGGGCCCATCGCCAAGGCGCTGCACGACTGGCTCCTCGCGCAGCGCGGCAAGATCACGGACGGCACCGCCACGGCCAAGGCCATCGACTACAGCCTCAACCGCTGGGCGGCGCTCACGCGCTACCTGGATGACCCGGCGCTGCCGATCGACAACAACCACGACGAACAGCAAATCCGCCCCTGGGCGACGGGGCGCAAGAACTGGCTGTTCGCGGGAACGCTGTTGGCGGGGCAGCGCGCCGCGGCCATCATGAGCCTGATCCAGTCAGCCAAGCTCAACGGGCATGACCCGTATGCCTACCTGAAGGACGTTCTGCAGCGGCTGCCGACACAACGGGCCTGCGCAATCGACGAGTTGCTGCCTCATCACTGGGTGCCAGCCATCTGACCGAACGCTCTGCAGCGGTCAACATGTGTTCGCTGGCTGCTTACCCTCCGTTGACGTACTTTGAGCCTCAGCGGATGCTGGCGACGCAGGTCTGAGACGCAGCGCCTCAACCCGCCGCTGCTGCATGAAGCCGCCATCGACGATGGACGTGTGCGTCTGCCGAACACATCTTGACAGTCAGGCCCGAGCGGCAAGGGCTTTCAAAAGGATGGCGACCAGCGGTGCGTCAGGAGCTCGTCGATGCGGCTGGCTCCTCCCAAAACGTGAGGATGACGCCTTCTGATGCTCTCCATAGGCTCCAAACCTTCCAACAGGGAGCCAAAAATGAAACTTGCGTCAGTTGCGATTAGCCTGTTTGTAGCAAGCGCATGTCATGCGCAGGGTGCCATCGGCGCGGACGCTGCCGTCGGCTCGATGGTCGAGCAGTTGAGATCAACTGCGCAAGATGTGATTCACCAACTGAGCCAGTCGGCGAGCATCAACAGCTTTCAAATTCGGCAGCATCTCTTGGTGACGATAAGCGAGCTGGAGCACGCTGCCTTGACCATTCAAGATAAGACGTTCAAGGACCTGGACAAGCAGCAACAGAATCTGTTCAAGGGCGCGGAGAACACAATTGCAGAGGCCAAGCGCGCTGCAACCGCGTCGCTGGCCGAAGCCAACAAGATTGCCAAGGATGTGGAAAGTGCGGTCGCTCGACTGCCTTTAGCAGAGAAGAGCCCTCGCATAACCAACATCCGCCCCGACCACTTCCTATCGCCAACGACTGCGGCTCCGGTACGCATCGTCGTCGAAGGAAACTTCCTAGGTTATGGACCGGCTACTCTAGAGATGGAGCGGCAAGCTTGCACGTTGGCGTCACAAACCGACACGGCATTGGCTTTCCATTGCCCGGCAAATTTGTTCAAGACGAGCGACTCTTTCAAGAATGTCGCAGGAAGCCTGGTGGTCGCGGACCGCAAGGAGTTCTGGGAACGCATCAAGAATGTCTTTCGTGACTACGAGCCCAAGAAGAACTACAGGAGCCTCGTCATCGCCGTCCCGCCGACTTTGGGAACCTATACGTTGGAAGTAGGCTATGCCACCGACGCACAGCAGACGAAACCCGCGAGCGCTGTGTTTGACTCGGGCAACCCACATTGCACCGGACAGCGCGACTACTCGCTGAACTATTCAGTCCAGCACGGCCCTGGCTATTCAATCGTTCCTGGCTCAGTCTCGTTTCATGAGACCTCCGGCAATGCAGAGAGGAGCATGGCGGGTCCGTTGGACTTCACGCCAGCTGGATTTCGGATGCAGTCCACGCTGAAGAACAAGGGCGATTGCGGACCGACAATCCCGTTCTCAGGAGGCAAGAAGGCCTTCTACGATGCGCGGGCTTGGCTGGGAGGCAATGTCAATTGGACCGAAGCCACAACGGTAACCACTCAGAAGGTGGAAACCTCGCCCGCGGCGCCAGTCACTTGGGGCAGTGACATCGTTCTGAACCTACCCGAGCGTCTGTCCTACTTCAAGCTGCATGTGCAGCAAGTGGATGGAAGCAAGCCAATCGTGATCAATGCGGACAACACCCAGAGGTGGTTCAGGGTCGAGAAGACGGACAAGGTCCTGAAGATAAGCCCCAGACAACTTGAAGAGGCGCTGAGGCTTTAAGAGAGAGCTGGGCTGACGCCCCGTCAGAAGGAGCAATCTGGTTCGCGTGTCAGCCGAGCTAGTGGCCTGCCCCAGTAATTCGTCCGCAGAGGCGCGCAAGCTTGGCGAGGATTGAGCCGGCGGTGGCCGTCCAGGTGAAGGGCTTGCAGTTCTTGTTGTACTGGTTGACGAAGCTGTCAATCTACTTCGTCAGCTTCTTCACGCTGGTCAACGAGCCACGTCGGATCGCCTTGTCCGTAATGATGGCGAAGAAGCGTTCGACCTGATTGAGCCAACTGGAGGTAGGCGTCCGCCAAACGTATGCGTCCGCCGAACACACCTTGACGGTTGCAGTCCGGGGCACGGTGCAGATTCCCAGTCCTGACAGCGGGGATGGGAATTTGCGCCTCACCCCGCTAGATCTCAGCTCGATGGTGACCAGCGGTGCGGCAGGAGCTCGTCGATCCCGCTGGCCGGCTGCAGCGGCAAGCGCTCCAGTACATCGCGGAGATATACGTAGGGGTCGTGCCCGTTGATGCGCGCCGAGTGCAGCAGGCTCATGATGGCCGCAGCCCGCTTGCCGGCGCGCTGGCTGCCGGCGAAGAGTCGACGGCCTTCGGGCGCCGGACGTTGATGCTGGCCAAGGCGCGGCGAAGCGAGCCAAGCCGTTGTCTGCGCCGCATCACTACGGTGAATCCAGAAGTCTTTGACGAACACCTCTGACCTAGATTGGGTTCAATCTGTCCATCGGAGCAACGTCGTGCAGTTCATCCTCCGCGCATCCGGCATCGAAGCCGATCCAGCAGACACCCAGCGGTTGCCCATCGTGCGGCAGCGCACGGGACTGGGCCGCTCAACCATTTATCGCCTGATGAACCAGGGCCTGTTTCCCTGCGCCGTGCAGTTGGCCCCGCGTGCGATCGGCTGGCGCAAGGCAGACATCGACGCATGGCTCGCAGCGCGCCCGAAGGCCACTCACTAGCCCGTCGCTCCCAGAGGCCGGCCTATGCTGGCATCACCAGCTTCATCACGGCCCCGACCAGAAGCAAAAGAGCTACGAGTCGCGCGAACCACCAAGTCGTGAAGCGGTAGCGTTCATTGGCCAGAACCGCACCGCACAGGCGCAACAACGCCCAAAACGTAGCGACCGCAAGCGCAGGCCGCACCAAGCCTTCAGTGGCCGGCGTCAATGCCACCAGCATCGCCAGCCCAAATGGCCAAACCACGGCGTCAACGGCAGCCAGCAACCGCCTTCCCGGCCAGTAAGACGCGTCGGGTTTCGGCTCTCGGCGGACAAGCACAAACATCAGCCTCTCCTGTCGCCAAACGACTGGCGAAAGATGCCCATGGAATCACATTCGTCATCACGTTAGGCACAGCATGGCAACCATTCGTAAAAGTGCTTTCGTTCGGCTGAATCAGGACATCACCGGACGGATGAGCGAGCAGAAAACGCCGCGACCGAACATACAGACGCTTGGTCTCCCCTTGTACGAATTCCGTCAGCAACGATGCAATTGTTCGGTCGCCACAACGACCTGGGACGCAATCGGACAAACGGACGCTGCTGCAACGATGTAACTGCCTGCAATCACGTCCCTAGACATGCGGACGGCAACAGTCTGCAATGTGTTCGGGCTTGCAATACGCGGAACAGAACGCTCCCTAGGAGCGCCCCCTGCTTCCGTAGCTACCGGAGCAAGGGATGGACTCGACAACGAGCGACAGCGCCGATCAGCAATCGACGTCAGCAAGCGAACCGCTGCCTACGACGGCAAAGCAGCTCGATCCAATAGACCAGCCAGCCAGGCCGCTTGGCGCCAAGCGGTTCGCCTTGCAGGCTCAAAGACATCGGCACTCCGTCGCCGCATGGCGCTCCGCCCTCACGCGTCGAGCGGCGGGCGGTGCGGGCCGCATCATCACGTCAGCCGACGGAACCTTGGCGTTCGCTGTCATCAGAATCGCGAAAGGTCTGATGGTCGAGCGCCGTCACTGGCCTGCAGCAGGGCTACGCGTTGCGCAGACGATGGTCTTCGACGATGTCGGCGGCTTCGATCGATGGTGCGACACCGACCCGCTGCGTTTTGGTAACCCCCAGCTTCACGCGCAACTACGTCGAGAAGGCCATGAAGCATTTGATGGCGATCGATGACCTGTTCAGCGCCGCGACGTTGACTCGCGAGCCAGAGTACGCCGCGCGGATCCTTGATCTGCTCCCTGCCCTGGGCGATGCAGACGATGCAGAGGCAGCCGTTGACCAGTTCCGCCACGTACTTAAGCTCATGGGTGCCGATGCCGGAGTGTTCCTCAGCGTCATCAAGGATGACGCGACTAGGACGTCACATCGATCTCTCTTGGCCTGCGACCCCATGTGGGCCACCGAGTACACGAAGGGCGGCTGGCACGACCACGATCCGTGGCTGAGGCACGCGCGCCTCCACTCGGAGCCCATCTGCGGCACGGAACTGGATGTACGCCCTGACGAGACTGGGTTCGTGAACGTGTCTGCCAGGCTGGGGTTCGCGTCATCGGTCGTGGTGCCCGCGCCCAGCCCGGCAGGTTTGTCTCGAATCGCCGTTTTGACCATTGGCTCACACAACTTCGGATTCTTCGACGGCGTGGCTCAGATCCTCTTCCGCATCGTGGCCAGGGCGCTTGCGACAGAACTGAACCGCTGGCTGTTGCGCAACATCGCCAGTGAGCTCGTCGCGAAGTCCGGTATCACCGCCGACGAGATTGCGCTGCTGCGCCACGAGGAAGCTGGGCACACCAGCAAGATGATCGGCGCGGAGCTGAACATCGAGGCCAAGACCGTCGACTCCAGGTTCCAGCGACTGAGCGCGAAGCTCGATGCACCCGACCGCCGGACCGCAGCGCGGATCGCACGCCTGTATGGCGTGCTCGGCACCTGATCGGCTGACAGAGTCAGCTGCAAGCCCACCCAAGGGCCTTCAAGGCAGCACAACCGCGCTGCTCATCCATGCGCGCCTTTCTCCCGCTGCTGCTCCAGCAGGCGGGCGGTCCGCGCGTGCGCACGCAAGCCCTGACCCTTCAGCGAACGTGCTGGAACGCATCCCCAAATGCCGGCAAGGACCAATAGCGTTCAGTTTCTAGATTGACCTCATGGCTCTCAACGAGCCGCAACTGCCCCTCGAAGGGGCACGAGCAGAGAGGTCAACCGTGATCAAAGCCGTATCGAGATCGACCCCGCAGCGCAGCGGCGTCAACGCGGATCAGAAGCGCCGATCCAGCGCTACGACGAACGTGACGAGCCTCGTCGTGCTCGGGACAGCCCTGCTGACGGCACCTCTGCCGGCCAGCGCCGTTGACGGGTGCGTCGTGCTGCTGTGCCTTGCCGCCCCCAGCTGGCGCGCGGTTCCGCAGTGCGTGCCGCCGATTCGTCAGCTCTTCCGCGACCTGGCCAGGGGTAAGGCCTTTCCGACCTGCGGCATGGCCAGCGGCAGCAACGCTGCGACGCACAGCTGGTCCGCCGCTCCGTTTTTCTGCCCGCCTCAATACACCCGGACATGGGATGGACCACATGGCCCGGTCTACACATGCGACTACGACGGTGCAATCTCTGTGACCGTCAACGGCGAACCGTTCGCTCGCACCTGGTGGTCGATGGCTGGCGACGCTGTCACCGACTTCAGCCCATCTGCCAAGTCGCAGCTCGGCTCCTGGGACTCAAGGTTCGACGCGGATTACGCCGCTTGGTTGGCCTCGCGTCCTGCGGTCCCAGCGGACCCGGTTCGCTGAGGTCGACATGGAACCTGCAGCCTTCCTCTCGCTGGTCTTGACGTGCGCACCTCACGTGCACGCCGACACGGCAAGGGCGCTTGTCGCCACCGAAAGCTCGTTCAACCCGTGGGCCATAGGCGTGGTCGGTGGTGAGCTCGAACGACAACCCCGCAGCCGTCTCGAGGCCCTGGCCACCGCGACTGCGCTGCAGTCCGGCGGCTGGAACTTCAGTGTCGGGCTGGGCCAGATCAATGTCCGCAACTTCGCGCGGCTGGGTCTGACGTTGCAGAGCGCGTTCGACCCCTGCTCGAACCTGACCGCGATGCAGGTCGTGCTGACCGACTGCTTCGACCGCTCGCGGTCCGCAGGCCAACGCCACCAACAAGCGCTCCGGCAGGCCCTGTCCTGCTACTACAGCGGCGACTTCTCCACCGGTTTCCAGCACGGCTACGTGCAACGGGTCGTCCAGGCGGCGACCAGCGCGCAGCTGCCACTCCCCCCAGCCCTTCCAAAGGAAAAGTCATGAGCCGACTCGGACAACTCAAGCGTCGCTGCGCCGCGACCTCGCTGGCAACACTCGTCATGGCGTACCGCCCCGCCGAAGCCCAGGGCTTCGACAAGATCAACGACACGGTCGTCAACGTCAATACCATCCTCGTGACGATTTCGATCGCGGTGGTCACCATCGCGATCATCTGGGCCGGCTTCAAGATGATCTTCCAGGGCGCCCGCTTGGCCGATGTCGCCAACGTCCTGATCGGCGCCACGCTGATCGGCGGCGCCAGCGCCATGGCCACCTACATCGTCGCCTGACGCAGCGAGCCCGTCATGCAAGCCGAGGCCATCTACAAGGGTGCGACCCGACCGGCCATGAAGCTGGGCATCCCGCTCGTACCGCTGGTGGTGCTGCTCGGCGTCGGGATGCTGCTCACCATGTGGGGTGGCGTCCTGCTGAGCTGGTGGCTCTCCCTAGGTGTGCTGCTGGCCATCGGGCCGGCGCTGGTCTGGATGCGCTTCGTCACCACGCAGGACGACCAGCGCTTCCGCCAGATGTTCATCGCCATGAAGCTGCGCCTGCACGACCGCAACCATCGGCTCTGGCGAGCCCGCAGCTACGCCCCCACGCTGTACCGAGGAGCATGTGATGACTGGCATGTCTGAACGCGCGGGCGCCGCCCGCCGCCACGACCACAGCACGGCCAGGCCGCGCCACTGGGCGCAAGCGCGAACGGAGAACCCGCTGGCCCGCTTCATCCCCTTCTCGTCGCTGGTCAGCGACCACGACGTCATCACCCGCGGTGGCGACTACTTCCGTGTCTGGCGGCTGGGCGGCGTTGCCTTCGAATGCGCCGACGAGAGCCAGATCGCCGAACGACATGAAGCGCTGTGCAGCCTGCTGCGCAACCTGGCCGGTGGGCAGTGGGCCGTCTGGACCCACCGCCTCCACCGTGTCGTCTGCGACGCCCTGCAGGACCCACAAGCGCCGGGCTTCGCTCAAGACCTGTCGCAGGCCTACCAAGCCAAGCTCGGGAAGCACCGGCTGATGAGCAACGAGGTCTACCTGACCTTGGTTTACCGTCCCAGGCTGTCGCGGGTGGGGCGCGCGCTGCAGTCGACCCGCAAGACCCGCGAGTCCATCGAGCAGGCTCAGGCCGAAGCACTCAGGGCCATGGACGAGCGCTCGGCGCTGGTGGGCCGCGTTCTGCGCCGGTTCGGTCCCGAGCTGCTGGGAGTGCGTGAGCAAGGCGGCCGCCGCTACTCCGAGGTCGGCGAGTTCCTAGGCTATCTGGTCAACGGCCAGTGGCGTGCCGTCCCGTTCGCCAAGGGACCCCTCTACCGGACGCTGCCCACGTCGCGTCTCTCATTCGGCGGCGACAAGCTGGAGATCCGCTACGGCGACAGCCGGCGGTATGCCGCACTCGTCGACATCAAGGAGTACGCCGACGACGTCCAGCCCGGCGTCCTCGACGCCCTGCTGTACGAGTCCAGCGAGTTCATCGAAACGCAGAGCTTCTCCCCCCTGCCCCGCCGGGAAGCGATGCGCGCCCTGGAACTGCAGCGCGACCAGCTGCTCGCCAGTGACGACGTCGTCGCGAGCCAGATCGCCGACATGGACCTCGCACTCAACGAACTAGGCGACGGCCAGTTCTGCATGGGCGAGTACCACTACTCCCTGGTCCTGTTCGGCGACAGTGTCTCGGACGCCGGACGGCGGGCTGCACAAGCCATCGGCGCCGTCGGCGAGTCCACCAGCCTTCAGATGTCGCCGGTCGACCTGGTGGCCGATGCCGCATGGTTCGCGCAGTGGCCCGGGAACTGGCAATGGCGGCCCAGAGACGCCAAGCTGTCGTCGCGCGCCTTCGCCGCGCTGGCCAGCGCTCACAACTTCCCGCAGGGCAAGCGCAGCGGCAACCCGTGGGGCGAAGCCCTGGCGCTGCTTCGCACACCGTCAAGCCAGCCGTTCTACTTGAACCTGCACAGCAGCCCTCTCGACGAAGACTCGGAGGACAAGAAGCTGCCAGGCAATACGCTCATCATCGGCTCCACCGGCGTAGGCAAGACCACGCTGGAAATGTTCCTGCTGACGCTGACACGAAAGTGGCAGCCGGCGCCGCGCTTGGTGCTCTTCGATCTGGACCGCGGCTGCGAGATCGCCATCCGCGCGATGGGTGGCCACTACTTGACGCTGGAAGCAGGACGCCCCACCGGCTGCAATCCGCTGCAGCGCGAACCAACGCCCAGCCGCATCCAGTTCTGGGAGCAGCTGATCAAGATCTGCATCACCTCCACTGCCCTGCCCTTGATGCCGGCGGACGAGCGAGCCATCGCGGACGCAGTCAGGGCGGTCGCCATGATGCCTGCGTCGCTGCGCCGCTTCTCGACGGTGCGCCAGAACCTGCCCAAGGCCGGCGACAACAGTCTGTACGAGCGGCTCAGCCGCTGGTGCGACGGGGGTGCGCTGGGCTGGGTGTTCGACCAGGCCGACGACCGGCTCCTCGACCTGAAAGCCGCGCCCGTGATCGGGTTCGACACCACCGAGTTCCTGGACCTGCCCGAGGTCCGCACGCCAGTGATGATGTACCTGCTGCAGGTCATGGACGAGCTCGTCGACGGCAGCCGGCTGATCTACGTGATCTCGGAGTTTTGGAAGGCACTGGACCACGAGATCTTCAGCGACTTCGCCAAGAAGAAACAGAAGACCATCCGCAAGCAGAACGGTCTCGGCATCTTCGACACGCAGAGCCCGTCCGACGTGCTTCGGCACCCGATCGGTCGCACGATGATCGAGCAGAGCGTGACGAAGATCTTCCTCGCCAATCCAGAGGCGGTCCGCGACGAGTACGTCGACGGCTTCGGTCTCAGTGAGGCCGAATACGAGATCGTCCGATCCCTGGGCTCGCACGGCGGGCGCCGCTTCCTCGTCAAGCAGCCTCACGGCAGCGCCATCTGCGAGCTCGACTTAGCCGGCCTGGACGACTTCATCACCGTGCTATCCGCCACCACCGACAACGTGGCGCTGCTGGACGCGATCCGCGCCCGTCACGGCAACGATCCCAGGCTGTGGCTTCCCGTGCTCCTCAGGGAGGTTCAAGATCGCGCAACCCTAACCCTTCGGAGAGTTGCATGAAGCCGATCCCGTACTTGATCAATGCAGTGGTCCTGTCCCTCGCCACTGGCTCGGCCAGTGCCCAGTTCGTCAAAGGCAATGAGGCGATCACCGTGATGCCCGATGGCACGAAGAAGGTCGAGACACCACCACTTCCTTCCGCCACGCTGCGGTCGCCATGCCCTGCCGAACGGGCCTCCTGCACACCAAGCGGATGGCGGATGGTGGAAACCGATCGAGGTCTGCAGGAATGTACGGAGATCTACGCGCGAGCCGGCACCTGCCGTGCATCGACGTTCGGGGCGGAAAAGCGACCCCGCCTGTGGATCGTGAAGCTCAAGGGCGCCTGGATGCAGTGCCAACACCCGAACATCGCAAGCAAGTGCGTGAGCACGAAGACGCTGCCTCACGCCGTCATTCAGTAGGTCGGAGCGAACCATGTTCACCTGGATCGGATCCCAGTTCGACAGCGTCCTCAACACGTACGTCGTTGGCGTCGTCGCATCGCTGATCGCTGGGATCACGCCAATCGCGCTGTCCGCGATGACGCTCTGGGTGGGGCTCTATGGCTGGGCCGTTCTGCGCAACGAAGTCTCGGATACGGTGCCCAACTTTGTCTGGAAGGTTTTCAAGATCGGCCTCGTACTCGCGATCGCACTTCAGTCTGGCTTCTACATCTCCACCATCGCCGGCACGGCCAACGCGCTGGCGACAGGTGTCGCGACCACGTTCCTGCCGTCCACGGCGAGCTCGGCCACGCTTGCCTCGCCCTACGCGGTGCTCGACGACTTCAACGACAACGCGAGCCAGCTGGTTGTTGACCTCATGAAGGAAGCGGGGATCACGAGGCTCGACTTGCTGCTCGCCGCTGTAGTGACAGCGTTCGGCAATGTCATCTTCCTGTGTGTCGCGCTGTTCGTCGTGACGCTGTCGAAGGTCTTCCTGACATTCGTGATCGCCATCGGGCCGCTGTTCGTACTCACGCTCGCCTGGAAGCCAACAGCCAGGTTCTTCGACAGCTGGCTGTCGATGATCCTGAACGCTGTGGTCATGACCTGGTTCGCATTCTTCGCCCTCGGACTTAGTGCGTACATGGGCGACTCGCTGGTCCACGTCATCCAGGGTCAAGGCGGGTTCGCAGGTCCCACGTTCAATGCGGTCGCCGAGTCGCTGAAGTACTGCGTCGTCATGATCCTGATGGCCATCATCTGCTTCCAGGCACCTAGCCTGGCCTCGGCTCTGACCGGCGGTTCAGCGATGCAGCAGGGCATCCAGATGGTCCAGAACGCCATGATGGTTGCCGGCCTGCGTTCATCGAACAGGTCGGGGAGCGGCGCACCGGCCTCAGCCGGCGGCGGCACCGTCCACGCTGGTGTTGGCCTCCCCTACCTCTCTGGCCAAGCCACTGGTGCGGCCGCCGCAGCTGCTGGCCGGATAGCACGCCGAGGCGCTGGCGCCGTCCGCACCGCCGCCTACAAGCTCGCCGCGATGCGCGGCAGGTCCTGATCTCATCCAGGAGTACGACATGCGCTCACGCCTCAAGATCGCCGCGGCAGCGGCCATCCTCGCAGCCTCGGGCGCCGTCCGCGCCAGCGGCATCCCGGTCATCGACGTCGCCAACCTGGTTCAGACGGTGCAGCAGGTGATGAACGACATCACCGAGATCAACAACCAGATCCAGCAGATCACACAGCTCAGGGCGCAGCTGGACAGCATCAACGGCGTTCGCAACCTTGGCAAGGTCTTCCACAACCCCGCCCTGACCAACTATGTTCCGGCCGAGGTCTACACCTTCCTGAACGGCGTCAACATGACGGGCTACTCCGGCCTCAATGTGACCGCCAAGGCGCTACGCGATGCTCACATGGTCTACAACTGCCTGGACCGCAGCGGCGCGGAGCGCATCGTCTGCCAGGCAGCGCTGGCTCAGCCCTACCAGCACAAAGGCTTGCTGCAGGACGCGATGAAGTCTGCCTCCGGCCGCCTGTCGCAGATCCAGGCGTTGATGGGCCAGATCAACGCCACGAACGATCAGAAGTCGGTGCAAGAGATCCAGGCTCGCATCGGCGCCGAGAACGCGCTGTTGGCACACGAGGTCTCCCAAGTGCAGATGCTCCAGGGCATGGCCGACAGCGAGGAACGTATCGCCCGGGCCCGCGACCGGGAACGCCAGTACCAGATGCTGGTCCGCACCGGCAAGGTTTCCGACTACCTGCCCTGACGCGCAGGCCCCACCAAGTCACCCGAGGTACCCCATGAGCGCTGTCCTGACACCAGGCGAGGCCGCCGCATTGCCGAAACACACCGGAAGATCGGCAACCACGACCGCCGTCGCCGACGACATCGAAGCCAACCAGGCTTGGGAGCTTGATCGACAACTGCTGACCGAACGGTCCGAGCGGCGCGCCTGGCGGGTGGCGGCCGGTGGCGCCGCGCTGGGCTTGATCGGCATCGCTGCGGTGTTCGTGCAAGGCCCGCTGCGCAGCGTTGTCGAGATTCCCATCGTCGTCGACCGCGTCACCGGCGAGACGACCGTGCAGCAACGGCTGGCCGTCGAAACCATCCCGCCGCTGGAAGCGCTCGACAAGCACAACGCTGCAGCCTTCGTCAGGGCCCGGGAAGGCTACAGCTGGATGTTCCTGCAACGCGACTTCGACCAAGTCGCACGCATGGCGGTTCCGACGGTGTTCGCCGACTACAACCGCCTCTTCGAGGGCGATGCGGCCCTTCAGAAGAAGCTGGCGGGCACGCAGGACTGGCGCATCCACATCGTCGGCGTGCGGCTCGCCGCAGCCGGCCGCAGCGGCAACCAGGGTGAGGCCACCGTCACCTACGACAAGCTCGTACACCTCACCGACCGAAACCTGCCGGACGTGACGACGCGGCACGTGGCCAGCATCGTCTTCAAGTACCAGCCCAAGGTGCTGGCCAAGGAACGGGACCGGCTGGAGAACCCATTCGGCTTCGTCGTCACCGCCTACCGCTCCGATCCGGAGATCAACGCCACCGCGCCGGGAGCCAAGCCATGAAGACCTTGGCCTCCATACTCGTCGCCGCCGCCCTTCCAGCAGCAGTTGCTGGTCTGCAGGACGGTGACCCGCGCCTGCGCGAGGTCACGTATGACCCGCGCGCCGTCGTCACCGTCCCGGTAAAGCGCGGGGTCGTGTCGCTTGTGGCTCTGGACGCCGATGAGGCGATCACTGAGGTCGCGGCCGGCTTGGGCGGCGACTGCATCAAACCCGAGGCGGCCTGGTGCGTCGTCGCGCAACCGGGCGGCCGCACGGTGTTCATCAAGCCCAAGAGCAACGCAAGCTCGGCGAACACCCTCGCGGTCGTGACGGACCGCCGCACCCATGCCTTCAGGTTCGAGGTGCTGGCGGACGCTGATCCCAAGCCGCCGATCTACAGGCTGCACGTCAAGGCGCCGGCCCGGCCAGCGGTTATCGCAGTGCGCCCGGCCAGCCCGGCGCCCTCCAGCCTGCCCCCGCTCATCGTTCAGCCATTGCCTCTGCCGGCGGAACTGGTCGCCGAGCGCATGCAGACCAAGCCGCAGGTCTTGAACACCCAGTACTCCCTGGCAGAGGGCCGCAATTCCGACGAGATCGTGCCCTCGCTGGTGTTCGACGACGGGCGGTTCACCTACATGCGGTTCCCGGGCAATCGGGAGGTGCCCGCGGTGTTCCACGTGCGCAGTGATGGCAGCGAGACGTTGATCAACGCCCGCATGGAGGATGACCTGCTGGTCGTGGACCGCGTCAGCCGCCGGCTGATGCTGCGCGCTGGCACGTCCGTGGTCGGCCTCTGGAACGAGGCGTTCGACCTGGACGGCGTTCCCCCGGATGCGGGAACAACGGTGCCAGGCGTGGAGCGCGTCCTCAAAGCAGCGCAGGCACCTGAAGCGCAACGGGGGGCCAAGCCATGACGACCGATCACACCCTCACGCCCGACGACGCAGAGCCCGGGATGCCGGTTGACGGGAACACCATGTCTCCGCTGCCTGGCGAGCTTGGGATTCCGAGCGTCGCGGCCGCGCAAGGCAACTCGATCTCCAAGAAGGGGCTGCTCGCGCTGATCCTGTTCCTGGCCTCCCTAGTGGCGATCAGCGCCGTGGGCATCCAACGATTCGTCACGAGTGGCAAGAAGGCCGAGCCGGAGGTCGCCCGCGCCAGCGATAAGCCCAGTGCCGCCACGACTGAGCCTCGAAGGCTAGAAGTCGCCGGGCTGGTGCCCAGCCAGGCCGCAAGCGCGGCGCCACGCATCCCGGCGCTGGAGCCCGACGACGATGAAGTCGCGCAGGCCATCGGCGTCCGGGGTACCGGTAGCGGCGCTTCCCCGAAGAACGGCTCGAAGCAGACAGCAACCGAGGACGCGCCGATCTTGCTGGTGTCGACTCGCCCGGCCGGACACGCATCTGCAAGGTCGGAGAACCATGCGCCGGTGAATGGCAGCGCAGAGAACCTGGGCGCCCACCACAACGAGCTCGACCCGACCGATCCGCTCGCCGCCACAACCCGCAACCTGGAGAACTACCAGCGGCAGCTTCAGGGCCTGCTCAACGATCTGACCCGAACTGCAGATCTGGCAGCTGGCGGAGGTAGCACGCAGAGCCCAGCCGGCCCGTTGTTGACCGCACCCTCGCCTGCCGGCCATGTCGGCAATGCCGGGCAGCCGGCTACCGGCGGGCTGTTCGGCGGTCAGCTGCAGGGGTCGACGACGCCTGCGGTCAGCGCCCGGGTCCTGGGCAATCGGAGCCTCACCCTGCCCAAGGGCACCGCATTCACCTGCGCGCTCAAGACACGGCTGATCAGCGCAGCGTCGGGCCTGGTGGGCTGCCAGGTCCTGCGCAATGTCTTCAGCGACGACGGACGGGTCGTGCTCATCGAGCGGGGTTCACATATGGACGGCGAATACCGGATGGCTTCTGCGCGGCCCGGCATGGTGCGCATTCCTGTCTTGTGGACTCGGATCCGCACCCCGCTGGGCGTGACCGTGGACATCGATTCGCCCGCGACGGGCCCACTCGGTGAGTCCGGCGTGGAAGGCTACGTGGACAACCGCTGGACCGAGCGCATCGGTGCCGCGATGTTGCTCTCCCTGATCGACGACTCCGTCAAGCTGGTGATCCAGAACCAGACGAACGACCGCCAGGGCGACACGATCGTCATGCCCTCCACCACCGCGAACACCAGCAAGCTGGCCGAGAAGGTGCTGGACAGCACCATCAACATCCCGCCGCTGGTCTACCAGAACCAGGGCGGCATCGTCGGCATCCGCGTCGCGCGAGACGTGGACTTCTCGTCCGTCTACGAGCTCCGTCCCACGGTGCGGTGAGCCACCATGAGCAACTGCGACTGCGATCAAGACGCACTGGCCGACGGCTGGCGCGGCGACGCCACCTCGGTCATTGAGTTCCTTCGGCCACTGCGCCAGCACCTCGACGCGCCTGATGTGCTGGAGGTCTGCGTCAACCGCCCGGGTGAGGTGTTCATCGAGGACACGTCGGGCTGGCGGACCGTGGCCGCGCCGGACATGGGGCTCGAGCGCTGCCTGTCGCTGGCCACGGCCGTCGCCACCTTATGCGACCAACAGATCAACCAGGAGCGCCCGCTGCTGAGCGCCACGCTGCCCACAGGGGAGCGCGTCCAGTTCGTCATCCCTCCGGCGGTGAAGCGTGGCACGGTGTCCATCACGATCCGCAAGCCGTCAAGCGTCATCAAGGGCCTGGCGGACTTCGAGCGAGAAGGTCTGTTCGAACGGACTGCAGATCTGTCGCGGACATCCGCGGGAAGCCTTGCATCGCACGAAGCGGAACTTGTCGCCCTGAAAGGCGCCGGTCGGTATGCCGAATTCCTGCGGCTGGCCGTTCGCAGTTGCCAGACCATCGTGGTGAGCGGCAAGACTGGCTCCGGCAAGACCACGTTCATGAAGGGCCTGGTTGAGGAGGTCGCTCACAGGGAACGGCTCATCACCATCCAGGACACGGCGGAGTTGACCCTGCCGAACCACCCCAACGCCGTCCACCTGTTCTACAGCAAGGACGCTCAGGGCTCAGCACGCGTCACCGCGAAGTCACTGCTCGAAGCCTGCCTGCGCATGAAGCCGGACCGCATCTTCCTGGCTGAGGTCCGAGGCGACGAGTGCTTCCACTTCGTGCGGCTGGCGGCCTCGGGGCATCCGGGCAGCATCACAAGCGTCCATGCCGGCAGCTGCGCCCTCGCCTTCGAGCAGATGGCGCTGATGATTCGGGAGACCGGTGCCGGCAGCGGACTGCGCATGGATGAGATCCGCCGACTGCTGAACATCGTCGTGGACGTGGTCGTCCAGTTCGACCGCGACGAACGCGGGCGCTTCATCTCAGAGATCCACTACCAGCCGCGGGTACAGCGTCTGCAGCCTGGGCGCGTTGAAGGGGCGTCGGCATGAGCCAGGTCGATCCCGTCCCTCCGCCAGCCTGGTCGACGGGCAGGAAGGTTGCTGCAGCCATCTTCGGCCTGCTCGCATACGCAGCGTTGATCGTCGCTGCCCTGTACCTCGCCGGCGCACTGTTCCTGGTGCTGATCAAGGTCAACCCCGCGCAGGCGCGGATCTTCAGCGTCGTCGAGTACTGGCAGCTGTGCTGGGATCACCCGCGGCTGCGCAAGCCGCTGGCGCTCGCCAGTGGCGCGTCAGCCGGCGGCCTACTGATCATCTTGCCGGCGGCGCTGTTCGTGGCGGCCCGCCCCCGCCGCTCGTTGCATGGTTCAGCACGATTTGCGACCGCAGCAGAGATTGATCGCGCGGGCCTGACCCGAGTCGCCCACGGGCCGGGCATCCTGGTGGGCCGCCACCAGGGCAAGTTCCTGTCGCTGACCGGCCAGCTGTCCGTGATGCTGTCGGCGCCCACCCGCAGCGGCAAGGGTGTCGGCGTGGTCATCCCGAACATGCTGAATTGGCCCGACTCAGTCGTGGCGCTCGATATCAAGCGAGAGATCTACGACATCACGGCAGGTTTCAGGGCTGCGCACGGCCAGGCAGTATTCGCATTCGCCCCCTTTGATGAGACAGCACGCAGCCATCGTTGGAACCCGCTGTCATCCGTTCGCACCGACGAGCTTCACCGTGTGGGAGACCTGCTGGCCATCGGTCAGATCCTCTTCCCCAGCGATACCGGAGGTACTTCCTCCGAGAGCTTCTTCAACGATTCGGCTCGCAATCTCTTCCTGGGTCTTGGTCTCCTGCTGCTGGAATCACCGGACCTGCCACGCACCATCGGCGAGATCCTGAGGCAGGCGTCCGGCAAGGGACAGTCCACGAAGGAACATCTCAACGGCCTGATCAGCCGACGGCGGGATGAAGGACGACCGCTGACCGACGAGTGCACGGATGCACTGCAGCGACTGCTGTCCAACTCGGACAACACGTTGTCCAGCATCGTCGCGACGCTCAACGCGCCGCTGGTCGTCTTCGCCGACGCCATCGTCGATGCCGCCACCAGCGCCGACGACTTCCACCTGGAGGATGTTCGGCGGCAGCGCATGTCGGTCTACGTGTGCATCCCACCAAACCGGCTCGCGAGTGCGCGCCCGCTGCTGAACTTGTTCTTCTCGCAGCTTGTCATCCTCAACACGCGGCACCTGCCTGAGCAGGACCCCACGCTCAAGCACCAGTGCCTGATCGTCAACGACGAGTTCACGTCCATGGGCCGGGTCAGCGTGATCACGAACGCGGCCGCATTCCTGGCCGGCTACAACCTGCGGCTGCTGACGGTCGTTCAGGCGATGTCCCAGCTGGACGCCGTCTACGGGGAGAAGGACGCCCGCACCTTCGCGACGAACCACGGCCTGCAGATCCTGTACGCGCCTCGTGAGCAGCGCGACGCCGACGAGTACAGCGCGATGCTGGGGCACTTCACCGAGCGCGCCACGTCGCATGGGCGCAGCCGGTCCTTCAGCACACACGGCAGCAGCTCCGTAAGCCGCAACGAGAGCGACCAGCGGCGCGCGCTGCTCCTACCCCAGGAGTTCAAGGAACTGGGCAGCGAGCGCCTCGTGCTGATCCTGGAGAACTGCAAGCCCATCCTGGGCGAGAAGATCCGCTACTACAGCGACACGGCCTTTCGCGACCGGCTGCTGCCTGCGCCCACCGTGCCGCGGATGAACATGGACCTACACCTGGCGAAGGTCCAGCAGCGCTGGCGCTACGCGGACGATCTCGCCGCCGATGAGGGCATCGACATCGAAGCCCTGGCGTACGACCTGTCGCAGCTGCCTGACCGCCTTGATGGGCCTTCGGAACAACTGGCCGAGACCCTGCTGAACTTCTTCACCGCCTCGACGCCATCCATCGGCGGCGAGATCGAGCCTGTGGCCGACGACGACGGTGTGCTGATTGCACAGGCCGAGTCAGGCCGAGAGCCGGTCCAGCGATCGCTGGAACTCATCACCCACTGACGGGAGCCGCGCCATGCGCACCATCACTCTCCTGACCGCGTTCCTCGTCTCGCTGACGATGCTGGCTTCCTGCAGTTCGCCACCGAAGCCGCCCTCGGTGGATGACGCCCACCGGCGGCCAGTGAACTCAGCGACGGCCATGGAACTGCAGGTCTGCAAGCATGAGCTTCAAAACACGCGCCTGCTGGCTGCCGAATCCGCGCGCCATGTGGACGCCACAACAGCAACGCTCGCCAGCATCGCCGCTCGTCAGCAGGCGCTGGCCAACCTTCAGCCTCGGGAACGACCACTGGCGCAGGGCAATGCGGTGTTCACCGTCCGCTTCAACTTCGGCAGCACGCACGTCGACATCGCAGCCGACACGGCACAGGTGCTGATCGCCGAAGCCAGGTCGGCGCCGCTCGTCATGCTGCGAGGACGAACCGACGGAGCGGCCCCCACCCTGGCTGAGAGCCGCATCGCCCGAGAGCGAGCCAACGCCGTGCGCGCCTTCTTGATTGCGGCGGGCATCGATGCCTCACGCATCCGCGCCACCTACCAGCCGACGGGGGACCACGTGGCCGACAACGACAGCAGCGACGGACAGACGCTGAACCGACGTGTGGAGATCGAGATCTATCGCGCGGCACCGGTGGCGCTGATAGCGAACAACTGACTAACCCAGGAGATCGCCATGGAAGCAGACACCGCGCCAGGTCGGCAAGCTGGCCCGACAGCTCAGGGGATGGGTGGCGCCGTCGAACCCGCCAACCGTGCGGCCGTCGCCAAGGAGAAGTTCCAAACGCCTCAGGAGATCCAGGGCGAGCGGTTCGAACTGCGCGACCCGTTCGCGGAAGTGACCTACCGGGCGACGACGATGGCCGAGATGATCACCAAGGCGGACGAGCTGGGCAGCCGCCGCTTCGCCGCAATCGCGGAGGACGGCAAGCGCACGCCTGTGGTCAAGGTGGGCAACCAGTGGCAGCGTGAGGAGCAGTTGCCCGCGAGAACGGAGCGGCCACTGGACCCCGGTCCGGCGCAGGGTGACCTGGCCGACACACCAACGGGTACCTCGAAGGCGTCCAAGCAGCCGGAGCAGCCCGATGCGAAGGCGCTCGCCAGGATCGAGTCGGACGCGGAACGTGCGGCGCTGGTGTCCAGGCTGGAGACGGCGCTTAAGGACCGCTACATCATCAAGCAGGCGCCGGTTAGTGTCGGCGACGTCAAGATCGGCCACACCGAATACCGCTTTCGGGGTGACACCTCGCGTGTCGCCTTCACCGAGTCCACGTTCCGGCTGGCGACCGACACGAACAGCCCCTCGGTCGCCCGCTCCATGGTCGACGTGGCCCAGGCGCGCAACTGGAAGGGGTTGCGCGTGTCGGGCAGCGAGGACTTCCGGCGCCTTGTGTGGCTGGAAGCATCGGTTCGGGGCGTGAAAGCGATCGGCTACGAGCCCAACCCTGCTGATCTCGATGTCCTTCGCCGCGAACAGCTAGCCCGACAGAGCAACCGCATCGAGCCGACGCCCGGGCCCAGCGCGGGGGCGGGTGCCGGCAGCGCCGAGAAGTCGTCTGTTCGCGGCAGCGGCGGCCGCAAGGCCGTTGTCGCCGCCATCGAAGCCATCCTAGTCGCGAAGCGCGTTCCTGAAGCCCAACGCAACGCCGTCCTGGCGGCGGCCACGGAGAAGTTGGCACAACGAACGCGAGCCGGTCAGGAACCCAAGGTGAAGGTCTACGACAAGGCGGCAACGCCGCAGCGCGCGCCGGTCGCTCCGACGCCGGAGCAAACCCGGTCGCGAGACCGCACAGCTCCCAGTCATGCCAGGTGACACCATCATGGATGACGATCGCGACGCCGCGGGCCAAGCGGTCTATGAGATTGGGGGCCAACAATATGACCTGACGACGCCAGGCTATTCGGAGGCCGTGGCCCGTGCGCACGCCATGCAGCAGCGTCCACGCTGCATGTGCATGCCCGGCGGCGTTGAAACCTACGTGGCAAGGCTCAGCGGCGGATACGTCGTGAAGCGCATGCCGGACACAGGAGACCAGCACGCACCGTCCTGTCCTCACTTCGAGGTAGCGGCAGATGCCTCAGGTCTAGGAGCGCTTCTGGGAACCGCGATCCGCGAGGATCCAGTGACCGGCCTGACGGCTCTGAAACTAGACTTCAGCTTGTCGCGGTCGCCTCAACGGCTCGCCTCCAGGGACACGTCAGTACGCGCGCTAGCAACGGCGCCCAGCTGCCCTCGCCTTTCGCTGCGCGGGCTGCTGCTCTACCTGTGGGAACAAGCTGGGTTGACGCGGTGGCAGCCTAGCTTCGCTGGCAAGCGGTCATGGGCGACGGTGCGCCGACGACTGCTGCAGGCAGCCGGCAACAAGATCGTTGGCGGACGTCCGTTGCTGGACAGGCTGTTCGTGCCAGAGCCGTTCTCGGTTGAACAGCGCGAAGCTTTGGGGCGTCGGCGAGCAGCCTTCTGGGCGATGGCTGCTCCGAATTCGGCAGGCTCCGGCCAGCGCCTACTGTTGATCGGGGAGTTGAAGGAGATTGTGCCGGCACGTTGTGGGTTCAAGGCAATCGTCAAGCAGGTGCCAGATCAGGCCTTCGTCATCGACGAGCATCTCTACGGTCGCATCTCACGGTGCTTGCAGCCGGAAATTTCGCTCTGGAACGCAGGAGATGACATTCGCATGATGTCGATCGCGACCTTCAGCATCGGCGCATCTGGAGTTCCCACCATCGTCGAACTTGCGCTCGCGCCCGCAACCAGAGAGTGGATACCAATCAATGACGCATTCGAGCAGCACCTCGTTGAGCGCCTCGTCGCCGAGAGACGCAGCTTTCTGAAGATCGCCCGCATTAATCCACGCGGACGTGGGCTCATCACGTCCGCTACCCTTCTCGACTGCCCCGATTCACCCTCAAATCTGTTAGTGGACGTGAATGCCGATCAGCCGTTTAACCCTGATGCCACGCAGGAACTTAAGCCGGACAGGAAATGGATCTGGCACGTTGCTGAAGGTCCTATGGCAGCTCTACCGCAGCGTCAGGGCGCTAGCGTACGGCACGGATAGCCTGCGAACGCTGTCTCAGGCGAGGCCGCGCCGACGCAGCGACATTAGGTTCCCGAGACTTGGAATCTTCCGGGCTCATATTGCGAACGGGCGCCGCTTCCAGGAAATTGATCTGGAGCAACGTTGGCTTCGGGCAGGTCATCGGATGCGCCACCGATCGCAACCGCTAGCTGAAGGTATGCCTCCCTGAACTCCTTGGGCTTGCCAGCCATCCATTCCGGCATTGCTGTGACCATGCTGCGCATGATCTTGAAGCCCCGTATCTCGATCACGCCTGAGCCAAGCGCCTTGACCATAGAGAGGGACGCACTCCCGCCGGTGACGACCATGTTGAGCCGAACTGGATCTCGAGCAAGTTGCTCCAGGTAGCTGTCGTCGAGAGCCTCTAGGGACGTGCGGAGCCCTTTTTCGAGCGCAGCGCCAAACTGCTTTACGGCTTCATCCTCGGCGAAGTCCTTCAGAACCACAGTGCCGCCGTCGCCGGTCACCAGCAAGTAGTCCACCTTCCCGTCGCGGAACAGGAGCTCCTTCCAGGCCCGGCTTTGCTCACGCATACCCCGCTCGATCGAGTCAGCCTCGGGGCTGGAACGTTCTATGGAATGCTTCCGACGGATGAAGTCGCGAAGCAACTCATCCACCTTGTTCCCCGCATGGTGCATCAGTCCATGGATTGATGAGGGCACCTGGAAAACTTTGGCCTCCCCGCTCTTCGTGTGTCCCGAATAGAAGAATCCGAAATCAGTTGTGCCCGCGCCGGCATCCACTACCAAGTAGTAATCGCGGAAGTTCTCGCTTGTCACGACGGCGCCAGCTGCCACGGCAACAGGCTCGGGAACACCCACATCAATCAAGTAACTCGGGCGTGCTCCGAGCTGCTTGATCTGCTCGATGGCCGCCTTCAGCTTTGCGACCGCGATGCCGCCCAACCACTGTCCACTGAACGTATCAGCGAGCACCTGTGCATCGCACAGAAGACGCTTCATCTGTTCGTCTGCCCACTTAGCTTGTTTTTCAGGCCAGCATGGACGCGCGAACCGCCGGAGCACGTACCGTCCAGCAGTCTTACGGTTAGGGTTGCCTTGGTTGTGGGCCAAGCAACCACCTGCGAGGTCGGTCAGGTATGCCAGGTAGATCCGTATTGCATCGCCCTGAGTCAACGCCACACCGGTAGGGTTATGGGTCTGCTTGAGCGTGCGGCTCTCGCTGTCGAGGTCGCCACCGGTGCTGAGGCTCAGCCAAGTCTTGATCGAGTCCAGCCTCTCGCGGCCACTGGCCGCTAACCCATCGCTTTGCGCGATGGCTTCAAAGCCGAAATAGGCCTTGCCGTCAGCGCCGACGAACACGGAAGACGGGACGGCATACCCGCCGCCACCAGCCGACACACCAAGGCTCAGATCGATGTAGTTTGCCGGCTGAACAAAAGCAAAGGCCTTTGACATGGCCGTGCCGAAATCCAGGCAGAGCAACACGTCAGGATCGCTCGGCACGTCTTGGTCAAGACACTTCAGATTTAGGGTGACCTGAGGCAATGCCGTCAGAGGAACGCGTGCGACCGGCTCTGGTTTCGATATCGCATCGGTCGTCGGAGGCACCGCCGGAGTCGGCGGAGGAGCAGAAGTCGGACCATCACCGTCACCCAAAGCGCCTTGGGCGTAAGTCAATGCAGCTCTTTCAAGAGCAGTGAAACCGGTGATCTGTCCAAGATCAATCCGTTGAATGAGGTTCAGCAGCAAACTGCTTGCAAGTTTTTTATCCACGCTCCCTCTCCCTGGGCTATTCCACCCTACCTTTGAGAATCACATCACCAACACCGCCGTCGGCTCTGGTCCGCACGATTGCGGGCACGGTGACCACCATTCGTTGCCGCGGGTGCTGGCCCACGAGGTCAAAGAACTTCGCCGAGAAGTCAACTTCTTCGCCTGGCGTTCCATAAAGCTCAAGCCGACGCAACTTCGCTGCTTGAGTCACCTGAGCGAACCCCGCCTTCGCGCTGCTGGCGAACTGTTCGACGGACGGCGCCAAAATCGGGTCGTACATCTCGAGGCTTGCTATCAACCTCTCTTGAACGCTTTCGAGGGCGTCCTGCATCTCGCGAACAGCTCGCAAAGCCAGCCCAATCGATGCGTCCGCATTGCTCGCGGCCAACTCGATGGCGGCCTCGCTGGCCTTTTCCGCGCTTGGCATCCGACCGGTATCCAGCCACTCACGTACCTGCTCCGGCAGCTCCTGGTGTCGCGCGGCGAGTTCCCGCGAGATCCCACGAGCCCTCTCGGGGTAGTTGCACAACACGTCGAGCTGGGCACGGAGGTCCTGATTTGGCGCTCCTTGCCGTCCGAGCAGCAGCAGCGCTTCGCTGACATCCGCGATCAGTCGGCTCAACGCGTCTTCCAACTTTGGATCCCCCGGCCAGTTTCCGCCGGCAAACAGGCGACGGCAGTAACGCACAGCTTCGTACATGGTCGGATCCGTGACCAACGAGAAGCGGGTCCGAACAGCGTCGTGAACCGTCAACACGAGTTCGCGGCTGAGCTCCGACTTGACCTTGTCCTCCTGAGGCTTGCCGGACCGCGAAAATGCGTCGATCACCAGACCAGTCAAGGCCCTACCAAGATCCTCGCCTGGCTCACGCTCCGACTGCACGATCGCCAATCTAAGCTTGGTCAATGTACGGGTCAGGCGACGGCCTACCGTGTCCCCAGGCACTTCGGTGCTGGGTAATCGTCTCTCGAAGGCTGAGGCGAGCAAGTGCACCGTGGCAGAAAGTGTCGGCAGCCGCTCAACGAGGTCAACGATCATCAGCTCACGGCCGATTTCGCCGCTGTCCTCGTCCGCCACCGCGGCAGCCATGTAGCCTGCAACCCAAGGTTGTCGGACAAGCAAGCAAGCACGGGCGGCATTGGCGCGATCGTCTGCTCGCGTCAGCAAGGACATCTCCGGCAACTCGTCAACCAAGGCTGGCGCTAGCGCCCGTTCGATATCCCGCTTGCCGTCCTTGTCAGCGACCTGACGCATGCGCATGGCTTCAGCAATTGCCAGTAAACGGTAGCCTGGTCGGTGTTCTTCAACTGCAGCCCTCAAGAGCTGGTCACGCCCTGCGCGAACGGCTTTGGCCAGGTCTTCGTCGCCCTTCTTCGCGAGCACTTTTCTTTCCATCAGAACCGACAGAGCGACTTGTCGGTCTTCCGGGGAGCTATCCGGGGCAGAGAACACCCGTAGCGCTACGTCGACGCTCATCCTCTCGCCAATGGTGTCTTCGGCCCTCGCCATGCCCTCGCGTCCTCGTTCCAGTTCTCTAGACTTGGGAATTTCCTCGCCCTGACCCTCGGGGTGCAGGCGCCGCCGAGCGGAAATGCCGCCCCGGCCTAACGAGCACTGATTGTCCATGGTCAGCTAAGCCGAGCCGAGGGTCGCGATGGACGATCACACAGTTCTTGCCTGAACCGCTAACGCCGGTCAGCCGCGCGGTGACTTGCATAGTCCTTCGAGAATACGAACGCCCTCTCCGGAGACCAACTGCCCGACAGCCGCGGGCTCCTGCTGCTCTAAGCGAAGTACTTCATCGACGAAAGCCGCGAGCAGCTACGTTGCGTTGAGCAGATCAGCGATGCACGGTTTAGCTAGAGCTTTGGTTGCACTTTTCGCGGAAGTTGCGAAGTCGAACCAAGCACTTCCGAATACTTGGCCTTTAGATCTGCACTACTACCTACCGGCACATCACACATATGCAACAACAAATCTCGGCACAGCACCCTATGCTTTGGATCTATTGTATTTCGATGCGACCAAATCGTCCCATCAAAGGGTGCTTGATCCAAACGACGCGGCAATGCCTTCATCCACTGGATCCCGTCAGGCCCTTTCTCCTTCTTTAGACGAATCGCGACTTCCGTCATTATCGCCAGGCCCATCGGCCTAAAGTAAACACTACCACCCGTGTCGGTGCGATGCAATTGACACACCTCGCGAGGATTCGTTGCTTTAAAGTAGTCTCGCAGCGCCGGCTCGACAGAAGCGAATGCCTCGAAATGTTTAGTGGCTTGCTTGTAGTAGACGTCGAGCTGCCCATCAGAAGGTCGATCGTATTCCAGATCCTTTTTCTTTAGTCCGCTGCTATCGAGAAATAGCGACTTCAGGATGTCGTACAGGTTGCCAATCGTGGTGAGGGCCACACCCTCTTCTTTACCCAGATTGTTTGTATGCCGCATCGCAATCCGAGGAACGGAAAACCATTCGTTCTCCTCGACCAATCTTCGCGCGATAATGGCTGAGACGTCATTCTCGTCCAGCGCGATCCTCTCCATCTTGGAGACCGGAATCGCAGTCTTATTGAGCGTGGTAAATAGCCGCCGCGTTCGCTCAATGCGATCTGTTCGGTGAGCAATGAACAGAACCGAAACTAAATCACTTTCAGCAGTTGGCTGCTCCAGTTCGTCTGGACGTTCATCCTGATCCTCAACAAACCGTTTCATACCGGCAAGTCGATGCTGGCCGTCAACAGCAAATAGCTTCTCAGCGCCGCTTAAATTGAGGACACCAAGCGACTCAGCCCGTAGGCCTAGGTTCGCTCCCCCGGGGGTTACTCCGCGAATATCGAGAGGAACCCATTCCGGAGCGCCCCCATAAAGCGCAATGACCAACGAATTGAAGAACCGTTCGGGCTGCGTGGATAAGTACTCGGCAATATCCGTAGCTCGATCGCCCTTCAATGAACGTTGAATCAACTTCGAAAGCTCGACGTTCGTGTGAATCTCATTGGCAAACGCTACCCGCGCTGCAAGTTCAGGGAGAGGAACAACGGCGCTATAGTAAGTCCAATCACCAAAGTTTCCGCGCAGCGCGGGCAAGGCAATAGCCGAACCCGCCGATTGTGGTTTAGAAGGCATGGCGTGGGCTCATGTAAGCGGCAGGATATGTCCTGTCGGTAAATGGCGGACGGAAAGCACCGAGGAGTTCAGTCTCGAGTTTGACGAGGTCTGCCTTTCGTCCAGGCAGCGGCGCATAGAAAAACTCCAATGCGCCATCCCAAGCGTTCAGCATGAGGAAGATCGACAAGCGTTTTGGCTTTTTCTTGTCTTTCAAGTACTGACCAAACCGCGCACGTAGAGTGCCCCGGCTAGCCCCGTCCCCGGTTTGCCCGATGTAGAGCACCCATCCGTTGGGCGGCAGGCCGGGAAACCCCACACGAATCACAAAGGCATAGAGCCCAGGATCGGTCGGCAAATTGGCTTGTTGGCTGGCCTCAAACTTGACGGAGTTCCAATTCATCCGCGGAGTGATGTCCGCGCGATGGAAGTCCCCGGGCGAGATGATGAAGCTTGGGGATCTCATATTGTCGAGAAGTCCCGCTCCCACGGGATCCTTCAACAACGCTTCCGTCCAGTGCATTTACGCCCTTCTTGGCCGCTCAGACTTGCGGCATCTATTGATGGACATCCTCCAGCAAGCGCTCGCCACTAACCATTCGGTCTGGCGGCAGCTCTTGCCGGTAAGGTTATCACCCTTCGCGAGCGGCCTCCGTCGGCGTTCCTACCGAGGAGCGGAGACGAACACTTCGCTTGCGTGCCAGTCCAGGAAAGCTCTCCCCGGGATGCTCGTGAACACGAAGCGGGGCGATGAGGCACCCCTTGGAAGCGGCTGCGTTTACCAGCCACGCAGTGACCGGGTCCGCGCCATCGAAATGGGGGCTCACAAGCAACCGCCGATTGCTTGAGCTCACCGTGAACACGCCCGCGTCAAAGAGCTTGTGATGAAGTGAGCACAACGCGATCCCATTCGGGAGTTCGTTGGGCCCACCGAAGCAAACCCACCGAATGTGGGCGGCTTCAATGCCCACTGGCTGAAGCCCGAGCCGCCCGGAATATCCACAGACACCGCATCTGGCGTTGTATGCCCGAAGCACCTCTCGCCGAAACGCCGAGTCCCTGCGCGTAGCGGCAAGTTCGACACTGAGCTGCAGGCCCACGGCGTTGATTACGTCGAGGTAGCGCGTCTCAGGGAATGCATTCCTGAGAACTCGCATTGCCGCGTCACGGATCAATCCATCGTCGGAAAGCAGCCGCGACCCCACCGGTTCGCTGAAGCCCCCTGTCACGCCCAATTTTCGCAACGCGGTCACTTTCGGCTCTGACTTGCCCTCACGGAAGTCCAGTGCGTCGTCTGAATCGACCGTCCAAAAACCGTCCGACTTTAGATACCAGAACGGGTAGTGCGCGCGGTGTCGTGTGGCCGACGTTCGACCAAATTCGGCGATGAGGTGCTCAAGGGGCTCTTCAATCTCGTCGAACGAAGCGCGCACGCGACGTAACTGCTGCACGCGCGCAAGCATCAAAAGCACCAGCAACGGCTTGTGGACTGCACGATGACCGCTGGGTGAGACGTAAATACCCATCCGGTCGAGGGCGGACAAGAAGCTACTGGCCACCTCGTCTCCTGACGAAGGCCCAGCATCGATGGTCATGGCCTTGAGTTTGCGCGCCGGGCTGCCTTCGGCGTGCTGTGCTCGACCAGTTCAAGCAGCGTCTTCGACTTTCGCAAAATCTCGAGCCCAGCATCGACGTGACTCGAGATCACAGTGGCGCTCTGCTTCGCGTCAAGCTTGCCATGCACCTGCCTCAAGAGGGCTTCAAAGACGAGTCCAAACTCACCGAAGAAGGTAGTCGCATTGAACTCGCTGCCAAGCTGGTCGGGCTGTAACTCGCCCCCTCGCTTGCCCTGCTCAAGCGAGATCACCAGCGCCATTCGGCAGACGATGTTCGGCGTCAGGCCTGTGCGGCTCTTAAGCAGCTTAAGCGTGTCCGCCGCCGACTTTGAGATGCGAAGGCGCTTAGGCAGCATGCTGGAGCTCCTGATGGCGCCAGAAATATCCTGGTGAGACCTCCGTGCAGCCCTCAACTTCATCGAAGACCAGGTGGTACGCGTGAGAGATGCTGGGCTTCAGACCTTGATAGAAGCTCTGGTCGACCTCCGTGTCTGTCGACAGGACGATGACCTGATGGCTGGCCTGTGGGAAATAGGCTTTCAGCAGATTGGCCCGGTGCGCGCTATCGAGGCGTCCGAGCGGCGTGTCGATGATGACCGGCAGATTGCGCCCAGACGTCTTCCCCAACGCTTCTAACATGGCTATGGCGAAGATCTGCTTTTCCCCCGCGGAGAGGCGATCCTTGGGCGTCACCTTGCCGGACCTGTTGTACAGCGTGACGCGGAACGTGGTCGGGTCGATTTTTGCGGACCGGATCACATCTTCCTTGCGCGACAAACGGGCAAAAGCCTTCGTCAAGTGCTGCTCGAGCAGTAGGCACTTCGCGCGCGCCGCCTCATCCTTGAACGCACCAATCATGTGGCTCACGCCCTCGGCCAGGTCTTCGGCCTTGCTCGTAGAGCTAGCTTCATGAACCTGCTCGTCAACTCGACGCATCTTGCGATTCAGTGCGATAGCCAACCAGATTCTTGATCGGAGGTTCTCGATATGGAGCTTGCGCTTGATCTCCAGCTCTGCGAGCGCGGAGGTTGCCTTCTGATAGGTCTCGAACGCCCGCTGGATGGAGTCCTGCGAAGGAGCATGGGCGAGGCGATCCTGGATGACCTCTTCCCTGCCCTGCAATTGCTGGATGCTCTCGACATGGTGAGTGACTTCAGCAAACCCCAGTGGCGCGTTCGTACTCAAGGCACGATCGAGCGCATCAGCGTCCGTGCGCGCCAATCCGTGAACAGGCTTCTGTCCTCCCTTCTTCGCCGGACCGCTGAGGCCACCTATCCAACTATCGATGCAGGCGAGGACCTCCCGCTGCGCAGATCGGGCGCTGGCAATGCCCTTCAGCTGAGTTTTCAGCACTCCGGTCTTTGATTCCAGAAACGCCGCCAGCGCCGCACGATCACCGTCGTCTCGCTCCTGATTGGACGTCTTGACAACCTTCTCGGACAGCTTAGGCGCTAAAGCAAAGATCGCAACGCCGGACAAGGCCTCCCGCAAGGTTGCCTCTTCTTCACGACGCGTTTCTCCCAGCTCGTTGAGCTCTGTCTCAAGCGCCTGGCGGTCAACAGCCCAGGCACCGCCTTGATCGACCAGCAACGCCTGCGCCTTCTCGACATCCAGGCGCGCTGCGTCAACGGCGGGGGTGAGCTCCTCGGCTAACTCCTTTTCTTCCCTGTCGATCTGAGCCGACAGGTCCTTGTATTCGGCCTCGAGTTTTCGCAGCTCCTGCCGGCTGCCAGAGTCCATGCCTTCGGCGCGCTGGTTCCGAAGAAAGACGGACAGGTCACTGTTCAAACGATCGGCGATATCCAGACCCAGCAGGCGGCGGACGGCCTCCGCGAGCACTTCATCCGACCCATCATTGGCCAACTCGGCGATCTTCTCGCCGTCGAAGAAGAAGAACTGCGAAATTCCCGGGGGGATGAGCTGCGACAAGAAACCCTGTGCGCCCTCCCCGTCCAGCAAGGGAGTCAATGCCCCGTCTTTGTAGACTCGCAGCCACTCGGTGACGCTTGAGCCCGCATCCTCCCAGCGCCGCTCGACGCGGTAGCGGCTACGCTCCCCCAGCCGCGCGTAGGTAAAGACCACCTCCACGCTGGCCTGGCTCGGCCGCGCCATTTGAGCCAACGGCGCATGGATCAAATCCCGGAGGGCGCTTTCATAGCCCTTGTTCGTGACGAGCGAATCCAACGACTGCCGGCCATAGAGTGCCAGGCGAATGCTGTTGAGCAGGGTCGTCTTTCCTGCGCCGTTGAGGCCGCCGAACAAGACGATAGGACGGCTCTTTCCCTTCTTCGCACCGGGGATCAGGTTGAAAACGTGACGCCCGCGGAAGGTTCCAACGTCACTGACGATCAGACTCTCAAGAAGCATCGCCTAGCACCTTTGCGTAGTCTGAGTAGCGACGCTGAAGCTTCTGCTCTTCCATCTCAAAGTAGCTCTTAGAACGTTTTCTGTCGCCAGCCGCCGCGATGGCGGTCTGCTCACTCGACCAATCGCGGCTCAACAGGGCGCGCAGGTCGCGCTGTAGGTTGGAGCGTCGGGCGTAACCCTCAAAGGACATCTCCAACTCAAGCAGCTTCATGAACAGCTGTTTTGGCAGTTGGTTGGCCTCGCAAAGTCGGTCGATCAGCGCGGCCTCGGTGCCCGTGAAGATGAAGTCGTCGTTCAGCTCCCACTCCAGGTCGGCATCGAAGACATCACGGTAGATCCTCGGGACGCTGTCTTCCCAATCCGGCTCATTGGGATCCAAGCGCCATTCAATCCGGATCTGCTCCAGCTCAGGCGTAGTGATCAGCTCGTAAGGAGCACCCGGATTGTTGGCGTTCACCAGTTTCTGGTTTTCAAGCAACTGCTTGAGCAGCTTCTGGCGGAACTCAAGGCGGTATGGTCCAAGCACATGCTTTTCTTCGACCTCGCTGCCCGACTTGTCCGTCTTCAGATGCACCGTCACTGATCCATCGCGCCGGCGCGCGTTTCGAAACTCACCCTTGCGCGCCGGGTCGGTGGTCGAGTACAGCAGGTTGCGGAAGTCTCGCAGCGGGATCATCCATTTGTGCCCGGTCTCGATGAGACCATCCATGGCCCGGTCTTTCTGGACCACCGTGCAGGTCCAACAGCCGAACCGCGAGTTCCCGCAAGACGGTGTAGAGGTGTCGATCACCAGCGGGCACTCGCCGGCATTTGACCCCTTGTACAGATCGAACAGGGCCTGGTGATCGCCGCCCCAAGGCGCGGGCCCCGAGAACAAGTACTCCCACACATCGTCTGCCGACCATTCATCGATGGGCGTGAAGACATACGCGTTCAGCAGGCTCGAATGGCGAGCCAGTCGTGAGCCATCGATCCGATGGCGTTTCATCACCTGTGCCCGCGACGCGCTCTCTTGCTTGCGCGAGCCGAGCACCACGACGACCTCGCCATACTGCGCGACCTTGTCCGTGATGAATTCGCTGATCGGGTCGATCTTCATGCGCTCTGTACACCAGCGGAACTGCCGGGTAGGCGCCGGATAGCCCTTGCCGATGAGATTGACCCAGAACGTCTCTGAGACCTTTGGCGTGACCGGCTCGGCAACCTCGATTGGCAGCTTCTGATCAATTGCAGCCTGACGCATCTGGTTCAGCGACTGGCGAATCAGGTCGACCACGAGCGGAGTCTCGACCAGCGTGTCCGAGGACACGACGAAAACAGGCTTCGTGCGCCGCTCCGATGGCAGCGATGCCAGTGCTTCGAAGACGAGACGGGTGACCGCGGTCGAGTCCTTGCCGCCGCTGTACCCGATGACCCAAGGACGAGAGTCGCCCTGATAAATGCGGAGGATGTCCTCGCGCGAGACCGGAAGGTGATCCATGAAACGTTATCCCGGGCCGTTCACTTCAGCGAACGCCCACTGGTGCGCTGGGCCTCGACCTCGCGGTCGCGAGGCGACAGCGGCAGACCCATTGCTTGCTTGATGTAGTTGGATGAGAGGTGCACGCTGGACGTGGACTTGCTGAGCCGGCCATTCACGATGGCCCGCCCGTCCCAACCACGGTTCGACCGCGACCAGTCGAGCTTTCCGAGCTTTTTTACATGCCCACGCCAGCTTGTAGGATGAGTGGCGAGAAGATCCGCACCGGCCATGCCCAGCGCCTGCAGCGTGACCCCATGCGCATGCACGAACTCCTGGCGCAGCTCCGCGGCAGAAACCTGCTTGCGCTGCCTTGCCCGGATCCAATCCGGAATCTGTTCGGCGACGGCCTCCCAGAATTCCTTGGCGATCAATTTCTCCTGAATCGAGACGCCGTCCTTGGGGCCTTTCCTGAGCAGGGCTCGGCTCGCGCGCTTGATGCTGCTGAGCGTGAACAGCTTCGTAGAGCGATTGGAAATGGTCGAACGCTCAAATTCGGTGAGCGTCCTGAAGGTGATGCACTCTTCGGCCAGGTAGCGCGCGAGATCCGACGTCTCGTTGCTATGGTCGTAGAGGATCGTCAGCGACTCGCTTGGCCGTACCGCATATTGGTTCAGGTCGGCGAACATCTGCTGGCTTCGCTCCAGGCCCTCATCCACGAAGAACAGCACAGGCACGTTGTCCATCCCGAGGCCTGGGTTCTCCTTGATGGCTTCTTCAATCGCCGCGCGACGATGTTGGCCATCATTGATGAGGATGCGAGCCTCCATGGGAATCTGCAGGAATCCCAGCGACGTATGTTTGTCGGCGTCGAAGGGAAGGAAGGTCACGGCAGCGTCTACCGATGCCGTCAGGGCCGACATCACGTACGTGTCGCGCTTGCTGACGAGGTACTGAGCGATTTCAGGCACGCGAGCCTGGTTGAGCGTCCTCTGGGCACGGATATTCGCAGGGACCTCCTCCTCGTCGAAGACGAAGAGCTTGGGAATCACACGCAGAGGGCACATGGCGATGAAGAACTGCCGCCCCGCCTGGGTGCCCCGCGCTGCTGGGAACGTGTGGAAGTAGCCCTGATCCTCCATGATGCTTCCAGTGTATCCCTGGAAGTCAGTTTTTGACTTCCAGGCCACCGAGGGCAGCCACGATTCTCGCCTGCCCACCAAAGTCGTCCGAAATCGCGTCGACTCGGCGTTAGCATCGTCCGCAAACAACGCCGACCAACGACAAAAACGTTCGGTCGCTTTCGGAGGAGGTTCATGCTGAACGCCCTATTGCGGCACAAGTTGTCCACGACAGCACTCGGTGCCTTCGCATCAAAACGATGCGGTTGGCCTAGGCGCCCGCCCGAGCCGATTTAGCGGCCGTCGACCGTGGATGCCGCAACTGTGCCCGAGTGGCGCAACGACCTCCAAGCCACCTACCGCAGTGGCTCGACCTCGCTGTCAGATGCGTTTTTCAAACCATGCCTACGCGAAGCCACACGGTACCGCCGAGCCGCCGGCTACTTCTCGTCCACCGCGCTGCTGGCTTGGGCCGAGGCGCTGGAGAAGAGTGGTCATGGCGGGTTATCGATCGAGCTGCTGATCTCGCCTGAGCTGAGCTCCGTTGACCGACTCGCGATTGAACGATCGACATCACATGCCGAACGTGAGGCCATCCTTCGGCGTGGCGGCGACGCGCTAGTGGCTGCGGTCCTGTCTGCCCCAGCGGAACGCCAGCACCAGGCCGACTATTTAGTTTGGTTGCTGGCCTCGGGTTCCCTCCAGCTCCAGTTCGCACTGCCCAGCGAGGCGACCGACGGGATCTTTCATCGCAAGATTGGGGTATTCGAGTTCGGCGATGGCGCTCGGGTCGCCTTCGAAGGCTCCGCCAACGAAACCGCGGGTGGCTACAGACGCAACCATGAAGGGTTGCAGGTGTTCCGGAGCTGGGTCCCGGCGGACGAGGTACGGTTGCAGTTGGTCGACGACGACATGGAGCGCCTATGGTCCCGGCAGGACGATGGAGTGGTCGTCGTGCCGGTCTCATCCAGCACGTTGGGTCTCGTCCGAGAGCGAGCTGAACAGAACGACCGCAAACGCGCACGTCCGCCTGCCCGCGAAGACGAACGATGGGCCCACCAGCGCAAAGCCGTCGCCGCCTTCCTTACCGAACCGCATGGCGTGTTGCAGATGGCGACCGGCACTGGCAAGACCCGAACTGCCCTGCAGATCGCATCGACGCTGCTCCAGCAACGCGCCATCGACACCATCATCGTCTCCACGGAGGGCAACGATCTTCTAGACCAGTGGTGCGGTGAACTGCTGGAATGGCGCGCATCGGAAGGACGTGGATTCACGCTGTACAGGCACTTCGGAACGTGTTGGCGCCGATCCAATATTGACCCACCCTGCCGATTCAATATTGACCCGGGGATGGATGCCAACCGCCTGGCGGTCGGCTGTGGATAAGTGTAGGTCGATGGCTGTTTCGTAGACCTCCTGAAGCTGGTCAGTTGGCGCGGGGGATGCCGCGCAGGGCGGAGCCCGTAGCGGCAGCCCCCGCGCAGTCCTCGCTCAGCCGTCTGTGTCCGGTGGTGGCTGCTTGTCGGTCCGGCGAGCCTGCTCACGCGCCTTGATGCGCTTCTTGGCCACGGCGCTGCTGTGCAAGAAGCGATGGCTTTCGTTGCCCGTCTCGATGATGTGGCAGTGATGCGTGAGCCGGTCCAGCAAGGCCGTCGTCATCTTGGCGTCGCCGAACACGCTGGACCACTCGGCGAAGTCCAGGTTGGTCGTGATCAT
>NZ_JBQVNP010000008.1:0-81095 GCF_052436255.1 Roseateles sp. | reverse complement strand
CGCGCGGGCCGGCCAGCACGATGTCGACGACGACGAGGCGGGCGCCGGCCCGGCCCAGGTAGTCCAGCATCAGCGCATAGACGTCGCGCGAGTACGGCCACTCGCCCAGCGGCTGGCGCAGTGCGCGCAGCGAAGCGTCGTCGATGTCGACGATGACGCTGCTGGCCACGGCCGGCGGCGCTGGCGCCGCGGCGCGCAGCAACAGGTCGCCGATGGCGCGGTCGATGCGCGCCTGCGCGCCCGTCAGGGCCAGCAGTGCCCACAGCAGCAATGCGCCAGGCAGGGCGAGCCAGGGCCAGCGTTTCAAGGCCAGGGTTTCAAAGCAGCGGGACGAGCAGCAGCGGCAGCAGCCACAGCCAGCGCGGATAAGGTATCTCGATCATCTGCGTCTGCCCCCAGGGGCTGGCCGCGCCGGCCGCGTTGAAGGCGCGCGCGCGCAGGAAGTATTGTCCCGGTGAGGGCTTGGGCAGCGTCACCTCGGGCTTGTCGGTGGCGATGCGCTGCATGTCGGCGCCGTCGAAGGTGTCGGCCTTGGCCCACTCCAGCTCGTAGCGCACGACGCCCGCGTCGGCGCGCCAGCGCAGCTTGAGCTGGTCGCCGCTGACCTCCGGCTCGGCGCGCGGCGGGGCCGGCGGCGGCGGCCTCAGCTCGAACGTCTGCGTGTCGCTGAAGGGGCCGGCGCGGCCGCCGGCTTCGACGGCAGCGATGCGCCAGTGGTACAGCCCGTCCGGCAGCCTGGCCTCGTAGGTCGCTGCGTCGAGGGGGGGCGGCTGCAAGACCAGGTCCTTGAAGCCGGCATCGCGGGCGATCTGCAGCCGCGCAGCGGGCGCTGCGGCGTTGCGTGTCCAGGCCAGGCCCAGACTGCCCGTGTAGCCGACGGTGCCGACGGCGGGCGCCTGGATGAAGGGCGGCTCGGGGCGGGCCAGCAGGCGGATGTGGGCGTCGGCCGCCGCACCTTCCTGGCCGCGCGCGTCGACGGCGCGCACGCGCAGTGTGTAGTCGCCGTCGGGCAGATCGCGCGCCTCGGGCCAGGTCACTGCCGGTTCGCCCACGCTCGCGTCCAGCAGCAGGCGGTCGAAGTCGCCGCGCGGATACAGCTGGGCACGCCAGGTGACCGCGCCGGTCGGCCCGCCGACCCAGCTCAGGTAGAGCGGCAGCCGCTCCGCAACGCCGACCAGGCCGGCCAGGTCGGGCGCAGCGAGCAGCGGCGCGACGCTGCGCGCCGGCCCCTCTGCCAGCAGCCCCTGGCCGGCCGCCACGGCGGTGCCGAGGCCATCGGCCTGCACGGCGCCAGACAGCACCTGCATGCGGCTTTGCGCCCCCGCCGTCTGGACGCGAAACTCGGTGCCCCGCACGCCCAGGTTGACATGCGGCGTGCGCACGTCATAGAGCGGCACGCGCTGGGCATTGGGCGCCACGCGGCTGTCCGCCCCACCCTGCTGCACGCCGATGCGCACCTGGGGAAGAGCGCCACGGCCGAGCACCAGCAGTTGCTCCAGCGTGACGTCGCTCGCGGGCGGAATCAGCAGCCGCGAGCCGTCGGCAAAGCGCAGGCTGGCGCTGGACTGGGCGCCGGTGCGGATGCGGTCGCCGCCCTGCAGCGTGCTGCCTGCCGCCAGCGCCTCGGTCGCCGTACCGCGCTGGCGCACCACCTGGCCGCGCACGAACACGGCTTCGGCGACGCTCGCCTCGCGCCGCAGCCAGGCCACGGGCATGCGCAACGTGGCGCCGGGCATCAAGCGCAGCGGGTCGGACACGCGGTTGAGCTTCTGCAGGTCGCGCCAGCCCCGGGGCGGCGCCAGCCAGGCTTCGGTCAGCGTGATCAGCGTGTCACCCGGCTGGATGCGGTAGCGCCAGTCGGCGTCGGCGCTTTCGACCTGCGCCTGTGCGCCGGCACAACCCAGCAGCCACAGGCCCATGGCGAGCCAGACTCTCATCGCTTGCATCGACGCCTCCCCTTCCCTTGCAGGATGGCGAATACTAGCCACGCCGGACGAGACCGAACACCGGGGAGCGCGCCATGGTGAGGATTTGGAGCTTGGCCCTGCAGTCCGAGCACGGCTGGCAGGCCCTGCAGGACGGCGGCCTGCGCCAGCTGCTGGAGCTGCTGGCCTCATCGGCGGGCGCCATGGCGGCTTGGCTGCTGTTCAAGGTCTGCGAGACGGTGCTGCTGCAGTCACTCACTCGCTGACAGCGCCTGCTGCAGCTGGCCGCGCAAGCGGCGCAGCTTGTGCAGTTCCTGGTCTGGCGCCTGCAGGGCCGGCCACAGCAGCGCGACGAGGTCGCGCGCGCTGGCCTCGACGTCGAGCTGACGGCCGGTGATGACGACCTCCCACAGCATGTGCTCCATCGGCCCGAAGACGAGCGAGCGCAGCAGGCGCAGCGGAATGTCGCGTCGCACTTCCCCGGCGTCCTGGCCGCGCGCCAGCAGGTCCATCAGCGGCGCGGTGTAGCGGCGCTGCAGCGCGACGAAGCCTTCACCGAGATCCTGGCCTTTCGTGCGCCCCTCCGACAGCACCAGCGCGCACAGGCCCGTGCCCTGGATCAGGAACAGGCGCAGATGCGTCAGCACGACGAACTCCAGCTGTTCGCGCACGCCAGCCTGGCGCGGCAGGCCGGCCTGGATGGCATCGATGATCTCGTCGTACCAGTCCTGGATGACGCGCATGCACAGCTCGCGCTTGCCACGGAAGTAGGTGAAGACGGTGGCCTCGGAGATGCCCAGGCGCTGCGCGATCTCGGTCGTCGTCGCGCGCTCGTAGCCGCGCTCGGCGAAGACCTCGCGGCCGACCCGCAGGATGTCGCGCACGCGCTGCTCGGCCTTCGGGCCGGACGGGGACCTGCGCTGGGGTACGGTGGCGACGCTGCTCATCGGGGTCGCATTCTGCGCAATTGTTGAGGATCACTCAAGTCGCGATTGCATCCGTGTTCGCCCTGGACTATTCTGGCGCCCCTCACGCGGCTCACGAGGCCGCAAACGATCAAGTTGAGCCCCGCTTAGTGCGGGCTCGCGGGAGACTCCATGCCGGTCCTGAACACGCAGATCAACCCCCGCTCGGCCGACTTCAAGGCCAATGCGGACGCGATGCGCGGCCTCATCGACGACCTGAACGCCAAGCTCGCTCAGATCGCCCAGGGCGGCGGCGATGCCGCGCGCGCCAAGCACACCGCCCGCGGCAAGCTGCTGCCGCGCGACCGCGTGGAGATGCTGCTCGACCCCGGCACGCCCTTCCTCGAACTGGCGCCGCTGGCCGGCCTGAACCTGTATGACAACGCCGCGCCGGGTGGCGGCGTGGTGGCCGGCATCGGCCGCGTGTCGGGTGTGGAGTGCGTCATCGTCTGCAACGACGCGACGGTCAAGGGCGGCACCTACTACCCCATCACCGTCAAGAAGCATCTGCGTGCCCAGGAAGTCGCCGCGCAGAACCGCCTGCCCTGCATCTACCTGGTGGACAGTGGCGGCGCCAACCTGCCCAACCAGGACGAGGTCTTCCCCGACCGCGACCACTTCGGCCGCATCTTCTTCAACCAGGCCAACCTGAGCGCCGCGGGCATCCCGCAGATCGCCGTCGTCATGGGCTCGTGCACGGCCGGCGGCGCCTATGTGCCGGCGATGAGCGACGAGACCATCATCGTCAAGAACCAGGGCACCATCTTCCTGGGCGGTCCGCCGCTGGTGAAGGCCGCCACCGGCGAGGTCGTGACCGCCGAAGACCTGGGCGGTGGCGACGTGCACACGCGGCTGTCGGGCGTGGCCGACCACCTGGCCAACAACGACACGCATGCGCTGGCGATTGCGCGGCAGTCGGTGGCGCGGCTGAACTGGACCAAGGCGAATCCGTTGGCGATGCGGGAGCCCAAGGCACCGGCCCACGACCCCGCCGAGTTGCACGGCGTGATCCCGGTCGACACGCGCAAGCCCTTCGACATCCGCGAGGTCATCGCCCGCATCGTCGACGGCTCGGAGTTCGACGAGTTCAAGGCCCGCTACGGCGCCACGCTGGTCTGCGGCTTTGCCCACATCGAGGGCATGCCGGTGGGCATCGTCGCCAACAACGGCATCCTGTTCGCCGAGAGCGCCAACAAGGGCGCCCACTTCATCGAGCTGTGCTGCCAGCGCAAGATTCCGCTGGTGTTTCTGCAGAACATCACCGGCTTCATGGTCGGGCGCAAGTACGAGAACGACGGCATCGCCCGCGCCGGCGCCAAGATGGTGACGGCCGTGGCCTGCGCCGCTGTTCCCAAGTTCACCGTCATCATTGGCGGCAGCTTCGGCGCCGGCAACTACGGCATGTGCGGCCGCGCCTACAGCCCGCGCTTCCTGTGGATGTGGCCCAACGCGCGCATCTCCGTGATGGGCGGCGAGCAGGCGGCCAGCGTGCTGTCCACCATTCGCCGCGATGCCATCGAGGCCAAGGGTGGTGCGTGGAGCGCCGACGAAGAGGAAGCCTTCAAGGCGCCGCTGCGCCAGCAGTACGAGGACCAGGGCCACCCGTACTACGCCTCGGCGCGACTGTGGGACGACGGCGTCATCGACCCGGCCGACACGCGCCGCGTGCTGGCGCTGGGGCTGAGCGCCGCGTTGAACGCGCCGATTCCGCAGACGAAGTTCGGCGTGTTCCGCATGTGACGACCATGGTCGCGATCCGCACGCTTCAGGCCGACGACTGCCTGACCGAACTGACCGCGCTGCTGCACGCCGCATACGCCAGCCTCGCCGCCCAGGGCTGGAACTTCACGGCCGTCGACCAGGGCGTGGACGTCACGCGTGAACGACTGGCCGGCGCACAGGGCTTCGTCGCCCAGTTGGAGGGCCGATTGGTCGGCACGGTCGCCGTGCGCGGCCCCAAGCCCACCGGCGAGGCCTACATCGCCGACCCACCGCCGCCGCTGTACACGACACCGGGCACGGCCATCCTGTCGCAGCTGGCCGTGCACCCCGACTGCCGCGGGCAAGGCGTCGGCGAGCTGCTGCTGGACGCCGCCGAGGCCTGGGCCCGCGAGCAGGGCTTTGCGCAGCTGGCGCTGGACACCGCCGAACCCGCCGTCGCGCTGCGCCGCCGCTACGAGCGGCGCGGCTACACGACGGTGGGCGGCGTGCAGTGGAAGGGCAAGACATATGGGTCAGTGCTGATGTGCAAGCCCATCTCCCGCCACCTCGCGTGACGTCAACACCCGCTCATTGATACACTCCACGTGCATCAATGTTCAACTTTATACACATCATGCGCACCAACATTGACATCGATGACGAGCTGATGAGCGCGGCGATGGCTGCCGGCCCTTACAAGACCAAGAAGGAAGCCGTCGAAGCCGGGCTGGCCCTGCTGAAACGACAGGCCGCCTACCGCGAGATCCTGAAATGGAAAGGCAAGCTGCAGTGGGGGTGGGACGAGCACGAGCAGCGTCTGGACGGCCAGCCCAACATGGTCCGTGCGGCTGAGCCCGAGACGGCCTATCGAGCCAAGCCCGCCGCCCCCAAGACAGCGGCCAAGACGGCGGCCAAGACGGCAGCCAAGGTCAAGAGCCATGGTCGTCGTTGACAGCGGCGTCTGGATCGATCTGTTCAACGGCCGCGAGAACGGCGCCACTGCCGCACTCGCACGCCTGCTGGAGGACGGCCAGACGCGGCTCGTGCTGCCCGACCTGGTGCTGTTCGAGGTGTTGCGCGGCTTCCGCGCGGAGAGCGACCTGCGCATTGCGCGTTCGCTGTTCGCCGGCCTGCCGACCGAGGCCACCGGTGGCGCCGACTTGGCACACAGCGCGGCCGACCAATACCGCCAGCTGCGCCGCCTGGGCCTGACGATCCGCAGTGGCATCGACTGCCTGATCGCCACCTTCTGCATCGAGCGTGGCTTTGCGCTGCTGCACCGCGACCGCGACTACGACGCCTATGTCGACCACCTCGGCCTGCAAGCCTGGCCCCACCTTGCCCACTGACGCCATGAATGCCCTGCACATCGCCATCACAGGCCACACCGCCCGCGTCACACTGAACCGCCCCGAGGTGCGCAACGCTTTCAACGAAGGCCTGATCGCCGAGCTGACCGGCACCTTCAACGCTTTGGGCGCACGCGACGATCTGCGCGCCATCGTGCTGGCCGCCGGAGGCAAGGCTTTCTGCGCCGGCGCCGACCTGAACTGGATGAAGGCCATGGCCGGCTACAGCTGGGACGAGAACCACGCCGACGCCAGCAAGCTGGCCGACATGCTGTGGGCGATCTACAGCTGCCCGGTGCCGGTCATCGCGCGCGTGCAAGGCGATGTGTATGCGGGCGGCGTGGGCCTGGTGGCCTGCGCCGACATCGTCGTGGCCGTGGACACGGCGGGCTTTTGCCTCAGCGAGGCCAAGCTCGGGTTGCTGCCCGCCACCATCGGGCCCTATGTCGTCAAGGCGCTGGGCGAGCAGGCGTCGCGGCGCTACTTCGTCACAGCGGAGCGGTTCTCGGCAGCCGAAGCGAAGGCGCTCGGCCTGGTGCATGAGGTCGTCACGGCCGACGCGTTGGACGCCAAGGTCGACGAACTCGTCACGGCCATCACCGCCAACGGTCCCGCCGCCGTGCGCGCCTGCAAGCAGCTCGTCAAGGACGTGGCCAGTCGCGAGATCACGCCCGAGCTGCGCGACGACACGGCGCGGCGCATCGCCGACATCCGCGCCAGCGCCGAAGGGCGTGAGGGTGTGCAGAGCTTCCTGACCAAGAGCAAGCCGTCCTGGCTGACGAGCTGACCCCATGGCCATCCTCAGCTACAGCTTCTCGCTGACGGCGCCGCGCCCGCAGCCCGCGCAATGGCAGTCACATGCCTACTCGGAGTTCCTGCTCGACCTGGCCCCCAAGTGGCGTCAGGTCGCGACCGACGACGACAACACGCTGAACTTCCAGTCCGACGAAGACGGCGCGGTGATCATCATCTCGGTCGACTTCTTCGACATCCCGGAAGACCGGGCCCAGGCGCTGGCCGAGCAATGCGTCGACAGCCGCATCGAGGCCATCCGGGCGGCCAGCGAGGCGCCCTTGCAAGTGCTGCTGCGGGACATCAAGCCGCGCACCGGCGGCGGCGGGTTGGAGATGTCCTTCGCCGCTCACGCCGAGGGCGAGCATGTGCACCTCTACCTGGGCTATGTCACCGCACGCAAGGTGCTGAACTTCTCGATGGTCTGTCAACCCGGCAGGCACGAGGCCGCAGTGCTGTTCAACGCGACCGTGCCGGGCTTTCGCCCACGCCTGCCATGACGAATATCGACGCCGTCCAGCTCATCGCCCTGGCCGCCGCCCTCGGCTGGGCCAGCGGCCTGCGCCTGTATCTGACGGTTCTGCTCGTCGGCATGGCGGGGTACTGGGGCTGGGTCGCGCTGCCGCCGGGGCTGCAGGTGCTGGCCTCGCCGCTGGTGATGGGCTGCGCGGCCGCCATGACGCTGGTGGAGTTCCTGGCCGACAAGATCCCCTTCGTCGACAGCGCCTGGGATGCGCTGCACACGCTGATCCGCATCCCCGCCGGCGCGGCGCTGGTGGCGGGGCTCTTCAGCGGCTCGGCCGGCGACCCGGGCCAGGCGTGGTCCGTCGTCGCTGCGCTGGCCGGCGGCGGGCTGGCAGCCGTGGCGCACGCGGCCAAGGCCAGCACGCGCGCGGCGGCCAACACGTCGCCCGAGCCCTTCTCCAACCTCGGCCTGTCGCTGATGGGCGACGTGGCCGTGCCGACGATGCTGTGGCTGGCCTGGGCGCATCCCTTCGTCTTCTTCCCGGTCCTGGCGACGACGCTGGCCGTCATGGCCGTGCTGACCTGGTTCTGCTTCAAGTTCTTGCGCGCTCTTGTGCGCCGTGTGCGCCGCCCTTCCCCCGCATGACGACCTCCCTCCAAGACCGCAGCCGCGCCGCCGTCTGGCACCCCTGCACGCAGATGGCTCGCTTGGGCCAAGTGCCGCCGCTGCCCATCGCGCGCGGCGACGGCCCCTGGCTGTTCGGCACCGACGGCCGGCGCTACTTCGACGCCAACTCGTCCTGGTGGGTCAACCTGTTCGGCCACAGCGACCAGGCCCTGCACGATGCCATCAAGCAGCAGCTCGACACGCTGCCCCACGTGATGCTGGCCGGCTGCACGCACGAGCCCGCCGTGCGCCTGGCCGAGCGCCTGTCCGCGCGCACAGACGGCAAGCTGGGCCACACGTTCTTCGGCAGCGATGGGGCCAGCGCCGTCGAGATCGCGCTGAAGCAGAGCTTCCATTCGTGGAAGAACCGGGGCCGGGCGGACAAGCGCGAGTTCGTCTGCCTGAAGAACAGCTATCACGGCGAGACGCTGGGAGCGCTGAGCGTGACCGACGTGCAGGTCTTCCGCGACGCGTACGACCCGCTTTTGATGCGCGCCCACATCGTCGCGTCGCCGGACTCAAGGCTGGGCAACGAAGCCGAGGCGCTGGCCGCGATGCGCGCGCTGTTGAGCAAACGCCATGACCACATCGCCGCCGTCATCGTCGAGCCTTTGATCCAGGGCGCGGCCGGCATGGTCATGTACGCGCCGGCCTATCTGAAAGGCCTGCGCGAGCTGACGCGGGAGTTTGGCGTGCACCTGATCGCCGACGAGATCGCCGTCGGCTGCGGTCGCACCGGCACCTTCTTCGCCTGGGAGCAAACAGGCGCCGAATGGCCCGACTTCATCCTGCTCAGCAAAGGCATCACCGGCGGCACGCTGCCGCTGTCGCTGGTGCTGACGACCGACGACGTCTTCGCCGCCTTCTGGAGCGAGGACGTCACGCGTGGTTTCCTGCATTCGCACTCCTACACCGGCAACCCGCTGGCCTGCGCGGCAGCCAATGCGGTGCTGGACCGCTTCGACGCCGGCCAGCTCGACGCCAACCGCATGCAGGCCGAGCGGCTGACCCGCGCCTTCGCGCCGCTGGCCTCGCGAGTCACCCACCTGCGCCAGCGCGGCATGATCCTGGCTTTCGACGTGCCCGACGCCCCGCCGCGCTTCGCCGAACGCTTCCACCTCGCTGCGCGCGAACACGAACTGCTGATCCGCCCGATCGGATCGACCGTTTACCTGATGCCCCCTTACCTGATCGACGACGCGACCGCGGCCTTCCTGGCCGGGGCCGTGACGGCGACATTGAACGATGTCCTTGCTTGATCACCTGAGCGCCAAGCTCAATGCCCTCGCCGCGCAGAGCCTGACGCGCTCGCTGCGCCGCGCCGACAACGGCACCGCCCCGCGCCAGACCATCAACGGCCGGCCGCTGCTGATGTTCTGCTCCAACGACTACCTGGGCCTGGCCGCCGAGCCTGCGATTGCCGACGCAATTGCGGAAGGCGCGCGCCTGTGGGGCGGCGGCTCCGGGGCGTCGCCGCTCGTCAGCGGCCACAGCGCCGCGCACGAGGCCGTCACGGACACGCTCGCGCGCTGGTACGCGCCGCACATCCCGCAGGCCCGGGCGATCAGCTTCTGCACGGGCTACATGGCCAACCTGGCCGTCGTCACCGCATTGGGCGACGAGCACACCGAGATCTTCTCGGAGCAGCTCAACCACGCCTCGCTGATCGACGCCGCGCGGCTGGCCAAGGCCAAGGTCACGCGCTACGGCCACGCGGACGTGGCTGGCCTGCGCAGGCTGCTGGTGGCCAGCGCGGCCAAGGTCAAGCTCATCGTCACGGATGCCGTCTTCAGCATGGACGGCGACCTCGCGCCGCTGCCCGGCCTGCTGGCGCTGGCCGAGGAATTCGACGCCTGGCTGATCGTCGACGACGCGCACGGCTTTGGCGTGCTGGGCGGGCGCGGGCGCGGCTCGCTGGAGCACTTCGGTTTGAACAGCGAACGCCTCGTCCTCGTCGGCACGCTGGGCAAGGCCGCCGGCCTGTCGGGTGCCTTCGTCGCGGCGCACGCCACCATCGTCGACTACCTGCTGCAGTCGGCGCGCAACTTCATCTTCTCCACCGCGTCGCCGCCGGCCATCGAGCATGCGCTGCTGACCAGCTTCGAGCTGATCGAAGGCCCGCTGGGCGCCGCACGCCGCGCCAACCTCGTCGCGCTGCAGGCCCGGCTGCGCGACGGCCTGCTGGCGCTGATCGACCGCCACCCGCGCCTGGGTTGGACGCTGACCGACGCCGCCACGCCCATCCAGCCGCTGATCGTCGGCGGCAATGCCGAGGTCATGGCCCTCGCTGCCGCGCTGGAGGCCGCCGGCCTGCGCGTGCCCGGCATCCGCCCGCCGACGGTCGCGGCCGGCACGGCGCGGCTGCGCATCACGCTGTGCGGCACGCATACTGCAGACGATGTTGATGCGCTGTTGGACGCATTGGAAGCGGCGGCCTCCGCCCGGCCGACAGCAGCGCACGACTCAAAGGAGACCTCTCTTGCTGATTAAGCGCATGCAGTTGAAGAACTGGCTGAACTTCCGCAATGTGGATGTTCCGCTTGGCCCTCGTACGACGCTGATCGGCGCGAACGCCTCGGGCAAGTCGAATTTCATGGAAGTCTTTCGCTTCCTGCGCACCGTCGCGCAGAAGGAAGGCGGCGGGCTGCAGCAAGCAGTCAAGGATCGCAACGGGCTGGCCAAGCTGCGCAGCCTGCACGCGCGGAGCGACCCCAAGCTCAAGATCGATGTTGAGTTGCTGGATGAGACGACAACCCCGCCGACACGCTGGCGCTACGTCCTTGTGCTTCGCAGTGAGGGCAAGGGCCAACAACGTGTCATGGTGGCGGAAGAGCGTGTCGAACGCGACGGCCGCGCGGTGTTCACACCCCGCCCAGGGCCAGACGATCTGAGCGACCCGGAACGCTTGACCCAAACCCATCTGGAGCAGATCAACCTCAACAAGGAGTTCCGCGTCATCGCCGACTTCTTTGCGGCCACGACCTATCTGCACCTCGTTCCCCAGTTACTGAAGCACGGGGACGCGATTGCCTCGCGGGCGATGGAGAACGATCCTTTCGGACAGGGGCTGCTACAACGCATTGCGGCAACTCCCAAACGAGTCCGCGACGCGCGCATCAAGCGCATCAAAGACGCGCTGTCGCAGGCAGTCCCTCTCTTCTCCGACTTGCGGTTCGAGCAGGATTTGGTCTCCGGGCGCTGGCACCTTGAAGCCAACTTCAAACACTGGCGGATCAACGGCGCTTGGCAGAGGGAAGACCAGTTCTCCGACGGCACGCTTCGCTTGATCGGGCTGCTGTGGGCCTTGCAAGACGGTGAGGGCCTTCTCTTGCTCGAAGAACCTGAGTTGTCGTTGAACAGCGAGATCGTTCGCCACATCCCGTTGCTCGTGGACAGGGTGCTCCGTGACCGCAAGAAAGGCAGCGTCGTGCGCCAGGTCCTGACCAGCACGCACAGCGATTCGCTACTGGCTGAGATCGACGACCCCAGCCATGTGCTGCTGATCGAACCCGGCCCCAACGGATCAGAGATCAGACCACCATCTGCGACCGAACTCGACGCGATGAGGCATGGGCTGAATGCCGCCGAAGTGCTTCTGCCCAAGACGCGCACGAATACCCTGGACAGCTTTGGCCTGACGGCATGAGCTCCCTCGTGCTCGTTGGCGAAGACGACCTTTGTTGCGCCTTGGGCGAGCAATTGATCGAGCAAACGCTTCCGGGTTGGACGTTGGCCATTGCGCCGATCAACAAGCGCGGCGTGACCAAGCTGAAGGCCGATCTCACTCGCTACATGCAGCAAGCGTTGCATGTGCAGCCGGTGCTTTGCGTTGCAGATACCGACGGCGCCTGCCCGGTCACAGTCCGTCAGGAATGGCTGTTGCAGCCCGTCCCGCAACTTTTCCTACTTCGCCTGGCGGTGAAGGAGTCGGAAGCCTGGGCGATGGCTGATCGGTCAGCATTCGCAAGCGCGCTAGGCGTCTCTGTAGCCAGCGTGCCTCGAGACCCGGAGACCCTCCCTGACGCCAAGCGAGAAGTTTTGCGCTTGGCGGCTAGATCGACCAAGCGCCGCGTTAAAGAAGAAATGCTCTCCCTGCAAGACGTCAGCAAGCCCGGCACGGGCTACAACAAGCACTTGTGCGCCTTCGTTCGGCAAGGGTGGCGCGCCGCAGTCGCTCGCGAGGCATCAGCCAGCTTGAACCGGGCCATCCTTGCCCTCGAACAGCTCCGAGCGGCATGAACGGCTTCTTCATCACCGGCACCGACACCGAGATCGGCAAGACTTTTATTACCGCCGCGCTGACCCGGGCACTGTCTGCGCGCGGCCTGCGCGTCGCACCGATCAAATCGCTGGCGGCCGGCCAGGAATTCGTCGACGGCCACTGGGTCAACGAGGACGTCGCCACGCTGCTGGCCGCGCAGGACCTCGGCCTGATCGACGCCGAGGTGGGCCCGCTGCAGTTCCGCGAGCCCTGCGCGCCGCACATCGCCGCGCGGCTGGAGGGCCGCAGCATCGAGCGCGAGCCGCTGCTGGCTGCCATCCGGGCGACGGCGGCCAAGGCAGAGATTGCGCTGGTCGAGGGCGTTGGCGGCTTTTGCGTGCCGCTGGACGACTCGTGGGACACCGCCGACCTGGCCGTCGACCTGGGGTTGCCCGTCATCCTCGTCGTGGGCCTGCGCCTGGGCTGCATCAACCATGCGCTGCTGACGGCCGAGGCCATCCGCGCGCGGGGCCTGACGCTCGCCGCCTGGGTTGCCAACACCGTCGACCCGCACCAGCCGCATGTCGCCGACAATCTCGCCTCGCTCCAGGCCGGCCTGAAGGCAGCCTGCCTCGGCCACCTGCCTCGACTTTCCGACCCGCTGGCCGCGCCCGCCTGTCTAGACATCTCAGCCCTGCTGACCGAACACGCATGAACCAGATCCAGACCCTCACCCCCACCACCGACGCCGACCGCCGCCAGGCCAAGCCCTGGACGGTGAACGAGATCGCGGCGCTGTTCGAGCTGCCCTTCAACGACCTGCTGTTCCGCGCGCAGACCGTGCACCGCGAGCACTTCGATGCCAACGCGGTGCAGCTGTCCACGCTGCTGTCCATCAAGACCGGTGGCTGCGAGGAGGACTGCGCCTACTGCCCGCAGTCGGCCCACTTCGACACAGGGCTGAAGGCCGAGAAGCTGATCCCGCTGCAAGAGGTGATGGAAGCCGCCCGCGCGGCCAAGCAGAACGGCGCGACGCGTTTCTGCATGGGCGCCGCCTGGCGCTCGCCCAAGCCCCGCCACCTCGAAGCCATCGGCGAGATGATTTCTGAAGTGAAGGCGCTGGGCCTGGAGACCTGCCTGACCGCCGGCATGCTGGAAGACGGCCAGGCCGAGCAGCTGAAGAGCGCCGGCCTGGACTACTACAACCACAATCTCGACACCGCGCCGGAGTTCTACGGCCAGATCATCACGACGCGCACGTATCAAGACCGCCTGGACACGCTGGAGCGCGTGCGCCAGCAAGGCCTGAAGGTCTGCAGCGGCGGCATCGTCGGCATGGGCGAGACGCGCCGCCAGCGCGCCGGCCTGATCGCCCAGCTCGCCAACCTCGACCCCTACCCCGAGAGCGTGCCCATCAACAACCTCGTGCAGGTCGAAGGCACGCCGCTGGCCGGCGTGGCGCCGCTGGACCCGCTGGAGTTCATCCGCACGATTGCGGTGGCCCGCATCACCATGCCGCGCGCCATGGTGCGCCTGTCCGCCGGCCGCGAGGAGATGCCCGAGACCATGCAGGCACTGTGCTTCCTGGCCGGCGCCAACTCGATGTTCTACGGCGACAAGCTGCTGACGACGAGCAACCCGCAGGCCGAGAAGGACCGCGCGCTGCTGGAGCGGCTGGGCATGCGCTGCTCGACCGAGGCCGAGCTGACGCCGTCGGACGCGGCGGCCAAGGTCGAGGTGTGCCGAGCGCACTGACTAGCCTGCCAAGAACACGCGTCGCGTCGACCACACGTCGACGCCGCACCCGATCCTGAATCCACAAGAAGACGGCTGAGGAGATAAAAGAGATGTTCAAGAAGGTCCTGATCGCCAATCGAGGTGAGATCGCTTGCCGAGTGGCCGCCACGGCCAAGCGCCTCGGTGTGCAGACCGTCGCGGTCTATTCCGACGCCGACCGCGACGCGCAGCATGTGCAGGCCTGCGACGAAGCCGTCCACATCGGCGGCCCCGCGCCGCGCGATTCCTATCTGCAGTGGCAGCGCATCCTCGCCGCTGCTCAGGCGACCGGCGCGCAGGCGGTGCACCCCGGCTACGGCTTCCTCAGCGAGAACGAGGCCTTTGCACAGGCCTGTGCCGACGCCGGCCTTGTCTTCATCGGCCCGCCGCCACCGGCCATCCTGGCCATGGGCTTGAAGGCGGAGTCCAAGCGCTTGATGGAGGCCGCGGGCGTGCCGCTGGTGCCTGGCTATCACGGCGCCGATCAGGACCCTGCCTTGCTGAAGAAGGAGGCGGACCGCATCGGCTACCCCGTGCTCATCAAGGCCAGTGCCGGTGGCGGCGGCAAGGGCATGCGCGCCGTCTACAGCGCCGACGAGTTCGACGCCGCGCTGGCCTCCTGCAAGCGCGAAGCCATCAACAGCTTTGGCGACGACGCGGTGCTGATCGAGCGCTATGTGCAAAAGCCCCGCCACATCGAGATCCAGGTGTTCGGTGACGCGCACGGTGACTGCGTCTACCTGTTCGAGCGCGACTGCTCGGTGCAGCGCCGCCACCAGAAGGTGCTGGAGGAAGCACCCGCACCGGGCATGACGCCGGAGCGTCGCGCGCAGATGGGCGAGGCCGCCGTCGCCGCCGCCAAGGCGGTCGGTTATGTCGGCGCCGGCACGGTCGAGTTCATTGCCGAGCAGGACGGCCGCTTCTACTTCATGGAGATGAACACGCGGCTGCAGGTCGAACACCCCGTGACGGAAGCGATCACCGGGCAGGACCTGGTCGAGTGGCAACTGCGCGTCGCCTCGGGCGAGCCGCTGCCGCTGAAGCAACACGAACTGCGCATGCTCGGCCATGCCATCGAGGCCCGCATCTGCGCCGAGAACCCGGACGGCGGCTTTCTGCCCGCCACCGGCACGCTCGACGTGGCGCGCTGGCCCGCCCATGTGGCTTTCGAACGGGGTACCACCCGGATTGACGCCGGTGTACGCGAGGGCGACGCCATCAGCCCGTTCTACGACTCGATGATCGCCAAGCTCATCGTCTGGGGCGAGGACCGCGCCCAGGCGCTGGCCCGACTGGACGCAGCCCTGCGCGACACCCACATCGTCGGCCTGCACACCAACGTCGCCTTCCTGCGCCGCTGTGCGGCCACGGCCTCGTTCTCGAACGCCGACCTCGACACCGGCCTGATCGAGCGCGAGAAGGCCGTGCTGTTCGACCAGCCTGGCCTGCCGCTGCGCGTCGGCGCGGCGGCCGTCGTCGCCCACACGCTGGCCGTGGAAGGTGCAACGCAAGGCTCGGACCCATGGAGCGCCCGCGACGGCTTCCGCCTGTTCGGCTCCGCCACGCGGCGCTTCGATCTCGCGCAAGGCGACGCGCACCACGAGGTGCTGCTGACCCGTCACCACCGCGGCGGCATGACGCTGACCGTCGAAGGCGAAGCCATCGAGTTCGCCGTGCAGTCGCAGGATGCCGAGACGCACGAACTCTTCCTCGGCAGTGAGCGCCTGCGCGTGAGGACCTATGCCCAGGGCGAACGCGTCGCCGTCTTCGGCGCCGACGGCTCGGCCGTGCTGACCGAAGTCGATCTCATCGCCCACGCCGGCGATGCACCGAGCGAAGGTGGCCGCCTGACCGCGCCCATGCCCGGCAAGCTCGTCGCCTTCCTCGCCCAGGCCGGCGACACCGTCACCAGGGGCCAGCCGCTGGCCGTCATGGAGGCAATGAAGATGGAGCACACCATCTCGTCCCCATGCGACGGCAAGGTCGCCGAGCTGCTGTTCGCCGTGGGCGACCAGGTGGGCGACGGGGCGGAACTTCTCAAGCTGGAAGCCTGACCATGGCCCTGCCCTCGCACGTCAGGATCCTCGATGTGGGCCCGCGCGACGGGCTGCAGAACGAGAAGGAGAACGTCTCCACGGAGCACAAGGCGCGGCTCGTGGCGATGCTGCAGGACGCGGGGCTCAAGGAGATCGAGGTCACCAGCTTCGTGTCGCCGAAATGGGTGCCGCAGATGGGCGACAACACGGCCTTGATGGCGGCCATCAAGCGCAGGCCCGCTGTGCGCTATTCGGTCCTCGTACCCAACCTGAAAGGCCTGGAGCCGGCGCTGGCGAGCAAGCCGGACGAAATCCTCGTCTTCACCGCCGCCAGCGAGGCCTTCACGCAGAAGAACATCAACTGCTCCATCGCCGAGAGCCTGGCGCGATTCGCGCCGGTCATCGAGGGCGCGCATGCGGCGGGTGTGAAGGTACGTGCGGCCTTGTCCTGCTCGCTCGGCTGCCCCTACGAGGGCGCCATCACTGCCGACCAAGTCGAGCGCGTCGTCAAGCCCCTGCGTGAACTCGGCGTGGACGCCATCGACATCGCCGACACCATCGGCGTCGGCACGCCGCGCAAGGTGCAGGCGGCGTTGGAACGAGCGCTGAAGCACTTCCCTCTCGCCGAGGTGTCGGGGCATTTCCACGACACCTATGGTCAGGCACTGAGCAATGTCTACGCCAGCATGGAGTTGGGGCTGCACAGTTTCCATGCCAGCGTGGCCGGCCTGGGCGGCTGCCCCTATGCCAAGGGCGCAACGGGCAATGTCGCGACGGAGGACGTGGTATTCCTGCTCAACGGCCTTGGCATCGAAACCGGCATCGACCTCGACAAGCTCGTGGAAGCCGGCGCCTTCATCTCGAACGTGCTGGGCCGCCCGCCCGTGTCGCGTGTGGCGCGGGCGCTGCTGGCCAAGCACGCGGGGTAGTCGCCGCGAAACGTTTACACCGGGCCTCGCGTGTCGCTTGTCACGGACGGCCGGGCTGAAAACTTACACAGAGCCTACGCGGGCCGGCTGTAATCCACCCCGTCATAAAAACAAGGACGTTGGGTTGGCCGGGGCGCATTGGAGACGATGCGGGCCACTCACGGTAGGCCATGAACTTTCAGCCACTGAGTCTGCACAAGACACGCTTTCTGCCGGGCAAGCCCACGCCGTTCGGCATCTTCGATGTCGGCGGGCGCCTGCTACTGGCGCGCGGCCATCAGTTCGACAGCGTGGAGCAGCTCGACAAGCTCATCGAGCGGGAAGCGACGGTGGACGTCCGAGAACTCGACGACCCGGCGCGCAAGATCGCCAAGGCGCGGCGCGACCAGTTGCCGGCGTACTGGGACGAAAGCATGGGCGAAGTGGGTCGGTTGTTGCGCGCCAGCCCGTCGAGCGATTTCACGCAGTCGCTGGACCATGCCTGCCGCCCGCTGCTGGCCCTGATCGAGCGCGATCCCGACCTGGCCATCCTGCAGGCGGTACGCACCGAGGCCGTTGACGGCGGCCCGATCTCGTATGCCGGCCGCCATGCGGTGCACACAGCCACCGCGGCCTGCCTGGCGGCCACCCGGCTCGGCTGGTCTGTCTTGCAGAGGCAATGCGTGCTGCGCACGGCGCTGACGATGAACATCTCGATGGCGGAGCTGCAGAACAAGCTGGTGACGCAGGTGTCGCCGGTCACGCCGATGCAGCGCGCCGAGATCCAGTCCCACCCCGAGCGCAGCGCAGCCATGCTGGAGATGGCCGGGGTGTCCGACGCCGACTGGCTGGAGGCCGTGCGCCAGCATCATGAGGAGCATGACGGCAGCGGCTACCCACGCCGTCCGGCAACGGTCAACGAGGTGGCGCAGCTGGTGCACAGCGCCGACTGCTTCACTGCCAAGCTCAGCCCGCGCCTGAAGCGCCCGCCCATGCTGGCCGACGCCGCGGCGCGGCTGCAATACCAATGCGCCAAGGGCGACGCCCTGACTGCAGCCCTCATCAAGGAATTCGGCCTCTACCCGCCGGGCTGCACGGTGCGCCTGAAGTCGGGCGAGGTGGGCATGGTGATGCGTCGCGGCGAGAGCGCGAGCACACCGCTGGTGGCCGTGTTGACGGACCGAGCAGGCAACCTGCGGCTCGAGCCCGCACGGCGTGACACCGCCAGGCCGGAGTTCGGCATCGCGGCCGTGGTGCCGCCGGCCGGGTTGAAGGTGCGGGTCGGCCTCGAAAAGCTCATCCAGGCCGTGCCGGACTGAGCCCCCAAACGCCACGGCCACTGCCCGCTGGCGTCGGGCAGCGCCAACACGCAGAGCCTCATGCTCCGTGCCGTCGGCCACCATGGCGACCTGGACCGTGACGCCGAAGGCGCAACCCTATCCGGCGATGGCCTTGCGCCCATGGCCGCAGTGCAGCGCCGTGGACAGGTGCGGCCAGCCGTGGGGGCGGGTTTCATCGCGGTCACCGGGAAGCAGGGGCGCGGTTCAATGCTCGCCATCCAGCCGCCCATGCCGCCATCACCATGAAAACCATCGGTTCCGCCAAGCATCTCGCCACCACCGCCCTCGCCCTGTGCTGCGCCTTGTCCACGCAGGCCCAGGAGCCCCCCGCCACCTACGACGCCGCCAAGGCCCAGGCCTGGGGCGCCAACGATCAGGGCCTGCGGCCCTACACCTTCGTGCTGCTCAAGACCGGCCCCAAGCCCATGGCCGCCGGCCCGGCGCGCGACGAGATGTTCAAGGGCCATTTCGCCAATATGAACCGCCTGGCCAAGGAGGGCCTGCTGGTGTACGCGGGCCCGCTGGACGGCAAGGACGGCCTGCGCGGCCTGTTCATCCTCGCGACCGCCGACATGGAGGCCGCACGCAAGGCCGTGGACACCGACCCCGTCATCGTCAACGGCGAGATGGTGGCCGAGCTGCACCGCCACTTCGGATCGGCGGCGCTGCTGGCGGTCAATGAGTGGCATCCCAAGCTGGTCAAGCCCAAGCCGTGAGCAGCACCCGGACCGGCTAAGCTGCGCCCCGTCTTCACGGGAGGCTTATCCAATGATCCTGGGCATCGACCTGGGCACCACGCACAGCGCGGCGGCCGTGTTTCGCGACGGCGCGCCGGTGCTGATCCCCAATGCCCACGGGGACTGTCTGACACCGTCTGCCGTCGCGCTGGACGAGCAAGGCCACACGCTGGTGGGCCTGGCTGCCCGCGAGCGCGCCGGCCTGCATGCCGAGTCCACCGCGCTGGCCTTCAAGCGCTGGATGGGCAGCGACAAGCGCATCACCCTGCGCACCGGCCCGCATGTGAAGGAGATGCGCGCCGAGGAGCTGTCGGCGCTGGTGCTGCAGACGATCAAGGCCGACGCCGAGGCCTTCCTCGGCGAGCCGGTCACCGAGGCCGTCATCACCGTACCGGCCTACTTCAACGAGGCCCAGCGCCGCGCCACGCGCACGGCCGGCGAGATCGCCGGGCTCAAGGTCGAGCGCCTGCTCAACGAACCCACCGCCGCCGGCCTGGCCTATGGCCTGCAGGAGCGGCCCGAGCACAGCAGCTTCCTCGTCTTCGACCTGGGCGGCGGCACGTTTGATGTGTCGGTGCTGGAATATTTCGACGGCGTCGTCGAGGTGCGCGCCAGCGCCGGTGACACGCGGCTGGGTGGCGAGGATTTCAGCCGCGCCATCGCGCAGCTGTTCGCCAAGCATTGCGACACCCTGACCGCCGAAGAGCGCCAGGCCTGGTTCGAGGGCGAGACCTGGTGGCGCCTGGCCGAGCAGGCCAAGCGCGACCTCGGCGAGCGCGACAGCGTGGAGATCACCACCGTCTGGCGCGAACGCACGCTGGCCGCCACGCTGAGCCGCGCCGACTTCGAGGCCGCGTCGCAAGAGTTGCTGCAGCGCCTGCGTCGCCCCATCGAGCGCGCGCTGGCCGACGCCCAGCTCGACACCGCCGGCCTGGCCGAGGTCATCCTCGTCGGCGGCGCAACGCGCATGCCCATGGTGCAAAAGCTCGTCACGCGCCTGTTCCAGCGCCTGCCGCTGCGCAAGCTGGACCCCGACCTCGCCATCGTGATGGGTGCGGCCGTGCAGGCCGGCCTGAAGGCGCGCGACGCGGCGCTGGACGATGTCGTGCTGACCGACGTCATGCCCTATTCGCTGGGCATCGTCGCGGCCAGCACGGTCGGCGACCGCTTGGTCAACGACCGCTTCTCGCCCATCATCGAGCGCAACACGCCGGTGCCGGTGTCGCGCGTGGAGCGCTATCACACGCTGGCCGACCAGCAAAAACTCATCCTCGTGGACGTGCGCCAGGGCGAATCGCCGGTGGGCTCGGAGAACCTGTCGCTGGGCAAGCTGGAGATCCCGACCGCCCCGGCGCCGGCGGGTGAAGCCGGCGTAGAGGTGCGCTTCACCTACGACGCCAACGGCCTGCTGGAAGTCGAGGCCCACGAGCTGCCGGGCGGCAAGCGCCACGAGCTGCTGATCGAGAGCCAGGGCGCGCGCCTGAGCGCCAACGAGATCGCCGCCACGCGCGAGCGGCTGCAGACGCTCAAGCGCCACCCGCGCGAGGACCAGGACAACCGCTACCAGATCGAGCGCGCCAAGCGCCTGTTCGAGGACCGCCTGGGCAATGACCGCGCAATGCTGCAGGACTGGCTCAGCGCATTCGAGGCCGCCATGCAGAGCCAGGACCCCCGCGCCATCCGCAGCGCGCGCCAGCAGTTCAAGGAACAGCTGGACAGCATCGACAACAGCTTCAAGTTCTGACCGCCATGTGGGAACAAGACTGGGCCCTGCTGGGGCTGGCGCCGACGACCGAGCTGGCGGCGATCAAGAAGGCCTATGCGCTGAAGCTGCGCGTCACACGGCCTGACGACGATGCCGAGGCCTATCAGGCGCTGCGTGGGGCCTACGAGCGGGTGCAGCAGTGGCTGAAGTGGCAGCAGCAGGAGGCGGCAAGCCAGGTTAGCGAGGAGGCGGTCGCAGCGCCGCTGTTGTCCGAACCGAAGGTCGAACCGGCGGCCGCGCCGGTCGTGGCGATCGAACCGCTGCCCCTGCCGGAGCATGTCGTCCAGCCCCAGCACCTCATCGACGAGCTGACGCAGCGCTGGCGCCACACAGGCGAGGCCGCCCTGCTGCACCAATGGTCGGCGGTGCAGCGCGAGCTGGGCCAGCAGCCCCTCAGCCGCCACGTCGAGTTCTCGGCAGCGTTCGCGCAATGGGCGCTGGGCACGCCGGCGCTGCCGGACGATTTTCTGAAAGCGCTCAACAGCCACTTCGGCTGGCTGGACGACTTCCGCACCGAGCGCCAGCTCGGCACGCCGCTTGCGGAGGCCTTGCACGAGACGCTCGACGCGCGCGTGCGGCCGCTCGTGCTGGAGCCGGCCCTACAGGCGCTGGCCGCGCCGCTGCTGGGGCTTGACGCGTTGCGCAGGCAAGGCGGCACTTGGTGGCTCCGGCAATTGATCGGCTTGCTGCTGCAGCCCTCGCTCGCGCACGGCCACAAAGAGCTGGGCGACGAGCGGCTGCGCCGCATCGGCCTGGACGCCGACGCGCAGCAGGGGCTGAAGGAGGCCGCTATGCATGGCGCCTGGCTTCGCGTCGGCCTTGCCACGCTCGCCTGCATGGTGGTGGCCGTCCAGACGGTCAACGACGCCTTCATCGGCATCGGCTACGGGCTGACTTGGCTCCTGTCCACGGGCGCCATCATGTTGTTTGGCGGGTTCGCCGGCACGCTGATGTTGATCCCGGCGGCCCTACTTCCTGCACTGGCCCGGTGGCGCCGCCACGGCCAGCACCAGCCCGCCCTCGCGTTGGTCTGGCTGCTGTTTGCGGCCTGGCTGTGCTACCTAGCCGCAGCGCCAGATGCCAGCCCCGGTAGCGGGGCGCTGTCGCTGCTGCCGCCCTGGGCCTACGGCTACGCTGCGGCGGGCTTCGCGGTGGCCGGCCTGCTGCTGGCCTGGCCCGACAACGCTGAACATGCGTGGGTGACGGGCGGCCTAGCGCCGTTGATCGGCTGGCTGGCCGTGGCGGCACTGGGCACGTGGCTGCCGATGTGGAGCTGCCTGCTGATCGGCGCGGCCTGGATGCTGGCCGCTGGGGCAGTGCATGAAGCGCGGCTGCCGCTGCCGGCCGCCAACCCCCTGCGCTGGTTGCTGCGGCCGATGCTGAACAGCCTGACGCTCATGGATCGCTGGGGCTTTACCACCGCGCTGATGCCGGTCGCCGCGTGCGTCGCCTGGGCAGTATTTGCCCGCGGCGAGGTGGACGGGACGCGCATCTTCCTCGTCTGGGTGCTGAGCATCCTGGCGGTGGGCTGGCTACAGTTCAAGGCAGACGCATGGTGCCTGCGCCTGATGCAGGCCATCGCCCCCCGCTGAGCGGCGCTCAGCCCTTGTTCAACACCTTGGCCACCGGGTTCGGCCTCAACCTGAACGCATCCGGCATGCCCGAGCCCAGCAGCGGGCGCAGGTAGAGGCGGAAGGCGTCGGTCACGTCGGTGCCGCTGTCGGTGATGAAGTGGTCCTCCATCGTGCGCGTCTTGCCGGCCACGTCGGTGAGCGGCAGCAGCGCGTAGTCGACCGAGTAGTAGCCGACACGCTTGATGGCCACCGAGCCGTCGCGGTCGCCGTGGAAGGCGTATTGAACGGCCTTCTCGCCGACCTCCCTAGCCTCGCGCTGGTCCACGTCGCTCACGCAGCCGAGGAAGCTGCGCTGCAGATAGCCGAAGGTGTCGCCGCGCACGCGCTTGATGCCGAGCTTGCCCTTGATCTCCTCGCACAGCAGGTCGGCCAGCGCGCCGGTGCCGCTGAGCTGCGCATTGCCATGCGCGTCGCGCTCCAGGTCGCCCGCCAGCTTGGACAGCATCGGCGTGCCGCTCGCGTCGTGGATGCCCTCGCTGACGGCAATGACGCAGCGGCCATAGCGCTCGTGGGTGGCCTTGACGTCGCGCAGGAATTGCTCGTTGTCGAAAGCGCGTTCCGGCAGGTAGATGAGATGCGGGCCATCGTCGTCGAACTTCTTGCCGAGTGCCGCCGCCGCCGTCAGGAAGCCGGCATGGCGGCCCATGACGACGCCGACGTAGATGCCCGGCAGGGAGGCGTTGTCGAGGTTGGCGCCGGCAAAGGCCTGGGCGACGAAGCGCGCGGCGGAGGCGTAGCCGGGCGTGTGGTCGTTGCCGACCAGGTCGTTGTCGATGGTCTTGGGAATGTGGATGCAGCGCAGCGGGTAGCCGGCCCCCTGCGCCTCTTCCGACACGATACGCACGGTGTCCGACGAGTCGTTGCCCCCGATGTAGAAGAAATGCGTGATGCCATGCGCCTGCAGCACCTCAAAAATCTCGTGGCAGTAGGCGGCATCGGGCTTGTCGCGCGTCGACCCCAACGCCGACGACGGCGTGTTGGCCACCAGCTCCAGGTTGTGGCTGGTCTCCTGCGTCAGGTCGACGAAGTCCTCGTTGACGATGCCGAGCACACCATGGCGCGCGCCGTAGACCTTGCCGACGCCGGCCTGCCGACGCGCTTCGAGCACGACGCCGACCAGGCTCTGGTTGATGACGGCGGTGGGGCCGCCGCCCTGGGCGACGAGGATCTTGGCGAGACTCATGGACGCTCCTGGCTGTCGTCAATCGACGGCGCGGAGTTTAGGGGCTCACCGGTGCCTCATCCAGGTTTCAAGCTGATCGGCCGGCATGGGCCGGGCGAACAGCCAGCCCTGCCCTTCATGGCAGCCCAGACCGATGAGGTACTGGCGCTGTTCCTCGGTCTCGATGCCCTCGGCGATGACCGTCAGGCCCAGGCCATGGCCCAGGTTGATGACCATCTGGGCGATGGTCGCGCCGGCGGACGAGGCTTGGGCCTCCTGCACGAAGGCGCGGTCGATCTTGAGGCGGTCCACCTGCAGCTGGCGCAGCTGGCTCAAGGACGAGAAGCCGGTGCCGAAGTCGTCGATGGCGACGCTGAAGCCGAGCCGCTTGATGTCGGCCAGCACGCGCAGCACGAGGTCGGCGTCCTCCATGGCCATGGACTCGGTGATCTCGAGCTCGATGTTCTGGCCATCGACGACGCAGTCGTGCAGCGCACGGCCCAGCATGTCGATGAAGCCGGGGTGGCGGAACTGGGCCATGGACACGTTGACGGCCATGCGGAAGTCGGCGCAGCCCAGGGCCTGCATCTTCTGCAGCTGCGTACAGGCCGTGCGCATGACGAATTCGCCGATGGGAATGATGAGGCCACTCTGCTCGGCCAGCGGGATGAACTGGTCCGGCGGGATAAAGCGCCCGTCGATGGTCCTCCAACGCAGCAGCGCCTCGGCGCCGATGGCGCAGCCGGTGCTGAGTTCGACCTGGGGCTGATAGACGACGAAGAGCTGACTCTCCTCGAAGCCGGTACGCAGGCCCTTGAGCAGCTTGAAGCGCTCGCGCGCGTCGCTGCCCATCGCTGCCGAGAAGTACTGAGATGAGCCGCGCTGCTGCTGCTTGGCGCGCTTGAGCGCGATCTGTGCATCAAGCAGCAACTCGGAGCCGACGGCCTCGGATTCGCCCAGGCGCACCAGGCCCGTGGTGGCCGACAGCTGCAGTCGCTCGCCCGCGACCATGAAGGGCTCGGCAAAGACGCCACTGACAGTCGCGGGGCAGACTTTGTCATGCTCACCCAGCACGCCGAAGGTGTCGGCGCCGACGCGGGCCATCGCCGTGTTCAGGCCCAGCATCGCGCTCATGCGGTGCACGACGGCCTGCAGCACCTGGTCGCCGAAGTGGTGGCCGAAGGCGTCGTTGATGTCGGAGAAGTCGTCGATGTCGATCAGCGCCAGCGTGACACCGGCCGGGTCCTTCAAATTCTTGTCGAGCAGCTCGACGAAGCGGTTGCGATTGGGCAGGCGCAGCAACGGGTCGTTGTAGGCCTGGTCCAGCAGCTGGCTGTAGAGCACGACGTTCTCGAAGCCGACGGCGATGTTGGAGCAGAAGGCGCGCAGCAGTTGCTGGTCGAGCTCGTCGAGCTCGCGGCCAACGTCGACCAGCGCAGCCATCGCGCGGCCCTGGCCCATGCCAAAGTACAGCACCGTGCCATCGTCGTAGAGGTTGCGTTCTTCCCGAAGGCAGCGTTCCAGGCGCTCGCGCACGTTGGCGATCTTGACCTGGGCCAGCGGCCGGTCGATGAGGCCGCTGTACTGGCCCGCGGCCGCAACGATGCGCACCTCGTCGCCGGTCTCGCCGCTGACCTGGGCGCAGACCAGGCCCTCGGGCAGGATGCCAAGCAGGGCGCACAGCTGGGTGACCACGCCCTCGGCAAAGCGCGACAGCCCGCGCATGCGCGATAGCGAGGTGCTGCTCTCGACGATCATCTCCAGGCCGCGGCGGTTGGCCTCCAGCGCGCAGATCTGGCAGTAGGAACGCACGGCTGCGGTGAGCACGGTGTACAGGCGCGTGCGTGTCAGCTCGGACTTGGTCTTGTAGTCGTTGATGTCATAGGCCTGCACCGTCTCGATCTCGGGGGCATAGCCGGGCTGGCCGGTGCGCAGCACGATGCGCAAGGCGTTCAGCCGCAGCTCGTCACGGATATGGCGCACCAGCTGCAGGCCTGCGTCTTCACTCTCCATGACGACGTCGAGCAATACGACGGCGAGGTCTTCCTCGCTGGCCAGCAACTGACGGGCTTGTGCGGCCGAACTGGCGTGCAGGAAGACCAGGGGCTGGCCTTCGACGGTCAGGCCTTGCATGGCCAGCTCGGTGGCCTTGTGGACGTCGCCGTCGTCGTCGACGATCAGGATGCGCCAGGGGCGATCCTGCGGGCGGTGCTCGCCATCAGCGTGCTCAGGCTCGTCGAGCAATTCGAGCAGATCGTCGTCTGCGGCAGGCGTTTCTTGCATGGGGGCGAGGACTCCGGGCACGGGCGCCAGCCAGAGCAGCAGCAGCCTCGTCGGTCAAGAGCCGCAAGCGTAGTGCATACGCACAGGGGCCGCCACGAAAAGCGCGGGCAAATGTCCCGCAGTTCGCGTCAACGTCTACCGGGTTTGCCCGGACGTCCGGCGGGCACGCGCTGGCCTCCCGTGACACGCGGCGGCAGGCCGGTATGGGCCGTCAAGAGCTGACCCTTGCGCGGCGCCGATGCGGGCGCGGCGGCCGGCTTGACGACGGTGGAATTCTTGCGGCGCGCGCTGTCGTAACTGCCATCGGTCAGCGGCTGGTAGCTCGGGATCAGGTGGTGCTTGCCGTTGCCGATCAGGTCGGCGCGGCCCATGCTCTTGAGCGCCTCGCGCAGCAACGGCCAGTTGTTGGCATCGTGGTAGCGCAGGAAGGCCTTGTGCAGCCGGCGGCGACGCTCGCCGCGCACGATGTCGACGCTCTCGCCGCGCGTTTCATCGCGGCTGATGCCCTTCAGCGGGTTCTTGCCCGAGTGGTACATCGCCGTGGCCGTGGCCATCGGGCTGGGGTAGAAGGTCTGCACCTGGTCGGCGCGGAAACCGTTCTTCTTCAGCCAGACGGCGAGGTTCATCATGTCCTCGTCGCTGGTGCCGGGGTGGGCGGCGATGAAGTACGGGATCAGGTATTGCTTCTTGCCGGCCGCCGCGCTGGCCGCTTCGAACATCTGCTTGAAGCGGTCGTAGCTGCCGATGCCCGGCTTCATCATCTTGGACAGCGGGCCGCCCTCGGTGTGCTCGGGCGCGATCTTCAGGTAGCCGCCGACGTGGTGCGTCACCAGCTCCTTGACGTACTCGGGCGACTGCACGGCCAGGTCGTAGCGCAGGCCGGAGCCGATCAGGATCTTCTTGACGCCCGGCAACGCGCGGGCGCGGCGATACATCTTGATGAGCGGATCGTGGCTGGTGTTCAGGTTCGGGCAGATGCCGGGGTAGACGCAGCTGGGCTTGCGGCAGGCCGCCTCGATCTCGGGGCTCTTGCAGCCGATGCGGTACATGTTGGCCGTCGGGCCGCCCAGGTCCGAGACGATGCCGGTGAAGCCTTTGACCTTGTCGCGCATCTCCTCGATCTCGCGGATCACGGAGTCTTCCGAGCGGCTCTGGATGATGCGGCCCTCGTGCTCGGTGATCGAGCAGAAGGTGCAGCCGCCGAAGCAGCCGCGCATGATGTTGACGCTGAAGCGGATCATTTCCCAGGCCGGGATCTTGGTCGCGCCGTCATGACCGCCAGCCTCGTCCGCGTAGCTCGGGTGCGGAGCGCGCGCATAGGGCAGGTCGAACACATGGTCCATCTCGGCGGTCGTCAGCGGGATGGGCGGCGGGTTGATCCACAAGTCCCGTTCACCGTGGCGCTGCACCAGCGCGCGGGCGTTGCCGGGGTTGGTTTCCAGGTGCAGCACGCGGTTGGCGTGGGCGTAGAGCACCGGGTCGCTCTTCACCTGCTCATACGCCGGCAGGCGCACGACGGTGTGCTCGCGCGGCGGCATCTTGATGCGGCCGATCTTGTGGATGGTGATGGGCTTGGGCGCGTCAGGCTCTTCCGTCTTGCAGGTCTTGTCGTCGACGATCTGGTAGGGGCTGATGAGGTCGTCGATGCGGCCCGGACGGTCGACCTCGGTCGAGTCCAGCTCGAACCAGCCCTCGGCCGTCGGGTCGTCGGTGCGGCGCATGAAGGCCGTGCCGCGCACGTCCGTCAGGCTCTCGATCGGCTCGCGGCGCGCCAGGCGGTGGGCGATCTCGATGATGGCGCGCTCGGCATTGCCGTAGACCAGCAGGTCGGCCTTGGCGTCCACCAGCACGGAGCGACGCACCTTGTCCTGCCAGTAGTCGTAGTGGGCGATGCGGCGCAACGAGGCCTCGATGCCGCCGATGACGATGGGCACGTCCTTGAAGGCCTCCTGGCAGCGCTGCGTGTAGACCAGCGTGGCGCGGTCGGGGCGCTTGCCGCCCTGGCCGCCCGGCGTGTAGGCGTCGTCGCTGCGGATCTTTCGATCAGCCGTGTAGCGGTTGATCATCGAATCCATGTTGCCGGCCGCGACGCCGAAGAACAGGTTGGGCTTGCCCAGCGCCTTGAAGGGCCCGGCGCTCTGCCAGTCCGGCTGGGCAATGATGCCGACGCGAAAGCCCTGCGCCTCCAGCGTGCGGCCGATGACGGCCATGCCGAAACTGGGATGGTCGACGTAGGCGTCGCCCGTGACGATGATGATGTCGCAGGAATCCCAGCCGAGCTGCTCCATCTCCGCCCGGGTCATGGGCAGAAAGGGCGCGGGGCCGAAACGCTTGGCCCAGAACGGGCGGTAAGCGGTCAGCGCCTTGGGCGGTTGGGGTAAGGCAGACATGGCAGCGATTGTCGTTGGGCGGGCCCAGAAAGCACAAAGCCCGCGCAAGGCGCGGGCTTGACTCAACGGCCGAAGCCGTGAGGATTACAGCGAACGGATGTTCGCGGCTTGCAGGCCCTTGGGGCCCTGCTTCACTTCGAATTCGACCTGGGCGCCTTCGGCCAGGGTGCGGAAGCCGCCGTTGTTCTTGATTTCGCTGTGGTGGGCGAACAAGTCCTTGCTGCCGTCGGCCGGCGTGATGAAGCCGAAGCCCTTGCCGTCGTCAAACCATTTGACAGTGCCGGTTTGGAGGGTGCTCATGGAATTTCCTTACTGTTGTCGTGCTGCGTGGCCCGCCCCGGAGCGGCCGCGGAATTCACAACGACGTTCAGGAAACAAGACCAACAAAAAGGCGCCGGATGTCGGCGCCTGGGTGCATTCTAGTTCAGGCTGACAGCAACGGCTGGATCGTTACAGCCATACCGCGATTTCGCGATCCGCCGCCTTTGACGCGGCTCTCCTCGAAGACCGCGCAGGCGCAGTCGCGGCAGGCACCGCAAGCCGTCGCCACAAGCAGGTCGTCCTGCAGGGCCTCGAAATTCGGACAACCGCTGGACGCGGCAATCGCGATGTCTCGGTCGGAGACGCGGTGGCAGACGCAAACAATCATGGATGCGGAGTCTAATGCGAATCTGTCTCATTTGCAAAAAGAGCGGTTTCGCTGAAGGGCATCCGCTGGGGATACTGCCAACCAATTTCACGTTTCGGAGCCCGTCATGCAAGGCGACCCTCAAGTCATCGTCCACCTGAACCAGCAACTCAAGCTGGAGCTGACCGCCATCAACCAGTACTTCCTGCATGCCCGCATGCTGAAGAACTGGGGGCTGCTGAAGATGGCCAAGCACGAATACGAAGAGTCCATCGAGGAGATGAAGCACGCCGACAAGCTCATCGAGCGCGTGTTGACCCTGGACGGCCTGCCCAACCTGCAGGACCTGGGCAAGCTCTACATCGGCGAGAACGCCGTCGAGACGATGCGTTGCGACCTCATCATTGAGAAAGCCTCGCACGTGCATCTGAAGGAGGCCGTGGCCTACTGCGAGAGCGTGCGCGACTACGTGTCGCGCGAGCTCTTCGTGCAGATCCTGGACGACACCGAAGAGCACATCGACCACCTCGAAACCCAGCTGGAGCTGGTCAACGCCGTTGGCGAGCAGAACTACCTGCAGTCGCAGATGGCGTCCTGAAGCCCCTCGCCCAGTCCCGCGCCGGCTGAACGCCGGCAGTCCTGGTCGCCCCCCAGGGGACGGCGCTGCTTGCGGCGTTGAGCCGCGGCTCGGAGCGACCCAGCGCTCGGCCCGCAATACCCGGCTCAGCGCCAGCCGCTCCTCAAAGAAAGCGTTCCAGCAGCTTCTTGGACTGCTTGTCCAGCGCCCAGCGGTCAGGCACCTGCATCTGCACGCCATGGCTGGAAGTGATCAGCAGCCGGCCCTCGTCCAGGCGGCGGATGTCTTCCTCGCTCTTCAGCACGAAGTCGACCTCGCCGCGGTCCGTCTCGACGCGCCAGGTGCTTGGCGTGGCAAAGGTGTTCACGGAGATCAGGCGCTTGAGCGTCGGGTGGAACTCGCGTGCGGCCAGCTCGGCTTCGAGCAACCGGCGCGGGCCGTCCGGCAGCGCCGACAGGCGCCTCACCCAGGCCAGCTCATGGCCGTGCACGCCGACCAGGCTCAAGCCCTCGTCGGGCGCGGAAATCGGGTGGGCGCGCACGGGCGTCACGCCCACATGGGCGACGCCGTCAAGATCGATCAGCACCAGCTTGCCGAAGGCGTCCAGCACCAGGTCGCGGAAAGGCAGGTCGGTCATGCGTTCTCCGTGTGCGCGCTGGGGTTGGGGGCCAGCTCGTGTTCTTCCAGGTCTTCCTGGTCGACGCGGCGGGCCTGCGCTTCCCACAGCCGCCAGTAGTGGCCCTGCATGGCGATCAGCTCGTCATGCGGCCCCAGCTCGACGATCTCGCCGCGATCCATGACGACCAGGCGGTCGGCCTTGCGCAGCGTCGACAGCCGGTGGGCGATGGCAATCGTCGTGCGGCCCTTCACCAGGTTGTCCAGCGCCTTCTGGATCTCCTTCTCGGTCTCGGTGTCGACGGCGCTCGTCGCCTCGTCGAGGATGAGGACGGCCGGGTTGATCAGCAGCGCGCGGGCGATGGAAATGCGCTGACGCTCGCCCCCCGACAGCCCCTGGCCGCGCTCGCCGACCAAGCTGTCATAGCCATGCGGCAGGCGCAGGATGAACTCGTGCGCATGGGCGGCGCGGGCCGCCGCGACGATCTCCTCGCGCGTCGCCTCGGGCTTGCCGTAGGCGATGTTCTCGGCGATGCTGCCGAAGAACAGAAAGGGCTCCTGCAGCACCAGCCCGATGTGGCGGCGGTAATCAGTCACCTTGATGCGTCGCAGGTCCACGCCGTCAACCTTGATGCTGCCTTCGGTCACGTCGTAGAAGCGGCAGATCAGGTTGACCAGCGTGCTCTTGCCCGAGCCGCTGTGGCCCACCAGGCCGACCATCTCGCCCGGCCGGATGTCCAGGTTCAGCGACCGGATCACCGAGCGCGAGCCATAGCGGAAGTTCACGCCCTGCAGGGAGATGGCACCGGTCACGTTCTCGAAGCGCTGCGGGTTGACCGGGTCGGGCACGTTGGAGACATGGTCGAGGATGTCGAAGATGCGCTTGGCCCCGGCCGCCGCCTTCTGCGTGACCGAGACGATGCGGCTCATCGAATCCAGCCGGCCGTAGAAGCGCCCGATATAGGCCAGGAAAGCCGTCAAGGTGCCGACGGTGATGCTCTGGTGCGAGATCAGCCAGATGCCCACGCCCCAGACCACCAACAGGCCCATCTCCGTCAGCAGTGCCACGCTGGGCGTGAACAGGCTCCAGGTCTTGTTGAGCCTGTCGTTGACCTGCAGGTTCTTCTGGTTGGCGTCGCGGAAACGCGCCGCCTCACGCCGCTCCTGTGCGAACGCCTTGACCACGCGGATGCCGGGGATGGTATCGGCCAGGATGTTGGTGACCTCGCCCCAGACCCGGTCGATCTTCTCGAAGCCCGTGCGCAGCCGGTCGCGCACCAGGTGGATCAGCCAGGCGATGAAGGGCAGCGGCACCAGCGTGGCCAGAGCCAGGCCGGGGTGGATGCTGAACAGGATGATGGAGGTCATCGCGAGCATCAGCACGTCGGTGATGAAGTCCAGCGCATGCAGGCTCAGAAAGACCGAGATGCGGTCCGTCTCGGAGCCGATGCGCGCCATCAGGTCGCCCGTGCGCTTGTTGCCGAAGTACTCCAGCGACAGCCCCAGCAAATGCTCGAAGGTGGCCGTGCGCAGGTCGGCCGCGATGCGCTCGGACACCAGCGACAGCAGATAGGTCTTGGCCCAGCCCAGGCCCCAGGACAGCAGCGCGGCGCCGAACAGGCCACTCAGCAGCAGGCCGACCAGGCCGGGGTCGATCTGCTGGCCGTTCTGGAAGGGGATCAGCACCCGATCCATCAGCGGCATCGTCAGATAGGGTGACACCAGCGTCGCACCGGTGGCGCCCAGCATCAGCGCAAAGCCCAGCAAGAGCTGGCCCTGGTAGGGCCGGGCAAAGCGCCACAGGCGCAGCAGCACCCAGGTGCTGGACGGCTTGCTGGCCTCGCCGAAATCGAAGGACGAGTCCTCGCCCTCGGCGTCGTCCACCGGAACGGCATGGCCGGCCAGCCGCTGCACCTCGCGCTCGAAGGCGTCAACCAGGCGCACCGCCGCCGGGTTGCAGGCAAGGGTGAAGCGCCAGCGGGCCAGCCGTCCCCCGGCGTCGAACAGCTCCATGAAAGCCAGGCCGCCGTGGTCGCTGAGCTTGAGGCTCTGGCCCGGGGCCAGCGGGTGCTCGGCCCAGTTCCCGGCGGCCGGATCAAAGGCCAGCAGGCGTGAATTCGTCAGTGCAACCAGACCCTGGCCGAAGCGGCCTTGCGTGTCCAGGTCAACCTCCAGCGTCGCCACCACGTTCTCGCCAGCCACGAGCCGCCCTTGAAGGGCGGCTGTTTGCGGATGGGGCGTTGCGATGGGAAGGTCTTGCATGTTCTTGTTGGCTCCAGCAGGCGGCAGCAATTCTCCGCCATGACTTCAGCGCACAATTCCCAGCGCCCGCGGCGCCTACCCTTGATCTCATGAGCAAAAAACAAGACATCCGCGAAGACATCAAGCTCTTGCGCATCAACTACCTGCGCGGCCCCAACATGTGGACCTACCGGCCCGTGCTGGAGGTCTGGCTGGACCTGGGCGAGCTGGAGGACCACCCCAGCCACCTGCTGCCCGGCTTCAACGACCGGTTGACGGCCGCCCTGCCCAACCTGATCGAGCACCATTGCGGCGTCGGCGAGCGCGGCGGCTTCATCGAGCGCCTGCGCGGCGGCACCTGGATGGGCCATGTGCTGGAGCACATCGTCATCGAGCTGCTCAACCTTTCCGGCATGCCCACCGGCTTTGGCCAGACGCGCTCGACCTCCCAGCGCGGCGTCTACCGCATGGTCTTCCGCGCCCGCGACGAGCAGGTGGCGCGTGCGGCACTGGCCGAGGGCCACGCCCTCATCATGGCCATGATCAACGACCAGCCCTTCGACGTACCGGCCGCCGTGACGCGCGTGCGCGAGAAGCTGGACGACTGCTACCTGGGGCCCTCCACGGCGGCCATCGTCGCGGCGGCCACCGACCGGCGAATTCCTCACATCCGCCTGAACGACGGCAACCTCGTGCAGCTCGGCCACGGCGCGCGCCAGCGCCGCATCTGGACGGCCGAGACCGACATGACCAGCGCCATCGCCGAAGGCATCGCTGGCGACAAGGACCTGACCAAGACCTTGCTCAAGGCTGTCGGCGTGCCGGTGCCGGCCGGCGAGGAAGTCAAGAGCGCCGCCGAAGCCTGGCGCGCCGCTCAGGACCTGGGCCTGCCTGTCGTCATCAAGCCCAGCGACGGCAACCACGGCCGCGGCGTCACGCTGGACATCGCCAACGAAGCCGACTGCGAGGCCGCCTTCAAGCTGGCCGACGCCGAAGGCTCGTCCGTGCTGGTGGAGCGCTACATCCGCGGCAACGAGCACCGCGTGCTGGTCGTCGGCGGCCAGGTGGTGGCTGCGGCGCGCGGCGAGGCGGCGTGGGTGCATGGCGACGGCGTGCACACGGTCGCCGAACTCATCGACCTGCAGATCAACACCGACCCGCGCCGCGGCCTGACCGAGGACTTCCCGCTCAACCGCATTACCCTCGGCGAAGATCCCGTCGTGCTGCTGGACCTGAAGCGCCAGGGCGTTGCGGCCGAGACCGTACCGCGGGCCGGCAAGTCGGTGCTGATCCAGCGCAACGGCAATGTCGCCATCGACTGCACGCCCGAGGTCCACCCAGAGGTCGCGCATGCGGTGTCGCTGGCGGCGCGCACCATCGGCCTGGACATCGCCGGTGTCGACCTCGTCACCGAGGACATCTCCAAGCCGCTCGCCGAGACCGGCGGCGCCGTCGTCGAGGTGAATGCCGGCCCGGGCCTGCTGATGCACCTCAAGCCCGCCGGCGGCTCGCCCCAGCCGGTGGGCCAGGCCATCATCGACCACCTCTTCGCCGAGGACGAGAGCGGCCGCATCCCCATCGTCGGCGTGGCCGGCTCGCGCGGCGGCGCGCAGATCTCGCGCCTGGTCGCCTGGCTGCTGCACCTCAACGGCCGCCATGTCGGCCTGGCCTGCCGCGACGGCCTCTTCCTCGGCACGCGCCGCGTCGAGAAGAAGGACAGCGCCCGCTGGGACGCCGCCCACCGCCTGCTGATGAACCGCGGCGTCAATGCCGTGGTCATCGAGAACGACCCCGCCTCGGTGCTGCGCGACGGCCTCGCCTACGACCGTTGCCAGGTCGGCGTGGTCACCGACATGGACGGCATCGCCGCGCTGGCCGAGTTCGACGTGCAGGACGAGAACCAGCTCTACAAGGTGCTGCGCACCCAGATCGACGTGGTGCTCAGCGAAGGCGCCAGCGTGCTGCATGCCGCGCATCCGCGCCTGGTCGACATGGCCGAGCTGAGTGATGGCGAGGTCGTCTTCTATGCCGAGGACGGCCGGCTGGACGCCATCCAGCATCACCGTGACCGGGGCGGCCGCGCCGTCTTCCTGCGCGGCGGCGCCGCCGTGCTGGCCCAGGGCCCGGCGGAGACGCCCGGGGCCAACATCGAGGCCCTGCTGCGCCGCTTCGGCGCCCAGGCCGCCGACGCGCCCACCCTGCTTGCCGCCGTTGCGGCTGCCTGGGCGCTGGGCATCTCGCCCGAACTGATCGCCGCCGGCCTCGACACCTTCGTGCCCGAACTCCACCTCGCCTAACTCCAAAAACCCATGGACGTTTCACGCACCCGCGCGCTGCGCGGCCCCAATATGTGGAGCCGCCACACCGCCATCGAGGCCGTCGTGCATTGCACCGAGTCCGAGCGTTCGCTCGAACGCCTGCCCGGCTTCGAGTCGCGCCTGCGCCAGCTCTTCCCGACCATCGGCGAGCTGCGCACCGACGCCTCGCTGGCCCAGGTGCTGGAGCAGGCCACGCTGGCGCTGCAGGCCCAGGCCGGCTGCCCGGTCACCTTCAGCCAGACGCACGTCACGCCGGAGGCCGGCACCTACCAGATCGTCGTCGAGTACAGCGAGGAAGACGTCGGCCGCCTGGCCTTCGAGCATGCGATCAAGCTGGTCAACGCGGCGCTGGACGGCAGCGAATTCGATGCCGACGCCGTGCTGGCGCAATTGCGCGAGCTCGACGAGGACATCCGCCTGGGCCCATCGACCGGCTCCATCGTCGACGCAGCGCTGGCGCGCGGCATCCCCTACCGCCGTCTGACGCAGGGCAGCCTGGTGCAGTTCGGCTGGGGCGCCAAGCAGCGTCGCATCTGGGCCGCCGAGGTCGACGCGACCAGCGCCGTCAGCGAATCCATCGCCCAGGACAAGGACCTCTGCAAGCGCCTGCTGCAGGCCGCCGGCGTGCCGGTGCCCATCGGCCGCCCGGTCGAGTCGGCGGACGACGCCTGGGAAGTGGCTCAGGAGATCGGTCTGCCCGTCGTCGTCAAGCCGCAGGACGGCAACCAGGGCAAGGGCGTGACCGTCAACGTGACGACGCGCGAAGGCATCGCGGCGGCCTACAAGGCGGCCGACGAGATCGGCACCGTCATGGTCGAGAAGTTCTTGCCCGGTTCGGACTACCGCCTGCTCGTCATCGGCGACAAGCTCATCGCCGCCGCGCGCCGCGACCCTCCGCATGTCATCGGTGACGGCATTCACACCGTCAAGCAGCTGGTCGACAAGGTCAATGCCGACCCCAAGCGCGGTGACGGCCATGCCACGTCGCTGACCAAGATCCGCTTCGACGACATCGCCGTTGCACGCCTGACTCAGCAAGACCTGACCCCCGAGTCCGTCCCCGAGAAGGGCCAACGCGTCATCCTGCGCAACAACGCCAACCTGTCCACCGGCGGCACCGCCACCGACGTGACGGACGACGTGCATCCGGAAGTCGCCGCCCGCGCCATCGCGGCTGCCCAGGTTGTGGGACTGCATGTCTGCGGCGTCGATGTCGTTGCCGAGACAGTGCTGCGCCCGCTGGAGGAGATCAGCGGCGGCATCGTCGAAGTGAACGCTGCGCCGGGCCTGCGCATGCACCTGAGCCCGAGCTACGGCAAGGGCCGCAACGTCGGCGAGGCCATCGTCGGCCACTTGTTCGGCATGGGGCATAAATCCGGCGGCATGGCCGAGGACGGCCGCATCCCGGTCGTCGCCGTCACGGGCACCAATGGCAAGACGACGGTCACGCGGCTGATCGCCCACATGTTCGCCAGCTGCGGCCTCAAGGTCGGCATGACCAACACCGACGGCGTCTATGTCGATGGCCGCCAGATCGACAGCGGCGACTGCTCCGGCCCCAAGAGCGCGCGCAACGTGTTGATGCACCCGGACGTCGAAGCCGCCGTGCTGGAGACCGCGCGGGGCGGCATCCTGCGCGAGGGCCTGGGCTTCGACCGCTGCCAGGTCGCCGTCGTCACCAATGTCGGGGCGGGCGACCACCTGGGCATGAACTTCCTGAACACGGCCGAAGACCTCATCCTGGTCAAGCGCGTCATCGTGCAGAACGTCGCGCCCGGCGGCTATGCCGTGCTGAACGCCGCGGACCCGCTGACGGCAGGCATGTCCGCCGTCTGCCCCGGCCAGGTCATCTACTTCGCGGCCGACCGTCACCACCCGGTGATGGCCACGCACCGCGCCCAGGGCAAGCGCTGTGTCTATGTCGACGGCGACCAGCTCGTCGCCGCGCAGGGCGTGTGGCGGGAGAGCATCCCGCTGCGCGACATCCCGATCACGCGCGGCGGCCTGATCGGCTTCCAGGTCGAGAACGCGATGGCCTCGGTCGCTGCCGCCTGGGCCGTGGGGCTGGACTGGGACACCATCCGCCGCGGCGTCGGCAGCTTCTCCAACGATGCCGATAACGCGCCTGGCCGATTCAATGTCATGGACTACCGCGGCGCCACCGTCATCGCCGACTACGGCCACAACGGTGATGCGATGAAGGCCCTGGTCGGCGCCGTGGCGGCGCTGCCGGCCAAGACGCGCAGCGTCGTCATCAGCGGCGCGGGCGACCGGCGCGACGAGGACATCCGCGTGCAGACCGAGATCCTTGGCGCCGCCTTCGACGAGGTCATCCTCTACGAAGACGCCTGCCAGCGCGGCCGCGCCGCCGGCGAGGTCGTCGCGCTGCTGCGCGCCGGACTGCAAGGCGCATCACGCACCCGGCATGTCGAGGAAATCATCGGCGAGTTCACGGCCATCGATCGGGCGCTCTCGCGCCTGCAGCCCGGTGACCTGTGCCTGGTGCTGGTGGACCAGGTGGAAGAAGCGCTGGCCCATCTGGCCAAGCGCATCGCGCAAGGCTGAGGCCTAACAGCCCAGGTCTGTGCGCCAGGCCAGTGCCTGCGGCGGCAGTGACCGCAACGGCGCGGCGCGTGCCCAGGCCGCGCAGGCAGCGCGCCTGTCGGCCAGCATGAAGGCGGCTTCGGCGGCGGCCAGCGCGTTGTCGACGCTGCGGATCTCGGCGTCCGACAGCGCCTGCAGCGCGACAGCCGCGGCCTTCATCGCTTTCGCATCGCCACGCAGGCCGGCCAGCCTCAGCTCGCTCAAGGCCAGCGATCGTCGGTTGCGCGCAGTGCCGGCCTTGGCCGTCTCGGCCGCCCAGTAGGCGCGCGTCCGCTCCAGCCAGGGTGTCGCTTCGGCGGCGGCGCCGGTCAACGCCAGCGCGGTGCCCAGCGTCAAGGCACGCGCATCCCGGTCGCCGGGCCATCGCGGGTTGTCGGCGTCCTTTTCCAGCAGGCGCAGCGTCCAGTCCATGCTCTCGCGCATCGCGGCCAGCGCCTCGGCCGGACGGTCCAGCTGCAGCGCCAGGCCCGCCTGCAGGAACAGCGTGGACGCCAGGCTGGCCCAGAACTGCTGCTGCTCGGGGTGCATGGGCTGCACGCGCCGCAGGTGCTCGAGGTTCTCGCGGCGCGCCTCGGCCGAGCCGGCGTAGTCACCCCGACGCTGCAGGGACGACGCCATGGCGCCGGCGATGACGGCCTGCGTCTGCCCCAGCTCGGCCTCCAGCCGCGTCTCCTCCGGCCGCAAGCCTGCGTTGACGGCAGCGATCTCCGCCGTCATGCCCAGTTGCGCCAGCGCGCCCGCCTTCGCCGCTCCGTAGGCCGCCATGGCCTCGGCCGGCCGGTCCAGGCCCTGGCCGTTGTCGTCCAGCAGCAGGCCGAGGTTGAACTGCGACGCGGTGATGGCGCCAAGCAAGCGCAGCCGGTCCACGCCGGGCGGTGCCAGCGCAAAACCCTCCTCGGCCAGCTTCAGGCCCTGCCGCGTGAGCTTGACGGCTTCCTCCAGCCGGCCCGCCTCCTGCTCGGCCGAAGCCATCACGTTGTAGGCGCGCGAGGCATAGGTCGCGAACAGCGCGTTGCCCTTCTGCGTCGGCCAGGCCCGTGTGGCGAGGCTCATCGCGGCCTCGGCGTGGTGGCGCGCGTCATTCGGTTTTTCCAGCGAGCCCGGGTAGCCGGGCATCAGGGCCTCCGCCATGCGCACCTGGACCTGCGCCATGTCGGCCACGACCGCCGTGTCGCCGCCCAGCGTGGGCAGCAGGCGTTCCAGCGCGGCGTGCGTGTCGCGCAGCAAGTCGAGCTTGATCTTCTGGCCACCCGGCAGGTATTCCACGCTGTCGCCAAAGCCAAAGACGAGGTCGTGCGTGACACGCCTGACCTCGGCCAGACGCTGCTCCGCCAGCGCCTGCGCGCGGCGCGCCTCGCGCGCCTGCCAGGTCGTCGCGGCCATGCCGCCCACCAGGGCCAGCACACTGACCAGCGCCAGCCCGCTGGCGAGCCGGTTGCGCGACAGCAGCTTGGCGGTGCGGTAGCACCAGGTCGGCGCGCGCGCGCTGACGGGATAGCCGCCGAGGTAGGCGCGCAGGTCGGCGGCCAGCGCGTCAACGCTGGCGTAGCGGCGCTCGGGCTGCTTCTCCAGCGCCTTCAGCACGATGTTGTCGAGGTCGCCCTGCAGCGTGCGCGCCTGCGCCAGCCACTGCGGGTCGCCGACGTCGTCGGGGCTCAGGCGGCTAGGGCGGGTCGGCTCGTCCTCCAACACGCTGCGCGCGGCCTCCTGCGGCGTGGTCGCATCCCGGCCGGTCGGGCGCACGCCGGTCAGCAGCAGGTAGAGCAGCACGCCCAGGCTGTAGATGTCGGTGGCGGTGCCCACCGTTTCGCCGCGCACCTGCTCGGGGCTGGCGTAGTTGGGCGTCATCGCGCTGGCCTGCGTAGCGTCCAGCCCGGCGCCGTCGGGGGCGATGGCCTTGGCGATGCCGAAGTCCAGCAGCTTGACGCGGCGATGCGCGTCAACCAACACGTTGCCGGGCTTGAGGTCGCGGTGCACGAGCAGCTGGCGGTGTGCGAAGGCTACGGCGTCGCACAGCTGCAGCATCAGCGCGATGCGGTCCGCCACCGGCAGGCCGCGCGCGGCCTCGTCCAGCGGCCGGCCGTCGACGAACTCCATGACGAAGTAGGGCTGGCCCTCGGGCGTCATGCCGGCGTCCATCAGCTGGGCGATGTGCGGGTGGTTGACGCGCGCCAGCAGCCGGCGCTCCTGCTCGAAGCGCGCCAGCCAGCCGGCGCCGCGGCCACCTTGCAGCAGCTTGATGGCCGCGCGGCCTTCGTAGCTGCCATCGGCCCGCTCCGCCTCGTAGACCTCGCCCATGCCGCCCGCGCCCACCTGCCGCACCAGCAGCCAGGGACCCAGGCGGCGGCCGGTCCAGCCGTCGCCCTGCATGGCCGCGGCCTCGGCGAGGAAGCCGACGGTGGCGTCGTCATGGTGCTGCAGCAGGCTGCGCAGCTCGGCCAGCAGTTCGGGCGGCAGGGCGGCCTCGGCGATGACCGCGTCGCGCTCGGCCGGCGGCAGCTCGGTCACCGCATCGAACACCGCCTTCACGCGGCACCAGGACTCTTCGGGCTTGCTCATGCCCCAGTGTCCCGGCCTCAATGCTCGCTAACCATGCGGGCAATCAGCATCGCGTGCGTTTGCGCCAGGTTGGCGGCGATGCGCTCGCGGTAGCGCTGCGGCTCGGCGACGACCTCGTACTTCTCGCTGGAGCTGCTGTCCTTGGAGCCGATGGCCATGCGCAGCAGGCCCACGGCCACCGCGCCGGCGATCTCGCCGGTGGTCGCGGCCTCCTTGCGCACCTCGGTGAAGGCGGCCGGGTCCAGCAGCAGCGGCGCCTTGGTGCTGAGCGTCGAGCCCTCCGACCCCGACATGACGGTCATGCGCGCATGCGTCAGGATGGGGTGCAGTCTGGCGCTGACGGCAGCCGTGTTGCTGAGCCCGCTGAGGAAGCCGCGGTTCTCGTTCTTCAGCTGCGCGAAGTGCAGCTTCATCGACACCTCCACCAGAGCGGCGCCGTCCAGCTCCTTTTGCAGGGTGACGTTCTCGACCGACTCCGAGATGCCAGTGACGGCCGCACCGAAGCCCGCCAGCGCGGCCAGCGTGCCCTTCTTGCTGGTGTTGGCCAGCATGCGATGGGTGCCGTACAGGGCCATGCCGGGCGGTGCGACGGTGATCGAGCTTTCGCCGCGCAGCGGCACCTGCACGCCGCCGGCCGTCAGCCTGGCCCAGGTGGGCGACGCGGCCAGTTGCTGCGGCGTCAGCACCTCCAGGCCCTGCGCCTGCAGTGCCTGCACGAAGCTGGCGTAGAGCTGCTCGGTCAGCGCCTGGAATTCCGGCTCGGCCACGCCGGTCAGCCGGTAATGGCCGCTGACGCTGGCGCGGCCGGCAGCGGCGAAGCCCGAAGTCTCGGAGCTGACGCTGTCCTGCGTGACGAACTCGATGCTGAACTGCGGCACCGCGACGCGCCGGCTGCCCTTGAGGTCCTTGAGCGCCTTCACGCCCGACACCTCGACCAGGCTGGCCGCCGCCGAGGCGGCGTCGAAAGGGCCGGGCAGCGGCAGCGCCGCCGGGTTCTTGGCGAGGGCGGGCTGCAGCAGGCTGCCGCACAGCACGGCGACAACGGCGAGGGAACGGGGCGACATGGAAGCTCCTGGTGTGGGCGAGCCCGGCACATGCCGGGCCTCATTCCCTACACGCAGCGGACCGCAGCCAAAAGGACCACCCCGGACCCATGCATGCAAGAATTTCCGCATGCCCCAACCCGCTGCCCCGTCCGACGCGCTGAACCAGAGCCTGTATGACGAGCTGCACCGCTGCGCCGCCGCGCAGATGCGCAAGGAGCACGCCGGCCACACGCTCAGCGCGACGGCGCTCACGCACGAGGCCTGGCTCAGGATGGCTGAACAGACGCGCACCGCGTGGCAGAGCCGCAGCCATTTCCTGGGTGTGGCGGCGCTGATGATGCGGCGCATCCTCGTCAACCACGCACTGGCCAAGCAGGCCGCCAAGCGCGAAGCCATGCTGGTGCCGCTGACGCTGACCGAGGCCCGGCAGGTGGCCGGCGGCGTGGATGCCGACGTGCTGCGCGTGCACGAGGCGCTGCTGGCCTTCGAGCAGCAGGACGCGCGCGCGGCCAAGGTCGTCGAGCTGAAGTTTTTTGGCGGGCTGGAGCTGGGGGAGATCGCCGAGGCGCTCGACCTGAGCCGCACGACCGTCAAGCGCGACTGGGCGCTGGCTCGCGCCTGGCTTCACCGCGAGCTGACCGGCTAGCGGCAGCTAGCGGTAACGCGCCATCAGCCGCGCCAGCTCACCCTCGTTGACCAGGCCCTGGATGGCGGTGTTCAAGGCCGCCAGCCCGACCGAGCTGCTCAGCGACAACGCGCATTGCGCCAGCACTTCGGAGACCACCAGCGGCGGGTGCAGCGCCAGCTTGAAGTGGCCCACGCGCTGCTGGTACTCCAGCACGCGCCGGCCCGTCAGCGCATGGCTCACGCGGCCGCGCGCCAGCTTCTCAAGGTTGGTCACCGTGTCGGGCGCATCGTCACGCAGGAAGCCGGCACGCAGCATGTCGGCCATTTCGGGGTAGACGTAGCCACGCACCGTGCCCACCGGCTGGCCACTCACCGCCACCAGCCCTTTCGGTGCAGGCACCGCGGCGGCGCTGATGAGCAAGGCCTGGTCGGCAATGAAAGGACGGCTCCACGCGAAGGCGCCCGGCAGCCAGTCGCTCTGGTAGTCACACAGCAGGTCGCCCTCGCCACGCTGCAGGGCCTCGGCCAGGCGCTTGCGCGGCACCGGCTTGGCCACCAGCTCGCGCCCCAGGCGCCGGCTCAGCGCCAGGCCGATGTCCAGGTTCAGACCCTCCACCACCTGGTCGCCGTCGACGCGGGCATGGGGCATCAGGGCGCTGCTCTCAACCAGCAGCACCAGCGGCGGCCGGCCCGGATCGGCACTGGCGGGCGCGCACAGCCACAGGACGGCCACGCCCACCCATGCCTGCCCTGTCCAGCGACGCGCTGCCCTTTTCATGGCGGCATCATGCCGCGCAGAAATGGCCTGTGGATGCCCAGGGCTGATCGCCAACGTGCGCAGCGCACGGAAACCGGCGCCGGGCGCCGGGCCGGCCTCAGGCTGCCGCGCGGATCTCCGCCCGCGCCTGCCGCAACACGTCGCGCGATGAATGCAGGGCCAGGCTGGCCATGACGACGGCCACCACCAGGTCCGGCCAGGCCTGACCGGTCAGCGCAACGGCACCGGCCGCAGCCACCACGGCCACGTTGCCGAGCGCATCGTTGCGGCTGCACAGCCAGACAGCGCGCATGTTGGCGTCGCCCTCGCGCCAGGCGTAAAGCATCACCGCCACGCCCACATTGGCCAGCAGGGCCAGCGTGCCGACGATGCCCATCGTCGCGGCCTGCGGCGGCTCGCCGTGCAGCGCCGCCCAGGCCGCTCGCGCCAGCACGCCGACGCCGAAAATCGCCATCGCCGAGCCCTTGAGCCAGGCCAGCCGGGCCCGCCACAGCAGGCCGGCGGACAGCACGGCCAGCGAGGCGCCGTAGTTGGCCGCGTCACCGACGAAGTCCAGCGCGTCGGCCCACAGCGCCAGCGAGCCGGCGCGCCAGCCGGCGCTGATCTCTATGACGGCCATCGCAGCATTGATGACGAGCGCCGCCCACAGCACGCGGCGGTAGGCCGGCGTGTTGCCGGGGCTGGGTTGGTGATGGTGGTGATGACAGGCGTGGCTCACGAGAAGTCCTTGGACGACACAGGCCCGCATTGCAAACCCTGGAGCCACTCCAGAGTCAAGCTCACAATCGGTGCATGCGTATTGGAGAGCTCAGCCGCCTGACCGGCACGCCGGTCGACACCATCCGCCACTACGAGCGCGAGGGCCTGCTGGCGCCGCCACCGCGCACGCAAGCGGGCTACCGCGTCTACGGCCCGCCCGACGCCGAGCGCCTGCACTTCATCCGCCGCTGCCGGTCACTGGATATGAACCTGGCCGAGGTGAGCGCCCTGCTCGCCCTGAAGGGCGGAGGTCATGATGGCGAGGCCCACGCCCTGCTGGACGCGCACATCGGCCATGTCAGCGCGCGCATCAAGGCCTTGCAGGAACTGGAAAAGGAGCTGCGGGCACTGCGCGCCCGCTGCCAGGGCGACGAACCGGCCTGTGCCATCCTCGAAGGCCTGGCCGAGCCGGGGGCGGAGCTGCCCTTGAAGAGCCATGTCGGCCACAGTCATTGAGGCGCCGCTTTGCGGCAGGTGCCTCGGGGGTGGTCAACCGACTCTGCAGACCTTCAACATGTTGGTGCCGCCGGGATAGCCCATCGGCTCGCCGCAGGTGATGGCATAGGTGTCGCCCGGCATGAGCACGCCGCGCTCGACGAGGATCTTTTCCGCCGCGGCCAGGGCCGTGTCGCGGTCCTCGAACTTGGGCATCAGCAACGGCAGCACATTGCGGTACAGCGCCATCTTGCGCTGGCTGATCGGCTGGGTCGTCAGGCCGAAGATGGGCACCTGGATGCGATGGCGGCTCATCCACAGCGCCGTGGAGCCGGACTCCGTCAGCGCCAGGATGGCCTTGCAGCCGAGGTGATAGGCCGTGAACAGCGCGCCCATGGCGATGGACTGGTCGATGCGGCCGAACTGGCGACCAGCGAAATCGGTGTCCAGGCTGACGAACTCGGCGCGCTCGGCCTCCAGCGCGATATTGGCCATCTGCTCGACCGTCTCGATGGGGTATTTGCCGGCGGCAGTCTCGGCGGACAGCATGACGGCGTCGGTCCCGTCCAACACGGCGTTGGCCACATCCGACACCTCGGCACGCGTGGGCACCGGGTTGACGATCATGGACTCCATCATCTGCGTGGCCGTGATGGAGACCTTGTCCAGCTCGCGGGCCATCTTGATCATGCGCTTCTGCAACGCCGGCACGGCCGCGTTGCCGACTTCAACGGCCAGGTCACCGCGCGCCACCATGATGCCGTCGCTGGCCTTGAGGATGGCTTCGAGGTGGGGGATGGCCTCGTAGCGCTCGATCTTGGCGATCATGGCCGGCTTGTGCCGGTAGGGCTCGCCGGCCACGTTGGCCAGCTGGCGCGCCATCTCCATGTCGGTGGCGTTCTTGGGGAAGCTCACGGCCAGGTATTCGCACTGGAAGGACATCGCGGTCTTGATGTCCTCCATGTCCTTGCCGGTCAGCGCCGGCGCCGTCAGGCCGCCGCCCTGCTTGTTGATGCCCTTGTTGTTGGACAGCTCGCCGCCGAGCTTGACGACGGTGTGCACCTGGGCGCCGCGCACGGCCTCGACGGTCAGCACCAGCAGGCCGTCGTTGAGCAGCAGTGTGTCGCCGGGCTTCACGTCGCGCGGCAGCTCCTTGTAGTCCAGGCTGGCGATGTCCTGGTTGCCGAGCTCGGTGCGGTCGGCGTCGAGGATGAAGGGCGCGCCGGGAACCAGCTCGATCTTGCCGCCCTCGAACTTGCCGACGCGGATCTTGGGGCCCTGCAGGTCGGCCATGATGGCCACCGACTTGCCGACCCGCTCGGCGGCCGCGCGGACCATGGTGGCGCGGTCGATGTGGTCCTGCGCCTTGCCGTGGGAGAAGTTCAGCCGCACGACGTCGACACCGGCGCGCAGCATCTTTTCCAAGACCTCCGGCGTGTTGGAAGCGGGGCCGAGGGTGGCGACGATCTTGGTGGCGCGGGTCATGGCTGTCTCGATTCTTGGAAGGCGCGGAATTATGGTCCGCCGCGCCCCGCGCGAGTTTCTTCGTGTTTCACATCTGCGCGGGCGTCAGCACCTTTTCGAAGAAGGCACTGAGCGGGTCGCGCGCGTAGTCGCCGAAGGGCCCGCGTTCGCTGTAGCCCAGCCGCCGGTACAGCGCCAGCGCTTCGGGCTGGTGGATGCCGGTCTCCAGCCGCGCCAGCCTCACGCCGCGCGCGGTCAGCTCGGCCTCCAGCCGTGCCATCAACTGCCTGGCGACGCCGCGGCCGCGGGCGCTGTCGAGCACGAACAGGCGCTTGATCTCGCCGTAGGCAGGCTCGCCCGCGGGGGCGCGGTGCCTGACGCCGCCGCAGCCGACCAGTCGGGCGTCCACCCACGCGCCCCAGAAGGCGCCCAGCGGCGGCCGCAGGTTGGCGGCCGGCTCGAAATGATTGCTTTCGCTGGGGTAGAGCGCCGTCATCAGCGCTTCGGATTGGGTGATCAGCGCCTGGGCATCGGGGCTGGTCGGGTCGAGTGGCGCAAGCTGCATGGCGGTTACAGGCTGGGAACGGTCATCGCGAGCAGGTAGCGCGCGGGCTCGATGCCGGGGTTGGCGAAGACGGAACGGCCGGTGACACGGAAGCTGATCGAGTCGCCTGCGGTCAAGGTGTAGACCTGACCCTGCAGCGTCAGGCTGACGCCGCCTTGCAGCAGACAAAGGTGGTGCTCCAGCCGCGCCACGGTCGGTTCCTCGTAAGCCAGCTCAGCGCCGGGCGCGAGTCGCGCCTCGATCACCTCGGTGGCAAAGCCGGCCAGCGGCGGGCAGCGCATCAGCCGCTCGAAGCCGCTCCGCTGGTCGTGCCAGCGCGGCTGGTCGGCAGCGCGCAGCAGCCGCACCGGCAGGGCCTCGGCGTCCGCCAGCAGCCGGCTCAGGGGCAAGCCGTGCGCGCGGGCCAGGCGCGACAGCAGCGTGGCGGTCGGGCTGGTCTCGGCGCGCTCAAGCCGGGAGAGCGTCGCCCGGCTGACCCCGCTGCGCGTGGCCAGTTCGTCCAGCGACCAGCCGGCGGCCAGGCGCAGCGTCGCGAGGCGCTCGGCAAGCTGCAGTTCGAAATGCCCCTCGTCGCTCGATTCAGAGAAATTTTCTCTCATACGGGAATATGCTAGCCGATATGAGAGATCGCCACACCGCCCCGCTGATCGCCGCGCTGGCGGTCGTGCTGACCTGGGGCGTCAATTTCCCGCTGTCCAAAGCCCTGTTCACGCAGCTCGGCCCGGAGGGCTTCCTGGGTCTGCGCTATCTGCTCGTGCCGTTGTGCGCAGTGGCGCTGCTGTGCTGGCGTTTCGGCACCGCCTGGCCGCGGCTGGACCGCAGCGAGGTGGGCCCGCTGGTGCGCCTGACCTTGATCGGCCAGGGGCTGCACCTGCTGCTGGCGGCTTACGGCATGCAGGGCTCCACGGCCTTCAGCGCCAGCGTGCTGCTGGCCTGCGGGCCCGTCTTCACGCTGCTGATCCTGCGTGCCAGCGGCGTGGAGCGACTGTCGCGCGGCCAGGTCGCCGGCGTGGCGATGGCGGCCAGCGGGGCGCTGCTGTTCACGTCCGACAAGCTGCTGGCGGCCGACTGGCATGCCGGCATCGGCGACCTGACCCTGCTGGCCGCCGCTGCCCTGTTCAGCTACTACACGGTCGCCAGCAAGCCGCTGATCCTGCATCACGGCGGCGTGACGGTGCTGGGCTACGGCAGCCTGGTCTGCACCCTGCCGATGCTGCTGTGGTGCGCGCCCGAGCTGGCGGCGCTCGACTGGCAGGCCCAGCCCGGCTGGGTGTGGAGCGGCACCGTCTGGCAGGTCGCCGGCGGCGGCTTCATCGGCTGGCTGGCCTGGGGCTGGGCCAACGAGAAGCGCGGCGTGGCCCGCACCGCACCCTTGATCTACCTGATGCCGCTCGTGGCCGGCCTGATCGCATGGCTGTGGGGCGGCGAGCAGTTCAGCGTGCCCAAGCTGCTGGGCGCCGGCGTCATCCTTGCCGGCGTGGCGCTGGCGCAGTTCAGTCCTTCACGGCCTGGGCTTCCCGCACGTCCGCCACCGCCAGAGCCGTCATGTTGATGATGCGGCGCACCGTCGCCGACGGCGTCAGGATGTGCACCGGTGCCGCCGCACCCAGCAAGATGGGCCCGACCGTCACGCCGTGACTGGCGCTGATCTTCAGCACATTGAAGAGGATGTTGGCCGCGTCCAGCGTCGGCAGCACCAGCAGGTTGGCGGCGCCCTTGAGCTTGCTGTCGGGCAGGAAGGCCAGGCGCACGCTTTCGGACAACGCCGCGTCGCCATGCATCTCGCCATCACACTCGACCTCGGGATGCGCCGCCGCGAACAGCTCGTGGGCGCGGCGCATCTTCACGGCCGACGGGCGCGTCGATGAGCCGAACATGGAGTGGCTGACGAAGGCCAGCTTGGGCGGCAGGCCGAAGCGTCTCACCTCTTCGGCGGCCATGGCCGCGATATCGGCCAACTCTTCGGCAGTCGGGTCGTCGTTGACAAAGGTGTCGGTGATGAACAGCGTCATCTGCTCCAGGATCAGTGCGTTCATTGCTGCGAACTGGCGGGCGCCCTGGCGCAGGCCGACCAGCTCGCGCACCTGCTCCAGATGACGGTCGAAACGGCCGACCAGCCCGCAGATCATCGCGTCGGCGTCACCCAGCTCGATGGCCAGCGCGCCGATGACCGTGTTGGAGCGGCGTACGGCCGACTTGGCCATCTCGGGCGTGACGCCATTGCGCTTCATGCGGGCGTGGTAGGCCTCCCAGTAGAGGCGAAAGCGCGGGTCGTCCTCCGGGTCGATGACGGCGACGTCCTCGCCCAGCTTCAGGCGCAGGCCGGCGCGCTGGATGCGCGCGGCCAACACGCCGGGGCGGCCGATCAGCGTCGGCTTGCACAGGCCTTCGTCCAGCGCCACCTGGACCGCGCGCAGCACGCGCTCGTCCTCGCCTTCGGCGTAGATCACGCGCGCGGGCGCGGCCTTGGCGGCCGAGAAGACCGGGCGCATGAACATGCCGGTCTGGTAGACGAAGCGCTCCAGCGACTGGCGGTAGGCGACCAGGTCGGCGATGGGCCGCGTGGCCACGCCGTCGGCGGCCGCCGCCGCCGCCACGGCCGGCGCGATGCGCAGGATCAGGCGGGCATCAAACGGCTTGGGGATGAGGTACTCCGGCCCGAACGCCAGCTCCTGGCCGGCGTAGGCCGCCGCCACTTCATCCGACGTCTCCGCCTTGGCCAGCGCCGCGATCTCGCGCACGCAGGCCAGCTTCATGCCCTCGGTGATCTTGCTCGCGCCGCAGTCCAGCGCGCCGCGGAAGATGTAGGGGAAGCAGAGCACGTTGTTGACCTGGTTCGGGTAGTCGCTGCGTCCGGTGGCCATGATGCAGTCCGGCCGCACGGCCTTGGCCAGCTCGGGGCGGATCTCGGGCTCCGGGTTCGCCAGCGCCAGGATGATGGGCTGCGTGCCCATGGTCTTGACCATGTCCGCCGTCAGCACGCCGGCCGCCGAGCAGCCGAGGAAGACATCGGCGCCGTCGACGACATCGGCCAGCGTGCGCGCCGTCGTGATCTGGCAATAGCGCTGCTTGGATTCATCGAGCTTGCCGGCCTTGGTGTCCTCACGCTCGCTCTGGATGACGCCGCGCGAGTCGCAGACGAACACGTTCTCGCGCCGCACGCCCAGGCCCACCATCACATCCAGGCAGGCAATGGCCGCTGCACCGGCGCCGGACACGGCCACCTTGACCTTGCCGATGTCCTTGCCCACCAGTTCCAGCCCGTTGAGCAGCGCGGCCGACGAGATGATGGCCGTGCCGTGCTGGTCGTCATGGAACACCGGGATGTTCATGCGCTTGGACAGCTCGCGCTCGATGTAGAAGCACTCGGGCGCCTTGATGTCCTCCAGGTTGATGCCGCCCAGCGTCGGCTCCATCGCCGCAATGATGTCGATGAGCTTGTCCGGGTCGCGCTCGGCCAGTTCGATGTCGAACACGTCGATGCCGGCGAACTTCTTGAACAGGCAGCCCTTGCCTTCCATCACCGGCTTGGCCGCCAGCGGGCCGATGTCGCCCAGGCCGAGCACGGCGGTGCCGTTGGTGATGACGCCCACCAGATTGCCGCGCGACGTGTACTCGGCTGCCAGCGACGGGTCGCGCTCGATGTCCAGGCAGGGATAGGCGACGCCGGGCGAGTAGGCCAGCGACAGGTCGCGCTGGTTGGAAAGCGCCTTGGTCGGCGTGACGGAAACCTTTCCGCGTGTCGGCGCACGGTGATAGTCGAGGGCGGCGTCGCGCAGCGCGGCCTCGGCCGGCGACAGGGGGGCGTTGTTCTTTTCCATGAGGGCGTGTCTCCAGGAGGAATCCTGAAGATTACGTCGCGATTGAGCGCCTGCCGATGCCGGTTCTTTGGCGATCTATGCCGAAGCCGATATCACCCGGTCGCGGCCTGCCTGCTTGGCGCGGTACATGGCCTGGTCGGCCTCGCGCAGCGCGGCTTCAACATCGGCAGCCCCCACGGCCTGGGCCACGCCCCAGCTCGCCGTCACCCGCAGGCCGGCCGGCCATTCGGTGTGGGCAAGGACCTGGCGCAGGCGCTCGGCGACCGCCACGGCCTCGGCGGCAGGCGTCTGCGGCATGACGATGACGAACTCCTCACCTCCCCAGCGCGCCAGCAAGTCGTCGCGCGGCAGGTTGGCGCGCAGCGTGTGTGCCAGCAGTACCAGCACCTGGTCACCGGTCTCGTGCCCATGCCCGTCGTTGACGCGCTTGAAATGGTCCACGTCGACGAAGACGACCGACAGCGGAAAGCCCGTGTCGCCCTGCACCTGCAGCAGCAGCTCCAGTGCGCGGTCCAGGCCGTCACGGTTGGCCACGCGGGTCAGCGAGTCGCGCAGCGCCATCTGCTCCAGCACCCGCGAGCGCTTCATCGAGTGCCGCAGGCGGCCACGCACCGTCCAGCTCTCCCATGCCAGATAGCCCAGCAGGCTGAACATCCACAGCCCGACGAGACCGAGGCGGAAGGTCTCGGGCGCCACCCAGTCGCCGACGAGCTCGGCAGCCTCCACGCGAATCAGGTGCTGCCCCACCGTCGTCTGGCCGCTGGTGCTGAAGCTGATGATGCGCACGCGGTCCAGTTCGGGGCCGACGATGGCCAATGGCAGCGCATGGCCTTGCGACCACCAAGAGCTGACCATGAATTGCGACAGCCTCAGCTCCACCGGCTGGGGCTGGGCGCCGGGCGCGAAGATCAGCTCATGCGGTTTGAGGTCAACCGCATCCCCCCGGCCCGAATAGGCCGGGTTGAAATTGCGCAGGAAGACGCGCACCTGCACAGGTTCCTTGCCCTCGTTCGGCCCCTCGGCATGCAGCGAGAGCCGGAGATGGCTGAAGCGCTGCAGGTCCAGGTCCCGCTCCTGCATGACGATTTGCAGCTCACAGAAAGGCCATTCATAGCCGGGCCGGATCGCGCAGCGCATCGCCAACGGCTGCTGGACCGATGCATCCCGCACGGCCTCGCTCGCCCCGCCAACGCCGCGGTCGTCGACGATCTCCACATGCTGGCCCGGGCTGCGCCCGTCCAGCACCAGACGGCGCGTCATCCAATGCTCATTGGCGTAGAGGCCCAGCACCGTCGCCAGGACGAGCAGAGCAAGCAGCCAGCGCAGAACCATGCGGGCATTCTGGCGGCCCGGCCCCCGACACGGTGCATGGCGGCCGCCGGCAAGCGTGAAATGAGCCCGCCCGACACTTACAAAGTTGTAACGACCGCCCGCTTCGGGGCGGCCTCGTCGTCAGCCCGCCGCGCGCCGGGCGAGGATCTCGAAAGCCGGCAAGGTCTTGCCCTCCAGCACTTCGAGGAACGCACCGCCGCCGGTGGAGATGTAGCCGACGTCCTTCTCGATGCCGTACTTGGCAATCGCGGCCAGGGTGTCGCCGCCGCCGGCGATGCTGAAGGCCACGCTCTCGGCAATCGCGCGGGCGATGGCCTCGGTGCCATGGGCAAAGGCGTCGAACTCGAAGACACCGACCGGGCCGTTCCACACGATGGTGCCGGCCGCTTTCAATTGCTCGGCGAGCTTGGCCGCGGTCTTGGGGCCGATGTCGAGGATGAGGTCGTCGTCGTCCACGTCGGTGGCCGCCTTGACGGCCGCCGTGGCGCCGGCGGCAAAGGTCTTGGCCGTGACGACATCCTCCGGAATGGGCACCGCGGCACCACGCGCGGCCATCGCCTCGATGACGGCCTTGGCTTCGCCCACCAGGTCCGGCTCGGCCAGCGACTTGCCGATCTTCAAACCGGCAGCCAGCATGAAGGTGTTGGCAATGCCGCCGCCGACGATGAGGCCGTCGACCTTGGCCGACAGCGCCTTCAGGATGGTCAGCTTGGTCGAGACCTTGGAGCCGGCAACGATGGCCACCAGCGGCCGTCGCGGGTTGGCCAGCGCCTTGGTGATGGCATCGATCTCGGCCGCCAGCAGCGGGCCGGCGCAGGCGATGGGCGCGTACTGCGCGATACCGTAAGTGGTGCCCTCGGCCCGGTGGGCGGTGCCAAAAGCATCGTTGACGAAGATGTCGCAGAGCCCGGCCATCTTGCGGGCCAGCTCCTCGTTGTTCTTCTTCTCACCCTTGTTCAGGCGGCAGTTCTCCAGCATGACGAGCTGGCCCGGCGCGACACTGACGCCACCCACCCAGTTGGCGACCACGGGGATCTCGCGGCCCATCAGCTCGCCCATCCGCTTGGCCACGGGGCGCAGCGAATCCTCCGGCTTGAACTCGCCCTCGGTGGGGCGGCCCAGATGGGAGGTGACCATGACGGCGGCACCCGCCTTCAGCGCGGCCTCGATGGCCGGGATGGACGCGCGGATGCGCGTGTCCTCGGTGATGTTGCCGGCGTCGTCCTGCGGCACGTTGAGGTCGGCGCGGATGAAGACGCGTTGGCCGGAGACCTTGCCGGCGGCGATCAGGTCGGAGAAGCGGAGGACGTTCATGGTGGGGCGATGCGAAAGTTGGGAGATCGAGACTGCCGCGATTCTCTCCGCCCCGCGTTCCAGCCGGTTACCAACCCAAGACCAGCTTTAACGGCAGCATCACGGCCATGCCGCTGATGATGGTGCCGAGGATGTCGCGGCGCCAGAAGAAATAACCGCTGGCGACCACCGCGGCCGGCCAGCGCGCGTCCTGCCAGGTGGTGATGACCTGGCCCTGCGTCATGAAGATCTCGGGCGCGACGACGGCCACCAGCGCGGCCAGCGGCGCGACCTTGAGCAGCTCGCGCAGCCAGTCGGGGATCGGCAGTTGCCGGTCGCCGATCATGAAGAAGCCGCGCGTCACCACCGTGATGGCGCCCAGGCCGAACAGCGCAATCCATATCAGCCACTCAGCCATTGCGCGCCTTCCGGCTGTCCAGCCACCAGCCCACGGCGCCGGCAGCGACGATGGCGCACAGGATGTTGAGCTTCAGGGGCAGCGAATAGGTCGCGATCGACACGGCAGCCGCGGTCACGGCCACCCACCACAACATCCTCTCCGTCAGCAGCGAATAGGACAGGCCGAGCAAGGCCAGCACGCCGGCAAATCCGATGCCCCAGTGCGTCGGGATGCGGTCGGCCAGCAGGATGCCCACCAGGGCGGTCAGTTGCCACGTCGGCCAGTTCACGGCGACGCCGCCCCAGAAATAGCGCTGCTGGCTGCGCGCCGGTACGGGGTCGGGGTAGCGCTTGACGAAGTAGACGAAGTTCAGGTCGGCCGCGAAATAGGTCGTCATCAGCCGGCGCCAGCGCGGCAGATGGCCGAAGTAGTGGCGCCACTGTGCGCTGAAGATGACGAAGCGCAGGTTGACGCAGAACGCCGTGGCCAGCAGCACCCACAGCGGTGCGCCGGAGGCGATCAACGGCAGCGCCGTCAGCTGCGCGCTGCCGGCGAACACCAGCAGCGACATGGCAAAGGCCAGCGGGATGCTCAGCCCGCTCTTGATCATCGTCATGCCGGTCACCAGGCCCCAGGCTGCCAGGCCCAGGGAAGGCGACGCCATGTCACGCGCGCCGGCTCGGAAATCAGGATCGGCCGCGAGCGCGCGCAGCCTGATGGTCAAACTCATGCCGCCATTCTCGACGGCATGGGGCCTTGATCACTTGTCGAGGCGACGGACTTTGCCGCTGCCAGCGATGGACGAGCTGATCTCCGGCGAGCCGGCGTACTTCACGTCGCCGCTGCCGGCGATGGAGACATTGAGCTTCTTGGTGGCGTTGACCTGGGCGTCGCCGCTGCCGGCAATGCTGACCTTGACTTCGTCGCTGACCAGTTCGGCAGCCCTGACGTCACCGCTGCCGGCAATCGAGACGGTCGCGCTGCCGCAGCGGCCGGCCGCGACGATGTCGCCACTGCCGCTGACCTTCATCGCCAGGCGTTCGGCATCCAGGCCGGCAAAGCGGATGTCGCCCGAGCCGGCGATGGAGGCATCGACGACGCCGGTCTTCATGGCCTCGACCTTGATCGTGCCGGAGCCGGCCACCGCGACGGCGCGCATGGACGGCATCTCGATCGTGAAGCTGGGGTTGGTGGACGAAGAGACGCTGTAGCCCTTCTTGGGGCCGATCTCCAGCGTGCGGCCCTTGCTGCCGTCGACGACGCGGGTCTCGATGTAGGCCAGCAGGTTGCGGTCGGCCTTGACCTCCACCTTGTTGCCGCTGCCTTGGCGGATGACGACGTTGAAGCCGCCACTGAGCGCCACCGCGTCAAAGGCGCCGGTGTCGCGCGCTTCGGTGGCGATGTCGCCATTGCCGGCGATGCGCTCGCCCTTGTTCCAGCTCCAGGCCTGGGCGGCTCCGCTGAAGGCTGCAGCGGCGCTGACGAGGCCGACGGCACCGAGACGAGCGAAATGGCGGCGAGTGGTGTTCATGTCGGGCTCCATCAGGGTTGTGATGGCTCGCATCTTGCCGGTGCCCCGCCCGGGCGGGAAAGGCGGCGCGACGATGCGCAGGATAGGAGGCCCGAAATGCAATTTCGGCGGCTGGGCGCTGGCCCAGCCTCCGATCACGGCGCCTTGGCCTTGTCGCGCGACGGCTCTGCCGGCCTGGCTTCGGCCTCCTCGGCCACCTGGGCGGGCCGGGCGCCCGGGCGCGGGACCACGGGCGCGACGCCTTCGAGCTTGTTCTCGCGCATGTACTCGTCCATCTCGCGCCAGCCGGTGTAGACGGCCGCCTTCTGCGCCTTGGGGTTGAGCACGTAGCAGTCCTCGATGGCGCGCATCGCATGGCGGCAGGCGCTGCCAATGGCCCTGCCTTCGGCCTCCTTGTTGGCGGCCACCTTGGCTGGGTCGTCGATGCCCAACTGCTCGCAGGCCGACAGGGCTGCGAGCACGGGCAGGGCAAGAAGGATGCGCTTCATCTGCTCAGGTATCGGCCTCGCCACCAGGAACTTGAATCAGCGCCTGACCATCGCGAGAAGGCGCGCGACGCGCTCTTCGGTCGCCGGATGGGTGGAGAACAGCCCACGCAGGCCGCCGCCAGACAGCGGGTTCATGATCATCATCTGCGCCGTCTCCGGGTGCGCCTCGGCGGGCGCCAGCGGGATGCCCTGGGCGTAGCGGTGGATCTTGTCGAGCGCCGAGGCGAGCGCCTGGGGGTCGCCCGAGATCTCGGCCCCGGCCCGGTCGGCCTCGAACTCGCGCGCGCGGCTGATGGCCATCTGGATCAGGCTGGCCGCGAGCGGCGCGAGGATGGCGACGGCGATACCGGCAATCGGGTTGCTGGGCCGACCGTTCTCATCCCGGCCGCCGAAGAAGGCGGCGAAATTAGCCAGCATCGAGATCGCACCGGCCATGGTCGCGCTGATGGTGCTGATCAGGATGTCACGATGCATGACGTGGGCCAGCTCGTGCGCCATGACGCCGCGCAGCTCGCGCTCGGACAGCACGCGCAGGATGCCGGTCGTCGCGGCAACGGCGGCATTCTCGGGGTTGCGGCCGGTTGCGAAGGCATTGGGCGCCGTCTCATCGATCAGGTAGACCTTGGGCATGGGCAAGTTGGCGCGCGCGCTGAGCTCGCGCACCATGCCGTAGAACTGCGGTGCCGAGCTCGCGTCGACCTCGCGGGCGTTGTACATCTTCAGCACCAGCTTGTCGGAGAACCAGTAGCTGTAGAAATTCATGCCGACCGCGACGACGAGCGCGATCAACATGCCGGTCTGGCCGCCGATCATGGCGCCCACGCCCATGAACAGCGCCGTGATGGCGGCCATCAGGACGGCGGTCTTGACCAGGTTGAACATCTCAGGGTGCTCCTGCAGTGAGGGATGGCTTCGCAGATGGTGCCATGCGCGCCGGATTTCAAGCGCTGAAGCGTTCGCCGACCGCAATGGGCCGGGCCTGCAGGAAGGCCGCCGCCGGCCCGCGTTTGCCGCCGGCGCGTTGCAGCTCAGTGAGCTTCAAGGCGCCCTGGCCGCAGGCAACGACCGGCCCGGGGGCGATGACCTCACCCGGTGCGCCGCCGCCTTCGGCCAGCTCGGCGCGCCAGACCTTGACCGCCTCGCCGGCCAGCATGGCGAGCCCGCCGGGGAAGGGGTCGAAGGCGCGCAGACGGCGCTCGATCTCGCTGGCCGGCTGGCGCCAGTCGATCGCGCTTTCGGCCTTCTCTATCTTGTGGGCGTAGCTGACGCCATCGGCGGGCTGCGGCGTGCGCGTCAGGCGGGCAGCCTGCAGCGCCTCGACGATCAGACGGGCACCCAGCGCGGCAAGGCGGTCATGCAGCGTCGCCGTCGTGTCGTCGGCGCGAATGGCCTCGCGGCCGATGAGCAGCATGTCGCCGGTGTCCAGGCCGGCATCCATCTGCATGATGGTGATGCCGGTCTCGGCGTCGCCTGCTTCCACGGCACGGTGGATGGGCGCCGCGCCGCGCCAGCGGGGCAGCAGCGAGGCGTGGATGTTGAGGCAGCCGCGCAAGCCGCTCGACGGGCCGCCCGCTAGGGCGGCTTGATCCCCTCGGGGGATCGGCGACGTACTCGTCGGCGAGGGGCGCCGAGAACCGGGCAGGTCAAGCACCCACTGCGGCAGGATGAGGCCATAGGCGGCAACGACCATGACATCAGCCTGTGCGGCCAGCAGCGACTGGTGCGCCGCTTCGGCGTCGGCGGCGTACTTGCCATCCAGCTTCAGGCCCTGCGGCTGAGCGAGCGGAATGCCCGCCGCGACGGCGCGCTGCTTCACGGCGGACTGCTGCAGCTTCATGCCGCGGCCGGCCGGGCGGTCGGGCTGGGTCAGCACCAGCGGCACCGTGAAGCCGGCCTGCAGCAGCGCATCCAGCGCGATGGCGGCGAACTCCGGCGTGCCGGCAAAGACAACTCTCATGACATGGCCCGCATCAGAACCTCTGATTGCGCTTCTTGGCCTCGATCTCTTCCTCGCGCGCCTTCTTGATCATCTTGGTCTTGATGCGGTCGCGCTTGAGCGGGCTCAGGTATTCGACGAAGACCTTGCCCGCGAGGTGGTCCATCTCATGTTGGACGCAGACGGCCAGCAGGCCATCGGCTTCAAGCTCATAGACCTGGCCGTCGCGGCCGGTGGCGCGCACGGTCACTTCGGCATGGCGGGGCACCTTGTCGTAGATCTGCGGCACGGACAGGCAGCCCTCCTCGCCGTCAACCATGCGTTCGCTGGCCTTCACGAGCTCGGGGTTGATCAGCACGCGCGGCGTGTCGCGGTCCTGCGAGGTGTCGATGACGATGACGCGCTCGTGCACATCCACCTGGGTCGCAGCCAGGCCGACGCCATCGGCGGCATACATGGTTTCCAGCATGTCGTCGACGAGCTGGCGGATGCGCTCATCGACGGCGACCACCGGCTTGGCGACGGTGTGCAGGCGTGGATCGGGATAGCGGAGGATGTCGAGTTGGGCCATGGCGCCTTGTAAGCACTCGCAAACGAGCGCTAGCGGTTGTTGGTTGCCCTGTGTGAATGCGGGCAGAATCACCCGGATTTTCGCCGATCCGGCAATCCCTTCGGAGACCGCGCCTGATGCCCGCTGCCCGCCCCGCCCATTTTTCCGTCCTTGCGGCCTGCCTGACCCTCGCGACGACTGCGGCCTGGGCCCAGACCAGCACGCTGCCCATCACGCAGGAGCAACGCCGCGTGGCCGATCAGGTCGCCAGCGCCGGCGTGCCGCTGTCCGAGCTTGCACCCAACGCGCCCGACCAGCACACGGTGCAGCCGGGCGATACCCTGTGGGACATCTCGGGGCTGTTCCTGAAAAGCCCCTGGCGCTGGCCGGAGCTCTGGGGCATGAACCGCGAGCAGATCCGCAACCCGCACCTGATCTACCCCGGCCAGGTGCTGCTGCTGGTCAAGGTGGACGGCCATGCGCGGCTGCAGCTGGCCCAGGGACGCAGTGGCAGCGGCGCGGGCGACACGGTCAAGCTGCGACCGCAGATGCGCGTGTCGGCGACGGACACCAGCCCCATCGCCGCGATCCCGCTGCACCTGATACAGCCCTTCCTGACCGACGCCATCGTCTTCGATACCGATGTGCTGGCCACGGCACCGCGAGTGGTCGCGACCCAGGAAGGCCGCGTGCTGGTCGGCAGGGGCGAACTGGCCTATGCCCGTGGCGACTTTGGCAACGGCACGGATTTCCGTGTCTTCCGCACTGCTCGCACGTTGCGCGACCCGACCACCAGGGAGATTCTTGGCTACGAGGCGCCCTACGTTGGCACCGCGGAGCTGGTCCGCACCGGCGAAAACCGCACCGGTGCCGATGGCAAGCCCGAGATCGTGCCGGCGACGGTGCAGATCAGGCTGGCCAAGCAGGAAGTCGGCGTGGGTGACCGCCTGGCCCCCGCGCCACAGCGCAATCTCGAGCGCTATGTGCCGCACGCACCCGACAAGCCCATGGCGGGTCAAATCGCGGCCATCTACGGCGACGCGCTGAATGCAGGCCAGAACCAGATCGTCGCGCTGAACCGCGGCCGGCGCGACGGCATGGAGCGCGGCCACGTGCTGGCGCTCTGGCGTGACGGCGAAACCGCTGTGGACAAGACGCAGCAGAAGGCCCAGGTCATCAAGCTGCCCGACGAGCGCCATGGCGTGCTCTTCGTGTTCGAGGTCTATGAGCGGGTTTCCTACGCGCTGATCATCTCGGTCAACGAACCGGTCAAGCCGGGCGATCGTTTCACCCAGCCCTGAGCGCATGCTCGACCCGGCCGAACTGGCCGCCTGGCTGCGGCTGACCGAAAGTCTTGGCGCCGGTTCGGTGCGGCGTCTGCTGGCCATGGCCGGCAGCCCTCAGGCTGCTTTCCGGCTTCCCGCTGCAGCACTCGACCAGGCGCTGACGCACAAGCAACGTGAAGCCTTCAACCGGCCGCCCGAGCATCTGGACGAGCTGATCACCAAGGCCGTGGCCTGGCTGGCCGAGCCCGGCCACGATCTGTTGGCGCTCGGCGACCCTGACTACCCGCCGCGCCTGCTGGCCACCGCCGACCCACCGCTGCTGCTGTGGCTGCAAGGACGGCGCGAGCTGCTCGGCACGCCATCTGTCGCCATCGTGGGCAGCCGCAACCCGACCGCCCAGGGCGGCGACAACGCCCGCGCCTTTGGCAGGGCACTGGCCGATGCCGGCTACACCGTCATCTCGGGCCTCGCCCTGGGCGTGGATGCCGCAGCGCATGAGGGGGCCCTCGACGCAGGCGGTCCAACCATCGCCGTCGTCGGCACGGGCCTGGACCAGGTCTACCCGCGTCGCAACGCCGGTCTTGCTGCCCGGCTCCTCGCAGGTGGCGGCCTCATCGTCAGCGAGTACTCGCTGGGCACGCCCATCACGCAGGCCAACTTCCCCCAGCGCAACCGCATCATTGCCGGCCTGGCCGAGGGTTGCCTCGTCGTCGAGGCCGCCGTGCAGTCGGGCTCGCTCATCACGGCACGGCTGGCGGTCGAGGCCGGGCGCGAAGTGTTTGCCATCCCCGGCTCGATTCACTCGCCGCAGGCACGTGGCTGCCACGCGTTGATCCGTCAGGGCGCCAAGCTGGTCGAATCGGCGCAGGACGTGCTGGAGGAACTGCGTCCGCTCGGGACCGCGCGCGAGGCCGCGCCGGAAACGCCTGAAACACCTCATGAACAGCAGGCACTGCTGGACGCCATGGGGTTCGATCCGGTCAGCCTGGATGCGCTGATGGCCCGCAGCGGCTGGCCGGCGGCCGAACTCAGCGGGGCGCTGCTGGAGCTGGAGCTGGACGGCCGGGTCGCCCGGTTGGCGGGGCAACTGTTCCAGCGCAGGGGCCAGGGCTGACCAGCCTGACCCCGGATATCAGAGCCCTATCCCCGGGGTTATTCGCGTCAGGGGGCCGCCGGGCCGTGGGCTATCATCCCCTCACAATGTTCGATGTCCTGGTTTATCTCTACGAGACGTATTGGCGCCCGGACGCCTGCCCCGATCACGCGCAGCTCGCGCGCAAGCTGACGGCGGTAGGGTTCGAGAACGACGAAATCCAGGAGGCCCTGTGCTGGCTTGACGGCCTCGCTGCAGCTGGCGAGTCCTACCAGGGTGAGCAGAGCGAGAATGCGATGCGCGTCTACTCGCCCGTCGAGATCGAGCACCTGGGTGAAGCCTCGGTCGGCTTCGTCAGCTTCCTCGAATCCGCTGGCGTGCTGCCCGGCCCGATGCGCGAGATGGTCATCGATCGCGCGATGGCCATCCCCGGCGCGCCCATGGACCTTGAGGATCTGAAGATCATCGTGCTGATGGTGTTCTGGAGCCTGGGCGAAGAACCCGATGCGCTGATCCTCGACGAACTCTTCGTCGCCCCCGAGGACCGGCTGATCCACTGAGATTGCCAGCCCGATCGAACAAAACGGCGCCCTCGGCGCCGTTGGTCATTTCAGCAGTTGCTCAGGGTCGGCATCCAGCTTGGCCAGTGCCTTGCGCGTGGCCTGCACGGTCAGCGCTTCATCCTGCGCCGGCAGCAGCAGGCCGGCCTGCAGGAAGGCAGCCATGCGGTTCAGCGAGAACAGCACGCCACGGCCCTTGGGCGTGACGAACAGCGCCAGCTGCTTGCGCAAGCCGCGCCACGCCAGTTGCACCTGCTCGTTGCGGCCACGGTAATCCAGCATGAACCAGCCGCCGACCTGCAGCTCGCGCGCCCAGGCCACCATGGCCGGCGTCGGTGCGGAGCCGCCCTCGGCCACGACTTCCATGCCGTCGGATTCGTGGCCGGACAGGTCGCGCACCAGCATCTCGTCGACATGGGTGTCGCCATCGACGTTCTCGGGCAGCATGGCCTCCAGCGTTTCGAGCTGGTCCATCAGTTCGTCCAGGCGCTCGCGCGGGATGGCCGCGGTCTTGGCCGTGAAGGCCGCGGCCAGCGCATTGTTGAGCTGGCGCACATGCTCGTCCTGCTTGTCGATCGGGATGCCGGCGTGGCTCATGCCGTCGCGCAGCGTCTTCAGCAGCGGCGGCAGACGGCGGATGACGTCCGCGCGCTCCTCGCGCGAGGCCTTGGAACTGGCGCTCCAGATCAGGTCGGCTGCGGCGCGCTTCATGACCTTGGTGACCTCGGACTGAGCGCCGGCACGCACGGCCGTGACGGCCAGCACATCGGCCCAGACATGGAAGAGGAAGTCACGCACGCCGTCCTGCACCGGCACCTCGGACAGCATCTTGCGCAACTCGATGGTGTACTGGATGGCCAGCGTCTCGCGCTGCTCAACCTGCTGGGCCAGCGATACGCCGCGCTTGGAGGCCTGGTTCTCGTTCTCGAAGTAGTGGTCGAGGAACTTCTCGAACTCGGTCAGCACGGTTGCGAAGACGCGCCGGCCGGTGTCGGGGTAGGCCTCGACCACCTGCACGACGCGCTTGATCTCGCGCTCCAGCGCATCGTTGCTGGCGCGCTCGGCGCCAGGGCCGCTGTTGTGGGCCGTGTTGAAGCCCATCACGCAGGCGCCCATGCGGTCGATGAGGCGACGCGCCGGGTGGTCGGCGGCGGCGAAGAAGTCGGGCTCGCTGACAGCCACACGCAGCACCGGCATCTGCAGCCGCGCGAACCAGACCCGCACCGTCGCCGGGATGCGCTCTTCGGTCAGGATGCTCTGGAACATCATCGCGACGATCTCGATGGTCGCGCGCTCGGCCGGCGTGTTGGCCGCCTGCTTGAGGACCTGCTTGAAGGCCTGGTTGCGCGCGCCGATCTCCTCCAGCGCACGCGGTGTGCTGACGGCGCCACCACCGGTGTCGCCGGTACCGGCGGGGCGGCGCTGCAGCGATTCCTGCGCATGCTTGATGGCGCCCATCAACCGCGGCGAGGCGGGGACCGACGGCGCGTCGGCCAGCGCGGGTCTGGCAGCGTCGGCGGCGGCGCGCGCCGCGCCGCCACTCAGCGCACCCGGGTGGCTGGGCGTCACGTCGGCAAGGCTGGGCTTGCCGCCACCCGGGCGGGCCGGCACCTGGCTCTTGGTGACCGGAAAGCCCGGCACATGCCGGGCCAGCACGCGTTGCAGCTGGGCCATGACTTCATCGGCCTGGCTGCTGGCCTTGCTGCGCACGGACGGCAGCGGAGCCATGGGGCCCGGGCCCGACGTGGGGCCGAGGCCAGGGCCCGGCGAAACCGGTGGCAGCGGTGGAAAGGGGGGGAACGGTGGCGCGGGCGCAGCTGGCGGGCTGGCAGCGACGCCGGCCGCGGCGGCCGTCGCCGTCACCGCAGCCTGGGCCGTGCGCCGGATGAAGGGGCGCAGATCGACATCGGGCAACACCTTCTGCGCGATCAGCCAGCGGTTGGTCTCGTGATAGGCCTCGCTGATGAGCTGGGCGAACTCCTCGTGCAGCTCGTTGTGCAGCAACTGCCAGACGTTGGCGTCCAGGCCGACGCGGGTCCAGGCATCCAAGGCAACCCGAGCGACGACATGGGCACGCAGCAGGTCCAGCGGTTCAAGGTCGTCATGCGCCTCAAGCACCTGCATGCGGGTGCGCAGGTCAGTGAACTCCCAGGTGGCTCGATCCATCATGACCAACGCCAGCCGCGAGCTGATGATCTCGCGCTCGATGGTCGAGTCGTCGACCAGGCTCATCTTCTGCGACTGGGCCGGCGCGGCGGATTCAGGCTCGCGCGCGTTGTCAGAGACGCCGTGCACGGCCGCGTGGCGCAGCGCACCGACGACCGCCATCTGCCAACTGGGACCGAGCTTCTGCCAGGCCTGCACCGCGTCGCGTCGCGCCATCATGACAGCGTGCGGCGCGCCCTGCGCCAGCAGCTGCCCAGCGCCCTGGCCGACCGCGGCCACCAGGGGCGTCAAGCCGCGCACCAGCGCTTCGAGATAGACGCGCCGTGCCTGCGTGGCCAGGGCCTGGTTGCGGGCGGCGGTCATGGAACGAGAGCGGCGACTCGGCTGGTTGGCGGGGTTCGCTTCACTCTACACGACGGCCCCGGAGTTCGGGTCGCTGGGGTCGTCGCGATTGACGGGCACTTTCACGAGGTCTTCGCGCTTGACGCCCAGCCACATCGCGAGGGCCGCCGCGACGAAGACCGAGGAGTAGATGCCGAACAGGATGCCGATGGTCAGCGCAACCGCGAAGTAATGCAGTGTCGGGCCGCCGAACAGCAGCATCGACACCACCATCAGCTGCGTCGAGCCGTGGGTGATGATGGTGCGGCTCATCGTCGACGTGATCGCGTGGTCGATGACCTCGTGCGTCGTCATCTTGCGGAACTTGCGGAAGGCCTCGCGTACCCGGTCGAAGATGACGACGGACTCGTTGACCGAGTAGCCCAGCACCGCCAGGATGGCCGCCAGCACCGCCAGTGAGAACTCCCACTGGAAGAAGGCGAAGAAGCCCAGGATGATGATCACGTCGTGCAGGTTGGCGATGATGCCGGCGACCGCGAACTTCCACTCGAACCGGATGGCCAGGTAGATCATGATGCCGATGACCGTCACGGCCAACGCCTTGGCGGCGTCCTGCGCCAGTTCGGCACCGATGGCCGGCCCGACGACCTCGGAGCGCGACAGCGTGATCGGCTCGCTTCCATCGGCCTGTTTGCAGATCTGCTTGCTGACCTGTTCACCCTGCGGCGTCACGGTCTGGTGCGCACTGATCACACCGGCCTCGGCCTTGCAAAGCTCGCCGAAGACCATGTCGACCAGCTCGGTCTGCTTGATGTCTTCGCGCACGGGAAGGCGGATCATCACGTCGCGGGATGAGCCGAAGTTCTGCACCTGGACTTCGCCGAAGCCCATCTTCTCGACGGTCTGGCGGGTTCTCTCGATCTCGGCCGCCTGTGGATAGGCCACCTCGATGACGGTGCCGCCCGTGAATTCGATGGAGAAATGCAGGCCGCGCGTGACCAGGAAGAACACGGCGGCGGCAAAGGTGAGGAATGAGATGACGTTGAAGATCAACGCATGCTTCATCAGCGGCAGGTCGCGCTTGATGCGAAAGAGTTCCATCTTGAATCCTTAAGCCTTGGCGGCCACGTCGGTCGCGTCGGTCGTCCCTGCAACGGCCTTGTCGGCGTCCGGCCTCCAGATCTGACCGATGGACACGCTTTTGAGCTTCTTCTTGCGGCCGTACCAGAGGTTCACGAGGCCGCGCGAGAACACGACGGACGAGAACATTGAGGTCAGGATGCCGAGGCAATGCACAACGGCAAAGCCCTTGATCGGGCCGGAGCCGAAGACCAGCAGGGCCACGCCAGCGATCAGCGTCGTCACGTTGGAATCGAAGATGGTCGCCCAGGCGCGTTCGTAACCGAGGTGGATGGCCTGCTGTGGCGTCGCACCGCCGCGCAGTTCTTCGCGCACGCGTTCGTTGATCAGCACGTTGGAGTCGATGGCCATGCCCAGCACCAGCGCGATGGCCGCGATACCCGGCAGGCTGAGCGTGGCCTGCATCATCGACAGGGCCGCGACCAGCAGCAGCAGGTTGAAGCCCAGAGCCAGCGACGAAAACACGCCGAACAGCATGTAGTAGAGGCACATGAAGACGGCCACCGCGACGAAGCCCCAGCTGACGCTGGCGATGCCCTTCTCGATGTTTTCCTTGCCCAGGCTCGGACCGATGGTGCGCTCTTCGATGATCTCCATCGGCGCGGCCAGCGAGCCCGCGCGCAGCAGCAGGGCCGTGTCCGCAGCTTCCTGCGTCGTCATGGCGCCGGAGATGCTGAAGCGATTGCCGAGCTCGTCGTTGATCTTGGGTGCCGTGACGACTTCGCCCTTGCCCTTCTCGAAGATCAGGATGGCCATGCGCTTGCCGATGTTCTCGCGTGAGACCTCCTTCATGATCCGGGCGCCCTTGGCGTCGACGGTCAGGTGCACGGCCGGCTGCTGGTTCTGGTCGAAGCCGGGCTGGGCATCATTCAGGCTGTCGCCGGTCAGCAGCACCTGGCGCTTGACGATGATGGGGCCGAAGCCGCGGTCGATGAAGCGCTCCGTGCCGAAGGGCACGGGGCCATTGCCCTGCAGCGCCTCCATGGCTTCGGCACTGTCGTCGACCATGCGCAGCTCAAGCGTGGCCGTGCGGCCGATGATGTCCTTGGCCTTGGCGGTGTCCTGCACGCCGGGCAACTGCACGACGACCCGGTCCAGGCCCTGCTGCTGGATGACGGGCTCTGCCACGCCCAGCTCGTTGACGCGGTTGTGCAGCGTCGTGATGTTCTGCTTGAGCGCCGCCTCCTGCACGGCCACCTGGGCCTGGGGCGCCAGGCTACCGACCAGGCGCAGCTCACCGCCGTTGCCCTGGGGCGTCCAGACCACGTCGGGCAATTGAGTCTTCAGCAGCTCGGTGGCACTGGTGCGCTGCGCGTCGTCGCGGAAGGCGATCTGCACGGTATTGCCGTCACGGCTGATGCCGGCGTGGCGAATGCTCTTCTCGCGCAGCATCAGGCGCACGTCGCCGGTCAGCGCCTCGGCCTTCTTGGTCAATGCGGCCTTCATGTCGACCTGCATCAGGAAGTGCACGCCGCCGCGCAGGTCCAGGCCCAGATACATCGGGAAGGCGCCCATGCGGCTCAGCCACTGCGGTGAGCGCGACAGCAGGTTGAGCGCGACGATGTAGGTGGGGTCGGCCGGATCGGGGTTCAGCGCCTTGCTGATCGTGTCCTTGGCCTTGATCTGGGTGTCGGTGTCGCCGAACCGGGCCTTGATCGAGGTGCCTTCCATCTGGACGAAGTCCGCCTGAATGCTGGCAGCCTTGAGCGCTGCCTCGATGCGCTCCTGGACCGAGGTGTCGATCTTGACGGTGACTTTGGCGCTGGAGACCTGCACCGCGGGCGCTTCGCCGAACAGGTTGGGCAGGGTGTACAGGGTGCCGATCAGCAGCGCGACCAGCAGGATCACGTACTTCCAGAGCGGATAGCGGTTCATGGAAACTTCCTTGTCAGCGCCTAGACGGCTGCGGACGGAGATGGGCGCGGGGCCGGTTACTTCAAGCTGCCCTTAGGGAGAACCTGGGTGATGGCGCTGCGCTGGACCTGAAGCTCCACGCCATTGCTGACTTCCAGATGGATGAAGTTGTCGCCCAGCTTGCTGATCTTGCCGAGGACACCGCCGGCGGTAACGACCTCGTCACCCTTCTGCACCGCCTCGATCATGGCCTTGTGCTCCTTCTGGCGCTTCATCTGCGGCCGGATCATGACGAAATACAGCACCACGAACATCAGCACCAGCGGCAGCATGCCGAGGAGACCGGAATCGGAACTGGCGGCCGCCGGGGCGGCCTGGGCATAGGCGTTGGAGATGAACACGTTGAATTCCTTGAATGAGCGGCCGCGAAAAACTGCAAAGCAACCTTGAATTCTAGTGCGGCGCCGTGCTCGCCTCGACCGGCGTTGTCGGTGAGCTGCGCGGGCGCTTGCCGGCCTGCTAATCTGCAACGGCCACCCACCGCTGCGGAACCCTTCCTTGCCGATCAGGAGATTCACTGACCGCCTGAGCCTGCGCCGCCTGCTGACGCTGCCCTACGTCGTGCTGGTGCTGGCGCTAGTGCTGTTGATGGGCTCGCTGTCCTGGCGGGCCGGGAGCGACACGGTGGACACCCTGTCCAGCCAGCTGCTTGCTGAGGCGGTCGGCCGCATCGCGGCGGCGCTGGAGCGGCATGTCGGCGGCGCCGATGCCGTGCTCGAAGCGGCGGCACCCACCGGCCTGTCCGCGCCCGAGGACATAGCGCGCGAGCTGCACAGCTTGCGCAGCCGCTTCTGGCTGGCCACATCGGTGCGTCGCGATCCCAACAACTACGTCTATTACGGCAACCGGCACGGTCATTTCATGGGCCTGTGGCGTTTCTCGGAGCAGGAAGCCGAGCTGCGCCTGCGCGTCTCGGGTGATGGCCCGCGCACCCTCTACCGGCTCAGCGGCATCACGGGCGAGATGCGTTCTCCGGTGGTTGAAGACAAGGTGTTCGAGCCGCGCGAGCGCCCCTGGTATCAGGCGGCCCTGGCCAGCCCCGCGCCCCTGAGCTGGACACCGGTCTACATCGACTTCAAGACGCTGGACCTGGTCGCCACGCGCACCAAGCGCGTCGGCAACGACGTCGGCGAGCCCGAAGGCGTGGCGGCGACCGACCTGCCGCTCAAGCAGGTCAACGCCCTGCTGCAGCGCACCGCGCTGACCGAGAACGCAGTCGCCATGGTCGTCGAGGCCGATGGCCAGCTCATCGGGGTGTCGCGGGGCGCGCACATGCAGACCCTGGCCGTCGGCCGGCACGAGCGCCTGAACGCGGCCCAGAGCCCCGACCCGCTCGTCGCCGCCGCCTTCGACACCGTGCGCCGACTTGGCGCCACCGGCGGTGACGCGACCGGCACGGTGCCGCGCACGACCAGCTTCAGCGACGCCGACGGCCGTGTCGTGCAGCTCGGCCATGCCCGGCTCGACCCGGCGCTGGGACTGGACTGGCGCGTCATCGTCGCCGTCCCGCGGGCCGACTTCCTGGCCGGCGTGCAGCGCAACTTCGTGCAGGCCGCCGTGCTGGCGGGTCTGGGCGTGGTCGTTGCACTCGGCCTCGGCTGGGCGGTGCTGGGCATCGTCACGCGCGAACTGCGCGAGCTGGCCGAAGCGGCACGGCGCGTCGGCGACGGCGTGCTGGACGAGCCCCCCGAGGTGCACCGCAGCGACGAGCTCGGCGAGCTTGCGCGCAGCTTTGCCGACATGCAACGACGGCTGCTGACCGACCAGTTGACAGGCCTGTCCAACCGCAGCGCCATCATGCGCCGCATCGAGGACCGCATCCTGCAGCAGCGCCGCCGCGGCGACAGCTGGCCGTTCGCGGTGATGTTCATCGACTTCGACCGCTTCAGGGACATCGACAGGCGCTTCGGCCATGGCGTCGGCGACGCGGTGCTGAAGGAGACCGCCCAGCGCCTGCGCGCCGGCGTGCGCATCGGCGACATCGTGGCGCGACATGCCGGCGACGAGTTCGTGCTGCTGCTCGACTCGGTCGAGAACCGCGCCGATGCCGAGGCTGCGCGCAACCACCTGGAGGCCGCGGTGCGCGCGCCGCTGCAAAGCCTGGCAGGAATAGCGCCTGCCGAGTTCCAGCTCGGCGCCAGCTTCGGCATCGCCCTCTATCCCGACGATGGCCAGGACACCGAGGGCCTGCTGCGGCATGCCGACGCCGACATGTATGCCCGCAAGCAGCACCTCCCGCCCAACGATGCCGCCCAGCCCTGACCCTCGCCTCGACCTCGCGGCGCTGCGCCGCCATGCCGTCGCGCGCAGTCTGTTCACGCCGACGACGCTGCTCAAGGCCGTCGAAAAGCTCGGCGGCTTCGTGCAGGCCGACCCGCTGCGAGCGCCGGCGCGCGCGCAAGACCTGACGCTGCGCCACCGCGTCAAGAACTACCGCGCCGGCGACCTGGAGCGGCGCTACCCGCGCCTGTCGCTGCAGGAAGACTTCTTCATCAACTACGGCTTCGTCACGCCGGAACTGCGTGCACTGATGCACCCGCGCACGGCACGCCGCATCTGGGACGAGCCGCGGTGGGCGCTGGCCCGTGCGGTGCTGGCCGAGGTCGAGCGCCTGGGTGAGGCCCACCCGGCCGAGGTGGACGCGGCACTCGGCCACGGCCCGGTGAAGAACTGGTTCGGCGGCAACAGCCGGCTGTCGACGGAGTTGCTCGACGGCCTGCACTACCGCGGCCATCTCGACGTCGTCCGGCGTGACAGCGGCACCCGCGTCTATCGGTTGGCGCAGGCCTGGCAAGCGCCCGCCGACCCGCAGGCTGCCATGGATGCCATGGCCGACGCGCTGGTGCGCAAGTACGCGCCGTTGCCGGCGGGCAGCCTGTCGACGCTGATCAGCATGCTCTTCAATGCCGCCCACCAGTGGCAGGACCTGCGAAGGTCGACCTTCACGCGGGCCAAGGAGAGGCTGGCCCATGCCAGGGTGGACGGCACCGACTGGTATTGGCCCGCCGACGAAGACCCTGCGCGCAGCCGGCGCATCCCGGCCCAGGTGCGCTTGCTCGCGCCCTTCGATCCGGTCGTCTGGGACCGCCGCCGTTTCGAGCTGCTGTGGGGCTGGGCCTACCGCTTCGAGGCCTATACACCGGCGGCCAAGCGGGTGCGCGGCCACTACGCGCTGCCGCTGCTTTGGCGTGACCAGGTCATCGGCTGGGCCAACGCGGGCGTGCGCGGCGGCCATCTGCAGGTGGACTGCGGCTATGTCAGCGGCCGGCCGCCGCGCGATGCCGGCTACAAGGCGGCGCTGGATGAAGAAGTCCAGCGCCTGTCGGGTTTCCTCGGCCTATAGGCGCCCGCTCCAGGCGCGGACTTCAGGCGTTCAACGTCGGCATCTGTGCCGCCGGATAGCGCGTGCCGGCAACGGCGTGAGCGGCCAGCAAGGCCTCGATACGCTCGCGGCGTGCGCCGTCAAGCTGGATGCGTGCGGCCAGCGCGTTCTCTTCCAGCCGGGCCATGCTGCGCGTGCCAGGGATGGGGATGATGTCCGGGCCCTGGTCGAGCAGCCAGGCCAGCGCGAGCTGGGCAGGCGTGTAGCTCCATTCGGTGGCCAGGGCCGACAGCGCATCCGCGAGCGCGAGGTTGTGGTCCAGGTTCGCGCCCTGGAAGCGCGGATGGATGCGGCGGCGGTCGTCTGCGGCCAGCTGGTCGGCGGAACGGATGGCCCCGGTCAGGAAGCCGCGGCCCAGCGGGCTGTAGGGCACCAGCGCAATGCCCAGCTCGCGGCAGGCCGGGAGCACCTCGACTTCAACATCACGGCTCCACAGCGAATACTCGGTCTGCACGGCGGCAATCGGGTGCACGGCATGGGCGCGGCGGATGGTCGCCGCGCTGGCCTCGGACAGGCCGAGATGCTTCACCTTGCCCGCCTTGACCAGCTCCGCCATCGCCCCCACCGTCTCCTCGATGGGCACGCGCTTGTCAACGCGGTGCTGGTAGTAGAGGTCGATGTGGTCGACGCCCAGGCGTTGCAGGCTCGTATCGCAGGCCTCGCGCACATAGGCCGCGCTGCCGTCGATGCGCACGACCGTACCGTCCGGTGCGCGCACATGGCCGAACTTGGTCGCGACGACAACCTCGTCGCGGCGCTCGGCAAGCAGCCGGGACAGCAGGCGCTCGTTGGCACCGATGCCGTACATGTCGGCCGTATCGAGGAAGTTGATGCCGATGTCCAGCGCGTGGTGCAACACGGCCAGCGACTGCGCATCATCGGCCGGGCCATAGAAGTCGGACATGCCCATGCAGCCCAGGCCGAGGGCCGAGACGTCGGGGCCGGCGGCGCCCAGGCGGCGCGGCGGGATTTGTGCGGAAACGGCATTTGTCATCGCTTGACTCCTTGGGGTCATCATCGCCCGAGCAGCAAAAGCCCCGCGGGGCGGCCTAGAATGCGCGGCTTCCGAGGAGCGTTGCAACCTCAGCACCCATTGAGGCCAGGCTCGGAAATATCCACTGCAACCGCGCTCACCCGCTGGCCGACCGTGCCTGGGTGAGTTTGAACTTCCCGACGACGGCCAGCGGCTTCATTCGCTTGAAGGAGCCCTGCATGAGCAAACCGAATCACATCGTCAAGGACCTGTCGCTGGCCGACTGGGGTCGCAAAGAGATCAAGATCGCCGAGCACGAGATGCCGGCGCTGATGGCCATTCGCAAGGAATACGCCGCCACGCAGCCGCTCAAGGGCGCGCGCGTCACCGGCTCGCTGCACATGACCATCCAGACGGCCGTGCTGGTCGAGACGCTACAGGCGCTCGGCGCCGAAGTGCGCTGGGCCTCCTGCAACATCTTCTCGACGCAGGACCACGCCGCCGCCGCGCTGGCCGCCGTCGGCACGCCGGTGTTTGCCTACAAGGGCGAGACGCTGGAAGACTACTGGGACTACACCCACCGCATCTTCGAATTCGCCGGCAAGGGCGAGCCGGGCGAAGGCCCCAACATGATCCTGGACGACGGCGGCGACGCGACGCTGCTGATGCACCTGGGCCAGAAGGCCGAGAAGGACCTGTCCGTGCTGGCCAACCCGGGCAGCGAGGAAGAGCGCATCCTGTTCGCGGCCATCAAGAAGAAGGTGGCCGAGGACGGCAGCTGGTACACCCGCAAGGCGGCCGAGATCATCGGCGTGACCGAGGAAACCACCACCGGCGTGCTGCGCCTGAACGAAATGGCCGCCAAGGGCGCGCTGCAGTTCCGCGCGATCAACGTCAACGACAGCGTCACCAAGAGCAAGTTCGACAACCTCTACGGCTGCCGCGAAAGCCTGGTGGACGCCAACAAGCGCGCCACCGACGTGATGGTGGCCGGCAAGATCGCCGTCGTGGCCGGCTACGGCGACGTGGGCAAGGGCTCGGCCCAGGCGCTGCGCGCGCTGTCGGCCCAGGTCTGGGTGACCGAGATCGACCCCATCTGCGCGCTGCAGGCCGCGATGGAAGGCTACCGCGTCGTGACGATGGAATACGCCGCCGACAAGGCCGACATCTTCGTCACCGCCACCGGCAACAAGAACGTCATCCGCCGCGAGCACATGGTCGCGATGAAGAACAACGCCATCGTCTGCAACATCGGCCACTTCGACAACGAGATCGACGTCGCGTCCATCGAGGACTGCGGCTGGGACGAGATCAAGCCGCAGGTCGACCATGTCAGCTTCCCCGACGGCAAGAAGATCATCCTGCTGGCCAAGGGCCGCCTGGTGAACCTGGGCTGCGGCACGGGCCACCCGAGCTATGTCATGTCCAGCTCGTTCGCCAACCAGACCATCGCCCAGATCGAGCTGTTCGCGCACAAGGACCGTTATGAGGCCGGCAAGGTCTATGTGCTGCCCAAGCACCTGGACGAGAAGGTCGCGCTGCTGCAGCTGACCACGCTGAACGCACAGCTGTCGCAGCTGACTGAAGAGCAGGCGGCCTACATCGGCGTCAACAAGAACGGGCCCTTCAAGGCCGACACCTACCGATATTGAAGAGAGTCGATGCAAGCCCCCACGCTCACTTCGTTCGCTGCCCCCGAGGGGGCGCGTCAGCGCCTTCGGGCAGCCGGGCGCCGCTGACGATGCGCGCTGACCAGCTCCTCGTCGCCCAGGGCCTGGCGCCCACGCGCTCGGCCGCGCAGCGCCTGATCGGCAACGGCGCGGCCGAATGGGCCTCGCCCACCGGCTGGGCCCCCGTGAAGAAGGCGGGCGAAGACCTGCCCGAGACGGCGCAACTTCGCGTCACCGACGACGCCGAGCTGCGCTATGTGTCGCGCGGCGGGCTCAAGCTGGAAGGCGCCATTGCCCGCACGCAGGCCGACATCAAGGGCGTCACCGCACTCGACATCGGGCAGAGCACCGGCGGCTTCACCGACTGCCTGCTGGCCCATGGCGCCAACCATGTCGTCGGCGTGGACGTGGGCCACGGCCAGCTGCATGCCCGCCTGCATGGCGACCCACGTGTGACGGCACTGGAGGGCACGCATGTGCGCGAGCTGGACGTGCTGCGGGCGCACTCGCCCACCGGCGGCTTTCCGCTCATCGTCGGCGACCTGAGCTTCATCTCCATGGTCGGCAGCCTGCCCGAGCTGCTGCCCTGGCTGGAGGTGCATGGCCATCTGCTGGTGCTGATCAAGCCGCAGTTCGAGCTCGGGCCGCAGGCCTTGGGCAAGGGCGGCCTCGTCAAGGACCCGGCCGATTACGCCCGCCTCGAAGGCCGCGTGCGCCTGGCCTGCACCGCCCTGGGCCTGCGCGTGCTCGACTACTTCGACAGCCCCATCACCGGCGGTGATGGCAATCGTGAATTCTTCCTGTGGGCCACTCGATGAGCACCGCTGTTTCCTTTGAATTTTTTCCGCCCAACACGCCAGTCGGCGTCGACAAGCTCAAGACCGTCGTGCAGGAGCTGGGCGCGCTCGCACCCCAGTACTTCAGCGTCACCTACGGCGCTGGCGGCGCCACGCGCGACAAGACCCTGGGCGCGGTGATGGACATCGCCGCGGCCGGCTTCGAGGCCGCGCCTCATCTCAGCTGCGTGGGCTCGACACGCCTGGGGCTGGCAGAGATCCTGACGACCTACAAGGCCCAGAACATCCACCGCGTCGTCGCCCTGCGCGGCGACCTGCCCAGCGGCACGGCCACCGCCGGTGAATTCCGTTATGCGTCCGAGCTGGTCAGCTTCATCCGCGAGACCCAGGGCCAGGACTGGCATATCGAAGTCGCGGCCTATCCCGAGGTGCACCCCCAACAGCGCTATGCCGCCAAGGACCTGCAGCACTTCGCCGACAAGATGCGCGCCGGCGCCGATGGCGCAATCACCCAGTTCTTCTTCAACGCCGACGCCTACTTCCACTTCGTCGACGAGGCCCGCAGACTTGGCGTGACCCAGCCCATCGTGCCGGGCATCATGCCCTTCCACAACTACGGCCGCATCGCGCAGTTCGCGCAGCGCGACGGCATCGAGATCCCGCGCTGGGTGCAGATGAAGATGGAAGGCTTCATGGACGACGCGGCCAGCATCCGCGCCTTCGGCCTGGACGTGGTGGCCAGGCTCTGCGAGCGTCTCATCGCCGGCGGCGCGCCGGGCCTTCACTTCTACACGCTCAACCAGTCGGCATTGACACTGGAACTGTGCAGGCGCCTGGGCGTGGGCAGCAAGGCTTAAGGCGGCAGGCCCCGCGCCGGCGGCCCACTGCGACCCGGGCACGCCGTTTGCCAGGGTGAGCATTTCGCGCCCCCGGTTCGTTGGGCCTCCGCACACCGCCTTCCTTGAACGCCGTCAACACACCCCCTCCGGCCCGCATCCTCGTCGTGGATGACGTCGAGGACGCCTTGGCGTCCACGCAGGCATTGCTGGAGCGACCCGGTGTCATCGTGTTGACCGCCTCATGCGCCGATCAGGCGCTGGCACTGTTGGAGCAGCACGAAGTGGCGCTGGCGCTGCTTGACGTCGAGATGCCCCTGGTGAGTGGCTTCACGCTGGCCGCGCGCATGCGCGGCAATGCCAGCACGCGCAACACCCCCATCATCTTCCTGACCGGCAACACGGACGGTCCATCGCGCACCTTCCGCGGCTACGAGGCCGGTGCCGTCGACTTCCTGATCAAGCCCGTCGCTCCGCATGTGCTGGAGAGCAAGGTGGGCGTGTTCGTCGAGCTCTACCACCAGCGCCGCGAGCTGCATGCGCGCAACGCCGAGCTCGAGCAGTTGCTCAGCCGCAACGAGGCCCTGGCCGAGGAGCTGCGCCTGGCCCACGGCAAGGCGGTCCACGAGGCCCTCACCGACGCCCTGACCCGCGTGCCCAACCGGCGCCACATCCTGCAGCTGGGCGCCGCCATGCTGGCGGACCGGCGCCGGCAGTGGCAGCCCGTCAGCCTGGCCCTGCTGGACCTCGACCACTTCAAGGGCATCAACGACATGCACGGCCACGCGGCCGGCGACGCGGTGCTGCGTGCCTTCTGCGTGCATGTCGGCGCCCGCATGCGCACCTCCCACATGCTGGGCCGGCTGGGGGGTGAGGAGTTCCTGCTGCTGATGCCCGGCACCTCCATCGAGGAGGCCGAGGTGGTCATCGAGCGGGTTCGCTGCACGCTGCAGCCGTACGCGGGCGTCGCCTACAAGTTCTCGGCCGGGCTGGTGCAGGCTGCCTCGGGCGAAGCGCTGGAGGCCGCCATCGAACGCGCCGACGACGCGCTCTATGAGGCCAAACGCAACGGGCGCGATCGCAGCGTCACCCGGCCCGCGCCGCTGTAGCAAGCCACGCGAGGGTTCAAGGCGCCGGCCGGGGCAGCCGGACCGTGAACACCGTGCCGCCGGCCTGGGTGGATGCCACGTCGATCCTTCCCTGGTGGCCGCGGACGATCTCGCGCACGATGAACAGCCCCAGCCCGATGCTGTGGTCGGCCGCCGCCCGCGGGCCCTGGACCAGCGGATCGAAGATGGTTGGCAACAGCTCCTGGGGAATGGGCTGACCCGTATTTCTGACGGAAAGAACTACTTCATCTGCGCCGCCCCGCGCCGTCAACGACACCAGCCCCCCCGGCGCGCCATGCTGCGCGGCATTGGCCAGCAGGTTGCCAAGCATTTGCTCGACCCGGTTGCCGTCCACCGCCATGGTGAGGTCCCCCGCCAGGTCGGCCACAAAACGCTGCCGGGGGCAGGCCGCCCGGGTGGCGTCGATCACGTCCTCGCAGGTCTTGCGCAGATCACAGCTCGCCCGGGTCACTGTCAAGCCGTGGCCCGAGCGCGCCTGCGTGTAGTCAAGCAGGCTGGTGATCAGGCTGCGCATGCGCCAAGAGGCGCGCCGCACCCGTTCCACGGCTTGCTGCCTGGCAAACAACGACAGGTCAGGCCTGTCGAGCACGGCGGCCGAGTTGTCGATGATGCCGAGCGGGTTGCGCAGGTCGTGACCGAGCACGCCCAGGAACAGGTCGCGCGACCGCGCCACGTCCAGGGTGTAGTGGTGGACGGACTCTCGGCAATGGCCTGGTCGATGGCCTCGTTGAACCGGGCGATCTCCTCGACCGCTTCCCTGCGGTCTTGCACGCCGTCGCCGGCATCACGCCAATGCTTGAGGACACACGCCCGCAGGGCGCGGTACTCGGCCACCATGTCGTCGAGGTCGAACCCGTCCAGCAGCCGGACCGCGCCGTGTGCGCCCGCGGCCGTCCGCCCTGGCCTGTCATGGGAGGCCGCATGCCCCCTGGCCTTGGCCTGGCGTGCCGGTTCGCCCTGCGCGGTGTCCATGTCCTCTGCGATGGTGCTCAGAATCTCACGACTGTGATCAGCCAGCGCCGACTCCGACAACGCAGGCCCTGCCTGCGACAGCTGCCGCGCGAACGCCACCCATTCATCCACGATGGTGTCGAGGTGGGTCAGGATGAAGGTGCTCAGACGCATGGCGGTTCCGACGGGTGTGGCGCGGCGAGGCCCCGGCAGCAATGGTTGGGCCGTCAGCGGGCGCCACATTCAGCGTCGCAACCCGTGCCCGACACACCGCGTTCGCCCAGGGTACCCCAGTCACCCGGCGTGCCGCTGCACCTGGAACCCAAGTCGGCGACAAGGGCAATGATCGCGCCAGGCGCCCCCGGCTTGGTGATATGCACGTCGAACCCTGCCTCTGCAGCGAGCGATGCGTCCGCGGAGGTGCCCCGGCCGGTCAAGGCGATCAAGCCGAGAGCCGCCGGTGATGCCGAGCGACGAAACCTCTGTGCCACTTCGTACCCATTGAGGCCGGGCATGTCGATGTCCAGGATGGCGACATCGGGCACGAAGTCGAGCGCGGCGGCCACGGCTTCGATGCCGTCATAGGCCACGCGCGTCTGGCAGCCGGCGAAGTCGAGCAGCATGGCAAGGCTGTCCGCCGCATCGCGGTTGTCGTCTGCCAGCAGTACCCGGTAGGGGCGTGGTGCGCCGCGGGCGTTGGTCGAGGATGGATGAGGTGCGCACATGGCTTGAGGCTGCAATGGTCGGGGATGGCGGCAACTCTAGGCAAGGCGCGGCCCACCGCATGGCGCCATATACGCCACACCCCACAGTGATTGGCCTACACCGTCGACGCCCAGGCGCGTCGATTGCCCAGCAACCTACGTTCGTACTGTCGGGCATTGCAAAGGGCATTAGATGTTGAAGCTACCGGGCCCCGCCGCGGCGGATCGGAGTTAGCCGCCGTGCCTCTCACCCCCGAAGCCACAGCGCGCGTTCTCGTTGTCGACGACGACGGCGTGGAGTTGCGCGCGCTCTGCGAGAGCCTGCGCGACGAGGGCTTCGCAACCAGTTGCCACGACGAGCCGGAGCGAGCCCTGGCCGCGCTGGGCGAACAAAACTTCGACCTCCTGCTGACCGACCTGCGGATGCCTGGGATGGACGGCATCACCATGCTGCGCAAAGCCCGGGAGATCGACCCCGACCTGGGCGTCATCGTGCTGACCGGCTACGCCACCGTACCCACCGCCGTGCAGTCCCTGCATTCGGGGGCGGTCGACTACGTGCAAAAGCCCATCTCGCTCGCCGCCCTGCTGCCGGTGTTGCGGCGCTCGCTGCAGCTGCGGGCCGTGTCGCGCGAGAAGCGCGCCCTCGAAGAGCGGGACCGCCTGCGCGCGGCCCAGCTGGAGGCGGCCAACCGGGACCTGGAACTCTTCAGCGCCCGGGTGGCGCATGACCTGCGCGAGCCGGTGACCATCGTGCGCGGCTTTGCCCGCATGCTGGCCGACCGACTGCCGCCCGATGCCTCGCCGGACCTGACGATGTTTGCCAACCACATCATCATGGCCGCCGACCGCGCCGACCGGCTGGTGCGCGATCTCTTCGCCTTCGCCCGCCTGGGAGAGCGGCCGCTGACTCGCACCAGGGTCGACCTCAACGGAGTCGTGCAGCGCGCGCGCGAGATGGTGCAGCTCAGCAACCCGGGCCGCGCCGCTGACTGGTCGGTCGACCCCATGCCCACGGTGTTCGGGGACGCCTCGTTGCTGGAACAGGTCTTCGTCAACCTGTTCGCCAACGCATTGAAGTACAGCGCCATCCGCGACCCCGCCCGCATCCAGGTAGCGCACCGGATCGAGCCCGAGGTGGGGCATGTGCTGTCGGTGCGCGACAACGGCGTGGGGTTCAACCCGGCCCAGGCCGATCGCCTCTTCATCCCGTTCCAGCGGCTGCACAGCGCCAAACAGTTCGATGGCAACGGCATGGGCCTGGCCAACGTCAAGCGCATCGTCGAGCGGCATGGCGGCGCCGTCCGCGCACAGGCCCTGCCGGCCGGCGGGGCGGAGTTCAGCGTGGTCCTGCCCGTGGACGGCGATGTCCAACCCTGAGCGCCCCGGCAGCGCCGGCGTGATCATCGCGGACGACCATTTCGCCATCCGCGCGGGCCTGCGCCTGCTGCTGGAGCAGATGCCCGAGGTCAGCGTGCTGCATGAGGCGACTGACGGCGACGACCTGCTGGAAGCCGCCGCGCGGCTGAAGCCGGACCTCGTGACGACCGACATCACCATGCCCGGGACCGACGGCTTCGCGGCCCTGACCGAGCTTCGCCGGACGCAGCCTGGCATACGGCTGCTGGTCATGAGCCTGCACGATGCGCCGCACATGGTGCGGCGCGCGGTCCAGTGCGGCGCCAACGGCTACTTGCTCAAGGGCGGGTCGACCATGGAGTTCGAACACGCGGTGCGCTCACTGCTGGCCGGCCGTGGCTATTTCTGCCCCGAGGTGACGGTGCGCCTGCTGGCGCCGCCCGAGGTGGATGCGCGAGAGGTGCTGACGGCGCGGCAAATCGACATCTGCGTGCTGCTCGCCAGCGGCCTGACGAGCAAGGAGATCGCCTATCGCCTCGGCCTGAGCTCCAAGACGGTGGATGCCCACCGCGCGCGGATCCTGGAGCGGCTTCACATCGGCGACCTCGCCACGCTGGCGCTGTACTGCGCCCGGCAGGGTCTGGTCGACCCGCACCGGCCCCTCACCTAGCCCGCTCATGGCAACCACCCTGCGCCGCCCGGGGCCCTGGCGGCCCAATGTTCAACAGCTGTTGGCCGCGTCGATCCTGCTCGCCCTGGTGCCCCTGTTCATCGTGGTCGTGGCCGGCTGGCGCGTCGAACGGGCGCGCTTGATCAGCGCGGCGGAGGACCAGATCGAATCCACCGTGGCGCTGGTGGCGATGCTGGAGCGCAGGCGCTACGACGGTGCCCGCCAGGTGCTGGAAGCCATCTCCGCGGCCCCGGTCGTCAGCACCGCCGACCGCGACAAGTGCAACCCCTTCCTGGCCGGCGTGCAGCGTGCCTTCCCGCAATACACCAACCTGGGTCTGGCCGACCTCGACGGCCGCATCGTGTGCTCGGCCGTCACGCCGGCGACCCATGTCGTCGTGAACGACCGGGCTTACTTCAAGCAGGCCCTGAGAAGCTCGGGGGTGAGTGCGGAATACGTGATCGGCCGCGTGACCAAGCTGCGTGCGCTGACCTTCGCGGCGCGGCTCGAACGCGTGGAGGGTGCCGGCCCGAGCGGGGTCGTCTTTGCTGCGCTGGACCTCGACCGGGCGGCGGCTCGACTGCGCAGTCTGAAGCTGCCGGACTTCATGCAGGTCGACATCACGACCGGGGACGGCATCGTGCTGGCGTCGACGCACTCGGACGCGAGCGTCCTCGGCGGCCCGGTGGCCGACGACGCGCTGCTGCAGCGCATCCGGCGCGCCGGACTGCGGCAAACGCTGGCGCCGCAGGCCGGCCGCTTCGAATCCGTCCGCCTCATCGGTGACTTTCACCCCACCGCCATCGTGGTGGCCACACGGCTGGACACCGCCAAGCTGCTGGCCCCCGTGACCCGGCGTCTGCTGAACCAGATCGCGGCCCTGCTGATGGCGGCCGCGCTCGGCGCCGCACTGGCCTGGCGCCTGGGCCGGCGCGGCATCGCCATGCCCATTGCCGGGCTGCTGTCGCGCATGCGGCAGTTCGCGGCGGGCCAGCCCGATGAGGCGGCGCCGCAGCGGCCGCAGGCGCTGGAGCTCACCGCCCTGCATGATGAATTCACCCGGCTGCAACAGACCCTTCAGGAACGCGCGAGTGAACGCGAGAACCTGCTCGATGAACTCAAGATCCTGCAGGCCAAGGTCGTGGCCTCGCAGCGCATCAGCCGCATCGGCTACTGGGAGATCGACCTGCGCACCGGGCGGCTCGGTGGCACCTCGCATCTCGCGGGTCTGCTGGGCACGGCCATTCCGCAAACCCTGGATGCATGGCTGGCGCGGCTGGCCGAGGCCGACCGCGAGCCACTGCAAGCGGCCCTCCAGGCAGCCTGGGCGGGCTCGGGCGCCCTCGACATCGAGTACCCCATGCGCCTTGCCGGGGCGGCGCAGGTCTGGGTGCGGATGCGCGGCGAACTGCGCACGGCGCCCGACGGCAAGCCGGTGCAACTCCGGGGCTCGGTGCAGGACATCACCGAGCGCAAGGAGGCCGAGATGCGCCTGGCCGCGCAGATGGGCAGGCTGCAGCTGCTGCACAGGATCACCCGCGCCATCGCCGACCGGCAGTCCATCGCCGACATCCTGCGCGTCGTGGTGGCTCAGCTGGAAGAGCAAATGCCGCTGGGCTTCTGCGCAGCGGCGCCCTTCGATCCGCGCGCCAAGGTCATCACCATCGAACAGCTGGGCGCCCGCAGCGTGGAAAAAGCCGGCCGCATGAGCCTGGCCGTGGGCGACACCATCGCGACCGACGGCGACGGGCTGTCGCGTGCCGTGGGCGGCGAGTTGGTGTACGAGCCCGCCACCGCCGTTTCGCCGCACGAGCTGCCGCAGCGCCTGGCCAGCATCGGCCTGCAGGCCATGGTGCTGGTGCCCTTGAGCTCCCAGGGCGGCGTGTTCGGCGTCATCCTGGCCGCGCGCGCAACCGGCGATTCGTTCTCCAGCACGGACTGCGAGTTCCTGCGCCAGCTTGGCGAGCAGGTGGCCCTGGCCCTGCACCAGGCAGAGCTCTACACCGCGCTGCGCAAGGCCTATGACACCCTGGAGCAATCGCAGACGGCCGCACTCAAGCAAGAACGCCTGCGCGCCCTCGGTGAGATGGCCAGCGGCATCGCGCACGACATCAACAATGCCGTGTCGCCGCTGGTGCTGTATATCGAATCCCTGCTCAAGCATGAAGCCGGCCTGTCCGCGGCGGGCCGCCAGAAGCTGGCGACCATGCAGCTGGCGGCGGAAGGCATCGCAAGCACCGTCGAGCGGATGCGCGAATTCCACCCAACCCACGACATCGCTGCGGACACCCGCCATGCCTCGGTGAACGCGGCCATTCGACAAGTCATCGAGCTGACCCAGGCCAGATGGCGCGATGCGGCACTGCGGGGCGGCGCGAAGATCGACACCGAGACGGACCTTGGGCCGGACATCCCTGAAGTGCAGATCAACGCAGGCGACCTGCGCGACGCCTTCACCAACCTCGTCTTCAACGCGGTTGACGCCATGCCCAACGGCGGCGTACTCAGCTTCCGCACCCGATGCCTGACGGAGCACGACAACCTACCCATGGTGGAGGTGTGCATTGCAGACACCGGCGTCGGCATGAGTGCCCAGACGCGGCGGCAATGTCTGGAGCCCTTCTTCACCACCAAGGCCGGGCGGGGGACGGGGTTGGGCCTGGCGATGGTCTACGCGATGGTCCAGCGCAACCACGGCCGGCTGGACATCGACACCGCGCCTGGCAAGGGCACCACGGTGCGCATGCAGCTGCCGGTGCAGGCACTGCTGCCCGAGCCGGCCACCGGCCCCGCCGCGGGTGCCGTCGACGCGGCGCCCTTGCGGCTGCTGCTGGTCGACGACGATCCCTTCGTGCTCTACCCGCTCGGCGACGCCATGCGCGACGACGGTCACGACGTGAGCCTGGTCGAAAGCGGGCGCGAGGCGATCGAGCTGTTTCGCGGCGAGCTGACGCGGGGCCGGGCCTTCGACGTCGTGATCACCGACCTGGGCATGCCCTATGTCGACGGTTCGCATGTCGCCCGCGAGGTCAAGGCGCTGCGCCCGGCGACCCGGGTCGTCATGTTGACCGGCTGGGGCCGCCGAATGGCCAATGACAGCGGCCACACGCCGTTCGTGGACTGCCTGCTGTGCAAGCCGCCTCGGCTTGACGAGGTACGCGCAGCCCTGCGGCCGGCGGTGACGGCACCGCCGCCCGGTGCACCCGTGTCTTGAAGCGCCGTGCTCGCAGTTCAACACAATCCCATTGCCGAACGGCGACGGGCCTGGGCTGGACTGGCGCTTGTGATCATGTAAATGAGCGCTTTACACGGCGGGCGAGGCCTGCGCGCGTCGAGAATCGCGGCCGTCATGAGCCGCCCACTCCTCGCGCTGGCCGGGTTTTGCGTCAGCGCCGTCGGCACGGCCCAGACTGCGCCCGGCCCCCCCCCCCCCCCCCCCCCCCCCCCCCCCCCCGCGGG
>NZ_JBQVNP010000007.1:0-86305 GCF_052436255.1 Roseateles sp. | reverse complement strand
CAGCGAGGCCACCTTGGGCTCTGCGGCGCAGTCCTGCATGCAGGCCGTGGCCTTCACGTCGAAGGCGGCGGGCTTGCCCAGGCTCTTGCCCGGCCACATGGCGTGCGCCGTCGTGAAGCCATGGCGGTTGGGCATGCGCTTTTGCACATCGGCGATGTTGGCGTCGCTCAGCGTGAAGTCGTCGGGCACGATGCCGCCGAGATTGAGCAGATAGCCGGTCACGGCATAGACCTCGTCGACCTTGAGCGACTTGGGCTCGTTCCAGGGCATGGCGCGGTTGATGTAGTCCCACAGCGTCGAGACGGTGGACACCTTCATCAGCGTGGTGCGGCCCGGGAAGTTGGCGTCGTTCAGCCGGGCGACCCGGCCCGTCTTGATGTCCTCGGCGGTGGTGCCGCCCACCAGGGGCGCGAATACCTCGTTGCTTTCACCGAACACACCGTGGCAGGACGCGCATTTGGCCTCCCACACGCCCTGGCCCTGGCTGACGGAGCCGGCGCCCTTGGGCAGGCCCTTGAAGTCGGGCCGCACGTCGATGTCCCAGGCCTTGACCTCGGCCGGCGTGGCCACGCGGCCAATGCCCGGGTAGGCGGTCTGCGCTGCGGCGGTGCCGATGGCGGCCGACAGGAGCAGCGCAACACCGAGGCGGTCACGCGAGCTGAACATTGCGCACCTCTCCGCTCTCTTCAACCAGCCACGACTGGATGGCGTTGTTGTGATAGATCGAGCGCGTGCCACGCACGGCGCGCAATTGCCGGCTGCTGGGCTGCACATAGCCGGTCTCGTCCATCGCGCGGCTCTGGATGATGGCGGGCTTGCCGTCCCAATGCCAGTCCAGCGTGAAGCGGGTCAGGCACTTGCTCATGACCGGGTCCTGCAGCCGGGCGGTGCGCCAGTTGCGGCCGCCATCCGTTGTCACGTCCACCCGCTTGACCTTGCCGCGGCCGGACCACGCCAGGCCGCTGATCTGGAAGTAACCCTTGTCCAGCAGCACCTGGCCGCCCGAGGGCGTGGTGACGACGCTCTTGCACTCCTGCGTGCTGGTGTACTGGCGGTGCAGACCGCCGGGCATCAGGTCGATGTAGTGGATGGTCTCATCCTTGCTGCCATAGGGCTGGTCGCCCACCTCCAGGCGGCGCAGGTACTTGACCCAGCTGACCCCCTGCACGCCGGGCACGACGAGGCGCAGCGGGTAGCCCTGCTCGGGCCGAAGCATTTCGCCGTTCTGGCCGTAGGCCACCAGGACCTCGCCGCTCTCGACCAGCTCCACCGGCACGGTGCGCGTCATGCTGGAGCCGTCGGCGCCCTCGGCGAGCACATAGCGGGCGCGCTTGTAGTCCACGCCGCAGAGGTCGAACAGCACGCGCAGCGGCACGCCGGTGAACTCGCTGCAGCTCAGCATGCCGTGGGTGTACTGGCAGGTCGGCACGGCCACGTTGCCCCATTCCATGCCGGTGTTGGCGCCGCATTCGATGAAGTGGAAACGGCTGACGCTGGGCAGGCGCATCAGCTCGTCCATCGTGAACACCAGCGGCTTCTTCAGTAGTTTGGTGTCGCTGCCGTTGACCATCAGGCGGTGCTTGGAGGGATCGATGTCCCACCAGCCCTGGTGGTGGCGCTCGAAGTGCAGGCCGTTGGGCGTGACGATGCCGAACAGCGACTGCAGCGGTGCAAAGGACACGGAGGCCTGGGTCGTCTGCGTGAGGCCCGGGCTGGGGCGGCGTTGCACATTGGCCTCATAGCGGGAAGGTTTGCCGTAGCCCTCGGCCGCGACCGGCTGGCCCAGGCCCCGGCTGTGCTCGGGCAGATTCAGGATGTCGGGATCGCCCTCGGGCGCGGATTGAGCTGACGCCGCCACCGCGCCCCCGCCCGCCAGCGCCGCAGCGAAGGCCTGGCGGACGAAGTCACGCCGGCCCTGCCGGGCTTGATCCTGCACGGTGCGGATGGATTCGGCCGACAGGAAGTTCTCGGGCGCCTTGCGCAACGAACCGGCCGGGACGGAATCTCCGCTCATGCCGGCATCTCAGGGGCTGCAACTGGACAAGTTGCGGTGGCGGTCCATGACATGGAACTGGGTCTCCTGTAGCCGGCCTTCAGGCCAGCTGTTATCGAACCGCAGGCGCTAAGTGCCTGGCACCGGCTGCGGCCTATACATCAACAGTTCCTTATATTACAGATCACGGATTCAATGATGCTTGGTAGCTACCCTAGTCCGCACTGTCCTTGCAAAGCTGCCGCTGGATGTGGAGCAACAATTCCAAAGTCGCGAGCGACTCACGTTTGAGCTGCGCGAGTCAGCCGTCAGCTGACGTGCGCGCCGCGGTGAAGAGGCGGCAAGTCCGTTCGCTTATTGATGAGGAAGAAATGAGCAAATCTCACTGGGACAACGTCTACGGCAGCAAAGCCGCGGATGCCGTCAGTTGGTATGCGCCCCACCTGGCCGAGTCGCTGGGATACATCCAGCGCACAGGCGCCGGCAAGGCGGCGTCCATCATCGACGTGGGCGGCGGCGAGTCGACGCTGGTCGACGACCTCCTCGATGCCGGCTACACCGGGGTCACCGTGCTTGATATCTCGGAGAAGGCGCTTGATGTATGTCGCCGCCGGCTTGCAGAGCGGGCCTCGCAGGTCGAGTGGCTGGTGGCCGACATCCTGCAGCACCGCTTCGCCCGGCATTCGCTGGATGTTTGGCACGACCGCGCCGTCTTCCACTTTCTCACCGACGCGGCGCAACGCCAAGCCTATGTGCAGCAGGTGACACACGTGCTGAAGCCGGGCGGCTTCGCCATCGTCGGCACTTTCGGCCCCGAGGGCCCGACTCAATGTAGCGGGCTTGATGTAGCTCGCTACTCGCCGGACGGGCTGCACGGTGAGTTTGGCGAGAGATTCCGGCTGCTGGACCATGGCATCTCCATCCATCGCACGCCCTGGGATACCGCCCAGCAGTTCGTCTACTGCTATTGCCGGCTGGAGCAATGAAACGCGTCGGCAGCGGCCGACGGTAGGCGCAATGCGTCAGGTCCGGCAACGCTTCTATCCGCAGCAACCTGCTGAGCGCACGCTCCAGGTCTCGCCTGCTGGCATGGCCAAATCCTCCAGGATGGTGCAGTCCACGGCCGGACCGCCCGAGCAGGCGGTGTTGCAACTGCAGACGAACGCATTCAGGCCGACTTCCAGCGCCTTGAGTTCTTCAAGCTTTTGCCGCACCTGTGCAAGATGCGCGACTGCGATGTCACGCACTTCGGCGCAGGGGCGGTCCGGCTCGTCGACCAGCCCGACCAGTTCGCGCACCTGCTCGATAGAGAAGCCGAAGTCCCGGCAGCGTCGGATGAAGACCAGGCGTCGGATGGTGGCCTCGTCATAGCTGCGTTGGCCGGCCTCGGTTCTCGCGGCTGGCGGCAGGAGGCCAATGTCCTCGTAGTACCGAACCGTGGGCACCGTCGCACCAGTACGGCGGGCAACGAGCCCGATGGAGAGTCTTGCGCTCATGCCACCATCCTAGCCACTCACCTGCATGCGCCTTGCGAGCAGCCGCACGCCTTCGCGGCAGTCGGCTGGGGTAGGAACTGGTCGAACAGCCACCGCGCATCAGCACCAGCGTCAACAGCGGCCTCAATGGTCAGCTCCATGGCACCCGGCGCGTCGTGAAGGTCGAATCGAAGGGAGCTGCAGCATTGCCGTTCACCGGCGACGATGCGCTCCAGCTCTGCCCGGGCTGCGCGCGAATAGGTCAGGTGCAACGTCCTGCCGTCCAGCCGGTGCCCCATCAGGCTCTGCGCTGTGACTAGCCGAATCCAGGCCAGCCGCTCTGGCAGCTCCGCAGAGGACAGGGTGCAGGCGATGGGCACATCAGCTGCGACTTGCATTGCAGCTCCCTTCGCAGCCAACGGTCGGCTGAACTTGACCGCGAGCACGGCGTCTCCGCCAGACTACGCCGCCTGCCGCTGCGGCTAACGCCAGCAGGCCTCCAGCGAAGGGCGCCAAGTCGTCTGCACAAGCCAGCAATGCTGAGCCGGCGGCTGCGAGCGTCATTGTGCCTATCGTCAGCGCTGCAGCCCCTCCCAGAAGAGGGACTGCGCAACACACGGCGCATGCCGCTCCCACGCCTAGAACAGCCTTCCAAGGTCTCATATCCGTCTCCGATGCTTGAGCACAACGCCCACATTGCAACGGTAGGACCTCAAGTAGCTTGAGGGTCAAGAGGCCCGACCACAATTCAGCGATGGAACCTTTGAAGACCCTGGCGCTGTTCGTTGTGACCGCAGTCGCGGAAATCGTCGGCTGCTACCTGCCGTACCTGTGGCTCAAGCAAGGCAAGACCATCTGGCTGCTCATCCCGGCGGCTGCCAGCCTTGCGCTGTTTGCATGGCTGCTCTCGCTCCATCCGACCGCTTCAGGGCGCGTCTACGCCGCCTACGGTGGCGTGTACATCGGCGTGGCCGTGGTGTGGCTAATGCTCGTCGACAACGTTCGGCCCTCGACGTCCGATTGGGTGGGGGTTGCGGTCAGCTTGGCGGGGATGGCCATCATCATGTTTGGACCACGCAGCACGTGACCGCTACGGCGGCTCGCAATGCGAACAGCGCAGGGTAAGGAGGTTCCTCCAGACGCTTAAGTCGCGGCAGCGCCGGATGAAGCTTAGGCGGCGAACGGCGACTTCCGTAGACGTGCCGCCCTGCATCCGTACGCGGTCCGGGAGGCAGCAGGCCGATCTCCTCGTAGTAGCGGATGGTCGGTACCGAACATCCGGCTTGCCGCGCGCCCAACGCCAATCGAGCGGCGTCAGTAGTGTGGGCGGATTGTTCATGCGCCCAGCTTAGCGGCTGAAGCCGCAGCCCCTGCCCGGCCGGCAGCAGTTGGACACGATCGCGACGGATCAGCGCGCTGGATCGCAACCTGCCGCCGTGCAACTTGCGGCACAAACACACGTCGATGTGCGAAGTGCTCGTCGGCGCGCTTCCACCAGTAAACGCTGAAGGCTGCGCCGGCAAGCAGGACGAGGGCGCTACCAAAGGGCAGCAACTCATCTGCGCGGGCGACTAGAACGGCGCCCAATGCGGCGAGTCCCGCCGATAGGCGCCGAGCCATCGATCTCGAGGAACCTCACTTCGCCGTGTCGGCCCAGCGGTTCCTCACCACGTAGAGCGTGGCGAATCGGGATTGGCCTCAAAGCGTTTGGCGTCCGCCTCGGCGGCATCGCCCGGTATGGGGGTCGTCGTAAAGGTGAGCCAGAACCTCTTGATCTCACTCACGCGATAGCAATATGTGCCATCAGGCTCTGCAGAACGTGGCGATGTACCAGCGCAGGCGATGAGCAGCAGTGCCGACAACCCAGCTACAGACCGAGTGAAGATATTGATCTCCTTCATGCGTCACACCCTGGGCCAGCGCTGGTGCTCGTCGTCGATGACGTAGGCATGCGAGTGCCGTTTTCCTGAATCGACGGCGGGACTGCCAAGGTGCTCGTGAACTGCAGGCAGATCCTCATGGGTATGTGCAAGCTCGGCTGGGTCGTCCTGTGGCCACAGGCGCATGCTGAGCAGAGTGGTCAACCCCGCCAGCACGGCCAGGGCTAGGAAGCTGGCGTCGAGCCCGGCGCGCGCGCCCAGCCACCCGGCGACTGGGTAGGTGATGAGCCAGCAGGCGTGCGACAGCGCAAACTGCGCGGCGAAGAGGGCCGGCCGGTCTTGCTCGCTCGCTGAGCGTCGTAGCAGCCGGCCCGAGGGCGTCTGCGCCATCGAGTAGCCCACACCGAGGAGCAGCCACAGGGCCACCAGCGTCTCGTAGCGCCGCGCCGCGAGCGGGCCGAGGAAGAGGCCGGCCGTCAGCAGGGCCGCGCCAAACAGCATCACGCGGCGGTCAGGCAGCCGCTCGAGCAGCTTTGGCAAACCCAGGGCCACCAGCATCGAGCCCGCGCCGAAAGCCGCCAGCGCACCAGCCGTGAATCGCTGGCTCAACTGCAATTGGCTCTGCACCAGCACGACGGTGTTGACGATGACCATGGCGCTGGCCGAGGCGATGGCCAGGTTCAGCGCCAACAGGCCGCGCAGCCGCGGCGTGGCCAGGTACAGGCGGCTGCCGCGCGTCGTGCGCTCGTAGACGGTGCGGCGCGGCGGCGGCTTTGCCTTGGGCAGCACGGCCGACACGACCAGCAGCGCCGAGGCGATGAATCCCACTACCGTACCGAGGAACAAGCTTTGGAAGCTCACCACAGTGAGCAGCGCGGCCGCGAGCGCCGGGCTGGCAAGGCTCTCCAGGTCATAGGCAAGGCGTGACAGCGACAAAGCCTTGGTGTAGTCCGCCTCCTTGGGCAGCACGTCGGGGATGGTGGCCTGGAAGGTGGGCGTGAAGCCGGCCGAGGCCGACTGCAGTAGGAAGATCAGCACATAGATCTGCCAGATCTCAGTGACGAAGGGCAAAGCCACGGCCACGGCCGCACGGACGAGGTCGAGCGCGACGAGCAGCGTGCGCCGTGGCAGCCGCTCGGCGAACGCGGAGGCGACTGGCGCGACGCCGATGTAGGCCAGCATCTTGATGGCCAGCGCCGTGCCAAGCACCGCGCCGGCATCCGCGCCCGCCAGGTCGAAAGCCAGCAGGCCCAGAGCGACCGTGGCCAGCCCGGTGCCGACCAGGGCAATGACCTGAGCGAAGAAGAGATGGCGGTAGGTGCGGTTGGCGAGGACGTCGAGCATGGCGGGTTTCTACAGAGGATGAAGCGGCACCGGCAGCCCGGGTGCCTGATTACTTGCCAGTGAAGTTCGCGGCGATGAAATTGCCCTGCAGTGTGAAGAACATGTAGAGCGACTCCTTGGCTTTGTCCGCTGCGGCGGGGTCTTTGAAGGTCACCTTCCACTCCTTGCCCTTCTGGCCGTCGACTTGCTCAAGCGCCGCGGGCTTGATGCCCTGCCAAGCCTTGTCAAGCTTGCCACTCGCGATGAGTTGCTGCTGACGCTTGGCGGCGCAGTTGGACACCGTCTCCTGCTTGGCCGGCGCGCTGCCGTGGAAGTGGCAATCGCCATCGCCGCCGGCGAAGGTCGACGCGGACACGGACAGCGCGCCAGCGGCGACGAGAGAGATAAACAGTGGCTTCATAAAAACTCCTGGTGCAAGGGTGGGGAACTCAAAGGTTGTCGCGCCCGGTGCGCGTGCTGTCGTCGACGTCCATGTCTTCATGGGCGTGCTGGTGCTCCTTGGCGGGGAAGCGGAAGCCCTCGGCCTCGACGTCATGCTGGTAGCCGTGCAGTTGCATCAACAGCAACAGGCCGCCGACGGTCATCAGCGCGTTATTGGCCAGCACGCTGAAACGCGCGAACGAGGCGCGGCTGCGCCACAGCGACAGCAGCGCCACCATGACGACGAGCGCGGCGATCTGCCCGACCTCCACGCCAACGTTGAAGCTCAGAATGCGCAGCGGGATGCCGGTGCTGTCATCACCCAGCGGCAGTTGCTGGAGCCGCGTGGACAGGCCGAAGCCATGCAGCAGACCGAAGCCGAACACAACGCCCAGCAGGTTGGGCGAGGCGCGGCCGAAGTGCTTCTGGAAGCCGCCGTTGTTGTCGAAGCCCTTGTAGATGACGCTGATTGCGATCAAAGCGTCGACGAGCCAGAAGTTCCAGGTGATTTTCAGGAAGGTCGCAAAAATCAGCGTGATGCAGTGGCCCAGCGTGAATGCGGTGACGAACTTCGCAATGTCGCCAAACCGCGTCAGGAAGAACACCACGCCGAACAGGAACAGCAGATGGTCGTAGCCCGTCAGCATGTGGCTGGCGCCCAGGCCGATGTACTGCAGGTACCCGCCGTCGAGCATGCGTTGCTTGTCGGCGTCCGAGATGCCGTGGGCCCAGGAAACGATTGGCAGCAGCAGCGCCGCCGCTGCAAGAAGTCGTTTGAATATGGATGCTTTCATCGGGATCAATCCTCGGCAAGGTCCCATATCAGGTGAGCGTCGATCAGCAGGCGCATCTCCCAGCGCACTGCCTCGCCCTGTGCCTGCAAGGCGGCGCGGGCCGTGTCGCTGGCCTGTCGGCGCGCCAGTAGCAAGGACTGCAGGTCGGCCTCTCCGAGGCTGTAGGCACGCTGCATCAGCCGCGCGCTCTCGCCGGTCAGGCGTGCCGTCTCACTGGCAATGCGCCAGCGCTCCAGGCTGCCGGTGGCGTCGGCGTAGGTCTGCGCGGCCTCCAGTTCGATTTCGCGTCGCACCTGGTCTCGCGCGGCCTGAAGCGCTTCAGCCTCCTTGGCTGCTTGCAATGCACGTTCGGAGCGGTAGGCGCCCGGCAGCGGGATGCTCAGGCTCAGGCCCAACACGCGCTCGTTGCGCAGCGCCTCGTTGGCCGTGTAGATGCCCACCGTCGGATCCGGCACTCGGTCGGCGCGCGCGCGTGCTGCGCTCACGCCGGCCCAGCGCCATTCCCTCTCGGCGGACCTGACGGGGTCAGCCTCTTGCAGCACGTGCTCGCGCCAGCGAGGTTCGGGCCAGATTGGCTCCTGCGGCGTCGGCAGCACCACGCCATCCGGCACGACTGCCGCGAAGCGCACGCGCAGGGCTGCCTCGGCCTTGGTCACCTCGGTGCCGGCCATGCTGACCTCGCGCGAGATCTCGCCAATCTCGGCCTGCGCAATGTTGGTGTCCAGCATCGAAGCGTCGCCAGCGCGCTGGCGCTTGCGAACAACGTCCAGGTTGTTTTGCGCGATGACCAGCTGTTCGCGCAGCAGCACCTGCTGGCGCCGCGCGGCGATGGTGGCCGTCCAGGCGTCTGACAAGGCGCGCGCCGCCTCGTGCCGGGCCTCGCCGACGCGCGCACGGCCGATCTCCACCTGCAGGTCGCGCAGCTGCCGGTCCATGCCAGCCTTGCCGTTGACGCGAATGGCGCGCTCCAGTTGCGCTGTCCATTCGTTGGAGCGCGCGCCGCTGTCCTGGTAATTGCGGCGCTGAGCTTGCAGGCGCGCTGTCCACTCGTTCGCCGACGCCGCTGTAGCTGCGCCGCCGTGGTTCGCCGCCTCGGCAGCGCGACGAGCGCGCGTGACCGTGGGATCGGCTTCGATCCAGGCGTTGGCCTGAGCAGTGCTGGGCAGGAAGGCCGGCGTCGGCAGGTCCTGCGCCTGCGCGACGGGCACCGCCAGCGCGCCGAGCAGCAAGGCCCGACTAAGGAGCCGCTTCATTGGAATTCTCCTTGTCTGATCACGGGCGTGATCCAGTAGCGCACACCGGTGCGCGTGAGGTCGAGCTGCAGTTGCACCAGCAGCTCATCAAGTCGATCGGCAGCGATAAGCACCTGCACCAAGGTCGCGCTGCCGCGGCCGCTTACCTGCTCTTCGGTACTCAGCACGCCTTGTGCGAAGCCGTGCGCCGAAGTCGGTGTGCTGGTGAAGATGCCGGCCACACCGCTGGCGAGCAGCGCATCCACTGCGCGTTCGGCGGTGACAGTGGGACATAACAGGTTCAGGCAAAGCTCAGACATGGGACACCTCCGGCGCCGCAACGATGGCTGTCAAACGCGGTTGCCCAAACCGCAGGTACAGCAGCGGCAGCAGCACGAGGGTCAGCGCCGTTGCGGTAATGAGGCCACCGATAACAACGATGGCCAGTGGCCGCTGGATCTCCGAACCCGGCCCGGTTGCGAACAGCAGGGGGATCAGGCCGAAGGCGGTGATGGCGGCCGTCATGAGCACCGGCCGCAGTCGGCGTCGGGCGCCTTGAATGACGCTGTCCATTGGACTCAGGCCCTCGGCACTCAACTGGTTGAAGTAGCTGACCAGCACGACGCCGTTCAGCACCGCGATGCCCAACAGCGCAATGAAGCCGACCGATGCCGGTACCGACAGGTATTCCCCGGTGATCCACAACCCGACGATGCCGCCTACCAATGCGAACGGGATGTTGCTGAGCACCAGTAGCGCCTGGCGTACCGAGCCGAAGGTGGAGAACAGGATCATGAAGATGATGCCCAGTGCCAGCGGCACCACCAGCCCTAAGCGGGCTGCCGCGCGCTGCTGGTTCTCGAACTGCCCTCCCCAACTGATGCGATAGCCAGTGGGCAGCTGGACGCCAGACATGACCTTCTGTTTGGCCTCTTCGACGAAGCCCACCAGGTCGCGCCCGACAACATTGGCGATGACGACGCTGTATCGGCTACCCAGCTCGCGGTTGATCTGCACCGGCCCGGTGTCGCGTTGCAGCGTTGCGATGGACTCCAGCGGCACGAAGCGGGCATCCGGCGTGGCCAGCCGCAGGGCGGCAAACTCGGCCGGCGACAGGCGCATGCGCTCAGGCCCCCGCAGCACGATGGGAATGCGACGCGCGCCGTCGATGACGGTGCCGGCCCGCTGACCCTCGATCTGCACACGCAGCGCGTCCTGCACCTCCTCCACCGACAGCCCGTGGTTGCCCGCAGCCAGCCGATCAACGACGACGCGCAGGTATTGCACCCCGTCGTTCTCTACGGTGTAGACGTCCTGGTTACCCGGCACCGTCTTCATCACCGTCTCGATCTTGCCGGCCAGCTGGTTGAGGGTGTCCAGGTCCGGCCCAAAAACCTTGATGGCCAGGTCGCCGCGCACGCCGATGATCATCTCGGACACGCGCATGTCGATGGGCTGGGTGAAGCTGTACTTGATGCCGGGCATCTGGTCCAGAACGCTGCGGATCTTGGCGATCAGCGCGTCTTTGTCAGCCAGCTGCCACTCGTCGCGCGGCTTGAGCACGAGGAAGGTGTCTGTCTGGTTCAACCCCATCGGGTCCAGGCCGATCTCATCCGAGCCCGCACGCGCGACGACCCCGGTGATCTCAGGAATGTTCTTCATCAGCGCCTGGTGGATTTTCAAGTCCAGCGCGGCTGACTGCTCCAGGCTGACCGATGGCAGCTTCTCGATGCCGACGATAAGGTCGCCTTCATCCATGGTCGGCAGAAAGGTCTTGCCCACGCGCAGGTAGACGAGCGCGGCCACGGCCAGCATCACGGCGGCCAGCACATACACCAGCTTCTCGCGCTTCAACGCGCCAGCCAGCAGCGGCTCGTACACGCGCAATATCTTGCGCACCAGCCACGGGTCCTCGTGCGAGACCTGCTTGATCAGGAAGGACGCGACGACCGGGATGACCGTCAGCGACAGCACCAGCGAGCTCACCAGCGCGAAAACGATGGTCATCGCCACCGGGACGAAGTACTTGCCCTCCAGGTCCTGCAAGGTCAACAACGGCAGGAACACGGTGACGATGATGAGCACGCCCGCTGTCACGGGCGTGGCCACCTCACGCACGGCGCGCAGCACGACGTGAAGACGCGGCAGCTTGCCAGCCGTTCGGTCATGCCCCAAGTGCTGCACGACGTTCTCGACCACGACAACTGCTGCGTCCACCAGCATGCCTAAGGCGATGGCCAGACCGCCCAGACTCATAAGATTGGCCGACATGCCGGCCACCCGCATTGCAATGAAAGTGCCCAACGCCGCCAACGGCAGCACCAGCGCCACGGTTACCGCCGCACGCAGGTTGCCAAGGAAGGCGCCGAGCAGGATCAGCACCAACACGGTAGCTTCCATCAGCGCCTTCGACACGGTACCCACGGCTTTCTCTACGAGCTGCGCGCGGTCATAGAACGCCTTGACCTGCACGCCCTTGGGCAGCGTGGGCTGCAGTTCGGCCAGCTTGAGCTTGACGCCTTCCACCACCTTCTGCGCATTCGCGCCCGCCAGGCCCAGCACCAGCCCTTCCACGGCCTCGGCCTGGCCGTCCTTGGTGACCACGCCGTAGCGCGTGACGCTGCCGAGCTTCACCTCAGCCACATCACCGAGGCGTACCGGCACGCCATCCTTGCGGGTGACGACGATGGCGCGCAGATCGTCCATCGTCTTGAGGCTGCCCTCGGTGCGCACCAGCAGCACCTCGTCCCCCTGGCCGAGCCGGCCGGCGCCGTCGTTGCGGTTGTTCTGCTCGATGGCCGTGCGCAGGGCAGCGGTAGACAGTCCCATCATGCCCAGCCGCGCCAGGTCGGGTACCACTTCGAAGCTGCTGACCTTGCCGCCCAACGCGTTCACGTCGGCCACGCCGGGCACCGTGCGCAGGGCCGGGCGGATCACCCAGTCCAACAAGGCGCGCCGCTCCTCCAACGACAGGGCCGGTGCCTCGATCGTGAATTGGTACATCTCACCCAGCGGCGTGGTGATCGGCGCCATGCCACCGGACAGGCCAGTCGGCAGGTCAGCCTGGATGTTGCCCAGCCGCTCCGAGACCTGCTGACGGGCCCAGTACAGGTCGGTGCCGTCCTCAAAGTCGATGGTCACGTCGGTGATGCCGTACTTCGACACCGAGCGCAACATCCTCTGACGCGGGATGCCAAGCATCTCAACCTCGATGGGTGCTGCGATGCGGTTCTCCACTTCTTCGGGCGTCATGCCCGGCGCCTTCAGGATGATCTTGACCTGGGTGCTGGAGACGTCCGGAAAGGCGTCGATGGGCAGGTTGCGGAAGGCGTACCAGCCGAAGCCCGCCAGGAGCGCGGCACCCAAGAGCACGAAGATGCGCTGGGACAGCGCGAACTGCACGATTCGCGTCAGCATCACTCACCCCCGCCCTTGCCCAACCAGGCGGACTTCAGTGCGATGACCGAGCTCACGGCCACCTCCTGGCCGCTTTGCAACGCACCACGCACCTGAACCGCCTGTCCGGCACTGGACAGCACGGTCACCGGCGTGGCGACGAAGCCCTTGGCGCTGCGCACGAAGACGTAGGCCTTGTCATCTTGGTAGGTGACTGCCGCGAGCGGCAGGCTCCAGCCGGCGCCTGCCGCGAACGGCACGCGCGCCTGCACGACCTCGCCCGGGCGCAGTTGGTCAGCGCCGCGCATCACACGAGCGCGCAGCGTCTGTGTCTGCGCATCGCCGACCAGCGCGCCTACCGACAGGGCCACCGCCGTCACCTCGCGGCCGACCACCGTGATCTCGCCACCGCGCGGCACCGTCACGCCCGGCGCCACCTGCACCTCCAGCCACAGCTCGCGCAGGTTGGCGATGCGCAGCAGCGGGTCGGCCTCCTTCACGCGCTGGCCGAGCTTGGCGTCTAGTGAAACGACAAGGCCATCGCTGCGGGCGCGCACGGTCAGCGTGTCATCGAGCTTGCCGCTGGCCGCTGCGCGGCGGACAGCAGCGACATCGGCGCCAGCGAGGCGGAGCGCAGCCTGTGCCTGGCGCACGGCGGCATCGGAACCCGACTGGGCCGCCTGTGCCTCCTGCACACGGCGCTCGGGAATGATGCCTTCGGCGAACAGCTGCTTCTCTCTGTCCGAGGCCTGACGTGCCAGCTTGGCACGCGAATCGGCCTCCATCAATTTGAGCTGCAGTTCGCCGTACGCGGGGCTGGCCATGCGCAGCAGCGGCTGGCCAGTCTTGACGACGTCCTGCGGGTTGACGAGCAGCCGGTCGATGACGCCGTCCACTGGCGCGCTGACCATGACGTCCTGGTTGGGCGGCAGCACGACGCGCGCGGGTGAGGCCAGGCCAGCGATTGCCGCGGGTTGGTCCAGCTTGCGCACGGTGACGTCTAAGGCCTGCATCTGCGCAGGCGAAACGGCAAACTCGGCAGTGGGTGCCGCAGCCAGCGCGGCCAGCGGCTGGCCAGCGCTCAGGGCTGCGCCAGCGAGGACAGACGCGAGAACGCGTGCCCGAGGGATTCGAAACATGAGGGAACTCCACAGCGGCCGCCAAGTGCTGGCGGCGTAGAAACCGATACCGCGCGGGGCGGCACCAGGAGCGGTTCAGCTGTGAAGAACGGGGGGCGCGCGCCCCTCAGGCCGCCAGGACCGTCGGCTTGGGACGGCGATGTGGTCTACCCCTGCGGCCCAGGGCGCCGCACTGATGGCAGGCGGCGTTGCGTGCGGTTGCAGGCTCGTAACGATCGAGACGATGAACGCCAGGCTTGGCGTGGACATGCCTTCACGTTCTGCCGACCGCAGCGCAGCAATGGAATGTCCGACGCCCGGATGCGCCTGCCCTTCGGCATGGGAAACGTGGTCTGAATCCACCTCGTCGCTGCCGCCGTCTGCATGGGCGGCCACATGTCCAGTGAACATGTCGGGACCCATGTCATGCGCGTGCGCGTGCAGCGGCGCACTGAGCAAATCGAAGGCCATGAGCATCAGCACCAACCAGCGCACGAACAGCGCCGTCCTGGGGACGGGCTGTAGGGCGGTTGTAATGCGTTGGTTCATGGACTGGTGATTACTTCAGATACGTTCTCAAAATGGAGACAACTTCCTCGATTTCCTCGTGGCGTTTCTCGGAGGTGATGCCCTCGGCCCCGACATGCTCACGAAGATGACCTTCCAGAACCTCGGTCATCAAGCCATTGACCGCACCGCGGATCGCGGCAATCTGCTGCAGCACCTTGCCACAGTCCACGTCCAGATCAGCAACAAGAACGCGCTCCAGCGCTTCGGCCTGGCCCTTGATGCGACGAACTCGCGCCAACAAACTCCTTTGACCGCTGACAGTGTGAGGCATGAAACTGATAATAGCAAGGTACTGGCGGGGGTACCTGCCGGAATGGGCAGCCGGGCATGCGTTCGCGAGTGAAACCACGTTGCGCACGCGCTACTGCACACAGCGTTTAAGTCCGCGTTAAGTACCAGCGCCGAACCATCGGTGTGCCTGTATGCGACTGGCCACACAGCTGACCCGTCAACCCCTGCCCTCATGAACAACCTCCACTTGTTCGAGCTGATCAATGCACCCCCAGGGTTGGGCCCCGGGCGGCTTTGGTTAGCGGTTGTACTAGCTCGGTGGCTCATCATCGTGGTGCCGATCGGCATGGCATTGGCCTGGGTTCGAGGCGACTCCGCTGCGCGGCGCGAATTGCTGGAGATGCTGCTCGCCACCGTCGCTGCATTGGCTGCCGCGCAGGTCATCTCCCATGTGTGGCCCCAGCCCAGACCCTTCGCGCTGCATCTGGGCACGCAGTACATCGCGCACAGTGCCGACCCCGGCTTGCCCAGCGACCATGTCACGGTGTTGTGGAGCCTGGCGCTAGCAGCGCTGTCGACCCGGCGCTTCGCTGTGTGGGGCTTCACGCTGTTGGCGACAGGCCTTGCCGTGGGATGGAGTCGGGTGTACCTGGGCGTGCATTTCCCGTTCGACATTCTCGCCGCCCTGCCCGTGGCGGCTCTGGGGGCTCTGGTCGCGCGGACCCTGCGGCATCACGCGTACCCTGCCATGGATCGAATGCTGCGCCTCTATGATCGCTGGGCGGATGCGGCACGTTCATGGTGGACTGCGGCGCGCAAGACCTGACCAAGCGGGTTCCCTGGCCTCCATGCGCATCCTGCTCATTGAAGACGACGCCATGATCGGCAAGGCGGTGCGGCATGGCTTGAGCCAAGCCGGGTTCGCTGTGGATTGGGTCACGGACGGACGGGCGGCCGACTTGTCGCTGGCAAACGGGGTATATGACCTGGCCATTCTGGACCTCGGCCTGCCCAATAAGGATGGCATGGCCATCCTGGCCACGCTGCGCGGCTTGGGCAATTCGATGCCGGTGCTCATCGCTTCAGCGCGTGACACGGTGCGCGACCGGATAGCCGGTCTCGAGGCCGGTGCGGACGATTACGTCCTCAAGCCTTTCGACCTGGACGAACTGGTGGCCCGGGTGCGTGCTTTGCTGCGTCGGCATGCCGGCAGTGGGTCGCCGTTGCTTCGCGTGGGCACCCTGGTGCTCGATCCGGTCCGCAAATCGGTCACGAAGGAGGGAGCGCCTGTTGAACTGTCGGCCAAGGAGTTCGCCGTTCTCGAAGCCCTGATGCAGCGGCCTGGCGCCGTGCTGTCGCGAGAGAAACTTGAAGAATCGGTTTACGGCTGGGGCGACGAAATCGGCAGCAACGCCATCGAAGTCCATTTGCATTATTTGCGCAAGAAGCTGGGAAGTTCGACCATCAAGAACGTGCGTGGCGTGGGCTACCGTGTCACGGAGGAATGATGCGCTCCATCGAACGCACCCTGTTGGCATGGATCCTTGGCGCACTGGCCCTGGGCTCGTTGGTGGTTGCGCTGGTCACCTACTTGGTCACGCTCGAGGAGATGCACGAGGTCTTCGATGCAGATTTGAAGAACGTGGCGCAGGCGGTTTCGAGCTACCACCACGCAGGTCACAGTGCGGGATCGACGGACCCGATCGTGTCACCGCGAAGGACCGACACGCCGGACGAGTACGAGATCGTGACGGTGACCTGGACGCCGAAGGGCGAGCGGGTCTTTTCCTCTGACTCGCGGGTGCAACTGCCTTTCATCACGGTCGAGGGGCTGTCTCGGCCTTTGGTGCAAGGCGAGTCCTGGATCGTGTACTCGAGTGTTGGCGCAGATGGAGTCGCCCAAGCCGCGCAAAGAGTTTCCGCGCGGCAAGAGATGGCGGGTGAATCGGCGGCCCAGGTGCTCCCGCCCTTGATCGGCCTTGTAGTCGCGGTCGGTGCGTTGCTAGTGTTCGGCCTGCGCAGAGGACTCCAGCCGCTGGACAGCACGGCGCAGGACGTGGCGCAACGCACGGCGCGGTCCCTGGAGCCGATCACGCTGAAAGACGTCCCGAAAGAGGTCAAGCCGCTCGTGGTGTCGATCAACGACCTGATGCATAGGTTGGCGGTGGCCTTTGCGACACAACGTCGCTTCATGGCCGATGCCGCGCACGAATTGCGAACGCCCATCACCGCGTTGCGTCTGCAGCTACAACTGCTTCAGCGCTCGAGCGACGATGCGGAGCGTGGGCAGGCCGTGTCCGAGCTCGCCGCCGGCATTGACCGGTCGCAGCGACTGGTCGAACAGTTGCTGCAAATCGCGCGCTCTGATCCGGATGGGGAGTTGACCCGTCGGGAACCCCTGGACCTTGCCGAACTGGTGCGCACGACCGTCGCGGCGCTGAGCGTCAAGGCTGAGCATCTTGGCCTCGACCTGGGTGCCGATGCTCATGACACCGTCATGCTCGAAGGCGACGTGAATCAACTTACGGTGCTGCTGAACAACCTGGTCGAGAACGCGTTGCGCTACACGCCAGCGGGCGGCGTGGTCGATGTCACCGCCGAGGTTGAGGACGGGCGTCCCTTGTTGCGAGTCGTCGACAACGGCCCGGGAATCGCTGAGTCGGAACATGCGCGCGTGTTCGACCGCTTCTACCGGTGTGAAGCCGCCCAAAGCCAGTCGGGCGACGGTAGCGGCAGTGGCCTGGGGCTGGCCATCGTGCGTGCGATCGCAGAGCGGCATAGGGCAGAGGTCAGCCTGCGGACGCCCGCAGCCGGCCATGGGCTGGAGGTGCGGGTGTCGTTCCCTGCACCTTGAGGCGTTCAATCGGCTGACCTGAACTTTGCCCTGAACAGCAACTGCGTTCGCTTGACGTCTGGCGTGGTTTGAGCGGAAACGCGCGGTCGTGATGTGCTGCGCGTTGCTGAAGGCGCTCTTGGCCATCAAGCCGATTCGGCTGCCAGCGGCGGCTGGACTGCGTTCGAACCTGAACCGCGAGCATGCGGTGCGGCAAGATCGTCCAAGGCATGCCGGTCTATGAGCAGCACGCGATGTGCAATACGAATCGATTCGAGTCGCATGCGAGTACGAGCGATCGTTCAGTGCGAGATTGGGCGACGGGCGGCGTGGCCTGAGCATGCGTTCCGCCGAGTGAGCCACATCCAAGTCGCATTGCAAGCTTTTGACGGTCGTCTCGAAAATTGGTGTCGAGTCGCTGTTGGAGTGAACTAGACCCTGAAGGGGTTAAGCGGCGGTTAAGTGACGCGGAAAGACAGTGCCGCTCACTTATGGCGGCATATCGACATCCCGGATCGGAGATCGCAACCACCCCGCCAGCGGCGCTGCGAGGTGCCTGGAACCCGTGGGTGTGGGCCGCACCCGCGTTCGTGACTTTGCTGCTCGTGGGTCTGCTGGTGCAGTGGCACGGTGGTGGCATCGCAGGCACTGCGCGCTGGCCTGCACAGCAGGCTGTATTCCTGGCGTGGAACTCGAGTTTTGCCGCCATGCCGTCGACGCTGTGGTCGGCCATCACCTTGTTGGGTGACGCGGCGGTGCTCATGCCCGTGCTGGCCTTGTTTGTGCTCGGCAGGCCCCGCGTATGGGCTGCCATGCTGGCCTCCGTGCCGGCTGGCGCGCTCTTGTCGACAACGGTCAAGCACTGGGCCGCCGTGCCGCGCCCCCCAGCCGTGCTCGGGCACACCTGGTTCAAACTGATCGGCCCGGCCCTGTACAACAACAGTTTTCCGTCGGGGCACGCCATTAGCGCCTTCGCGGTCGCCGCGGCGGTGCTCGCGACCTGCGCAGCGAGACCGCGGCGGGGTAGCGACTGGCTTCTGATCACCTGCGGTTTACTGGTAGCCACAGTGATTGCGTTATCGCGCGTAGCGGTGGGTGCGCACTGGCCGCTGGATATCGCTGCCGGAGCGGCCATCGGCTGGCTTTCGGGCCTGAGCGGCGCGGCGCTTGCGCGTTACACCGGGTGGTGGCATTGGCTGTTCCTCGGCGCCGGACGTCAGGTCGCGGGTGCAGGCTTGATGCTGTGGGGACTGCTGCTTTGGTTGAGACCGCACGAGACTCTGACCTGCGCGGCGGTTCTCGGTGCTGCTGGGCTTTGCGCCATGGGAGGAGGCCTCGCTCTCCTGGCTTCAGGCAAGCGACTGCGGCCGTTGCCGCTGCCGACTCCACTGTGGCGCCAGTGAGTGAGTGAGGGTTCAGGGATGAGCAATGGTCGATCGCGCCTGTGAGCCAGCGCGAAGAATGCGTTGCTGTTTCGTTCGGGCTCAGCGACCGCTGACGGCGTTCGTGCGGGCGGCGTAGATATTCAACTGCGGCTGGTAGATGCTGCTTTGCATGTCGAACGCACCCATGACGCTGTGGAAGACGTGGCCTTGAGAATGGGCGGGACTGCGGGCCAGTGTGGGCGCATCGATGCGATGCTGGCGCTGGAAGCCCTCGGACATCCAGACCACAAAGGGCACCTCCTTCTGCACGTCGGGCGCGAGCGCCATTGGCGTGCCGTGCAGGTACAGGCCGTTCTCTCCGAGCGATTCGCCGTGGTCCGAGATGTAGAGCAAGGTCGCCGCTAGGCCGTCCACGCCCTTCAGCAGGTCGATCGCACGGCCGACCACATGGTCGGTGTAGAGGATCGTGTTGTCGTAAGCGTTGAGCAGCGATTGCGGCGTGCACCGGCTCAGTTCGACCGAGTCGCACACTGGCTTGAAGCGCTCAAACGAGGACGGGACCTTGGTGTTGTACGCCGGTCCATGGCTGCCGCTCTGGTGCAGGACCACGAAGACCTTGCGCGCCGGGGAGTTGCGGATGCGCTGTGCCAAGCCGCTGAGCAGCAGGTCGTCATGCGAACACAGCGTGCCGGTGCAACTGTCCTTGAGGTCCTTGACGCGCTCGTAGGTCCCCACCTTCAGCGGAGGTTCGCCCCAGTTGTTGCTGCGCCAGATCACGTCGATCCCGTGCCGCTGCAAGTAGCTCGGCAGCAACTCGGTGGAACCGGCCAGGCGCATCCCGGGATCGTCGTGCGACAGGATGCAAAGCAGTGCCTCGGTGGTGTAGGTCGCGCACGCTTGAGTGTTCGCCAGCGGAACGGCGCCGGAGACCGACAGGACCGGGTTCGTCGCGCGCGCATAGCCGTACAGGGAGAAGTTGCGCCGCCGCGCGGACTCACCGATGACCAGGATGACGACCGTCTTCTCGTCGCTGGCAAAACTGGCGTCGGGCAGCGGCCGCGCCTGCCGCGCAGCGGCCCACTGGGCGGTCTGATGGCGCGCGAGATTGATGGTGTACGACCACGGCAGGATCAGGCCGCCGATCGAGCGTGCATGCTTGTCGATCCACAGCCAGCTGCTCGACGCGGCATAGATCCAGCCCACGCCAAACACCAGCACGAGGGCCGCGAAACCGGCCAGCGGCAGGCGACGCGTTGGGCGCATGCGCACCCAGGCCAGCAGCAGGCACGGACCCAGGCCGAGCGCGAGCACGTAGAGCACGAGTTTCGGATGCCACAGCGACGTCGCTTCCACCATGTCCGTGTTCAACACGTTGCCCATCATGGTCTTGTCGAGCAGCACGCCATAGGCTTGGATGAAGTACAGCACGCCGGCATTGAGCAGGGCGCCGACCATGCACAGCGGCTTGAGGAGGCGCTGGGACATGAGAGCCACGGATGCGAGCGCCAACGCCGTGACAAAGGCCACGACAACAAAAAGCGTTGCGAGCGTCAGCAGCCCGCCAAGGCTGAATACATCCAGCCTCGCGGCAGCAAAAGCGAACAACGGTGCGTGGTACAGCGCCGCGTTCAGCAGCGCGACCGCAGCAATCAGCGCGGGTGCGCCGACATGTGGACCTCGTTGAAGCGCTGCGCATAGCCGCGCTGGCCACATCTTGTGGATGGCAAGCTTGTTCGGCGGCTTCTCGGCTCTCATGATTCTTAGTGTTGCTTGGCATCGATACCGAAGCACCATTGATTGCCGCGTTGTTGCAGCCAGGCCCGGTGTGATCGCGGATGCCGATCGCCTCGCGACGGGCTTAAGGCTCGGTTAAGGCGAACGGCCCTAAGCCAAACAGCCGCAATCTCACTTGCAGAGCCTCTAAGTTCGACATAAGTCTTGAGTCCGATAGTCCATCCGGTCGACAGGCATTCCCGCCGCGACTGACCCGAAGCCAAGAAGGAACTCATCATGAACCGCAAGCTCACCATCTCCGCCCTGATCATCGCCGCTGGCGTGGCGACTGCCGGGGGGCTGGCCTACGCCAAGACCTCGGACGTCGAGAACGACGCGATCGCCGATCTGGCCAAGGCGAAGATCTCGCTGACCCAGGCGGTTGGCGCAGCAGAGGCGCACGCCACTGGCAAGGCTACCAAGGCCGAACTGGAAGGCGAGCGCGGCGCCGTCGTGTACGAGATCGAAGTCGTCACCGCCGACAACAAGGTCTTCGACATCAAGGTCGATGCGGCCGACGGCAAGGTGCTGTCGAGCAAACAAGACCAAGCCGACCGCGGCGAGAAGGACGACGACAAGGACTGAACTCGATGTGCAGCGCGCCACGGCGTCGCTTCGCGGCCGTGCTCAGGACGACACAGCGCGCCGCCGCACTCGCAGTACCAGCACCGCCAGGGCCAGCAAGGCCCATGCGGTGCCAGCCATGAAGGCCGCCGAGCTGCCGTGGACCATCCACAGCCAGCCTGCAATGCCACCACTCAGCAACTGGAAGATGCCAGTGACGAAGTGGAACAAACCGAAGGCTGTGGCCCGCAGTTCGGCCGGTGCGTACTCCGCCACTGCAGCTGACAAGCCGCCCTGCGACAGACCCATGTGCAGCCCCCACAAGGCAACTCCAAGCCACAGGCCCGTCGTTCCGGGTAGCCAAGCCAGCGCCGACGTGGCAGCCACCAGTGCCACCAGCGATCCAGCCAACAGTGCATTCTTGCCAAGACGTGACGCCAGTAAGCCCGCAGGATAGGAAGACAGCGAGTAGACCGCGCTCATGACGACCATGACGAGCGGAATCCACATCAGCGTGAGCTTCAGCTCCTGAGCGCGCAGCACGAGAAACGCCTCGGACAACCTCGCCAGCGAAAACAATGCGGTGAGCGTAAGCAGAGTCCAAAACCCGGCCGGCAGACGCCCTATCGCAGCAAACTGCAAGGCCGCCGAGCGGCGAGCCGGTACGTCCTGCAGCGGTTCATCGACGCCGAAGGCGAGCAGGGCCACGGCGATGAACGCCGGAACCACGGCCACCCACAGCACCGCCCGCAGATCGCCTGCCCACAGCCAGAGGAACAGCATGGCCAACACCGGCCCGGCGAATGCGCCCACGGTGTCCAGTGATTGGCGCAGACCGTAGGCTGCATCGCGCAGATGTGGCGGCGTCACGTCGGCGACGATGGCGTCTCGCGGCGCGCCACGAATGCCCTTGCCGACCCGGTCCACGAAGCGCGCGGTCACCACCCCGAAAGCCGTGTCCGCCAGGGGAAAGACGGGCTTGACCAGCGCTGCCAGGCCGTAGCCCAGCAGCGCCAGCGGTTTGCGCGCAGCAAAACGGTCAGACAGGAAACCGGACACGACCTTCAGCATGGAGGCAGTGGCTTCGGCGATACCTTCGATGATGCCCACGGCCAGCACCGACAGGCCGAGCACGGTGGTCAGGTAAACCGGCAACACCGCGTGCACGAGTTCGGATGACATATCCATGAACAGGCTCACGCCGCCCAGCATCCAGACCGTGCGGGGGATGCGCTCGGGGCGCAGACTCATGGGGTTCTGACCACGCGGGCGCGCCGCCAGCGGTAGTGCGCAAACCAGGCCAGACCGGCCACGAGGATAGCGACGACGGCCAGTGCCTCGTAGTGCGCGATCTGCCCCAAGGCCGTGGCGATGGCCTTGCCGAACACGTAGCCCAGCGCGGAGAAGACCACCGCCCAGACAGACGCACCCAAGGCGTTGAACAAAACGAAATCTCGCCAGGGCACCCGCGCGATGCCCAGTGCCACGGGCCCTGCGGTCCTCAATCCGTACATGAAGCGCACGCCGAAGATCACCCAAGCGCGATGCCGATGCAGCAGCGGCGTTACGCGTTCCACGCCGGACCGCAGCCGCGGCACGCGCGTCATCAGCCAGTCACCACGCCAGCGCCCAAGCGCGTAGTAGCCCTGGTCAAGGCTGAAGTTGATGCCTGCGGCCAGCAGCGTGACCGCCCACCACGGCGCGTAGCCCTGGTGGGATGCATAACCGGCCAGCACGACGGTGGTTTCGCCCTCAACCAAACTGCCCAGGACGATGGCCATGTAGACGTGGTTCTGCAGAAGCGCGGAGACATCCATGCCAAGAAGTGTCACCGATGACTGCGCTCTCTTCGGCGTCAACCCGCGCTGTCCGGGGCCTTAAGGCCCGTCTAAGGTCATCCCCATAAATTCCGTTCTGAGCCAGCCGCGCTGGTGGCCGTTTATCGCAACTATCAACCAAGGATCCCAGTTCAATGAACACCCTCAAGACCCTGATCACCACAGCCGCGTTGCTGGTCGTGACCCCGTTCGCCATCACAGCCCAGGCGCAAGCCGTAGACCACGGCAACATGCCCGGCATGAAGGTGGAGCAGCCCGCCGCCACCGAGATGAGCGATGGCGAGGTGCGCAAGATCGACAAGGACAACCAGAAGATCACGCTTAAACACGGTGACATCAAGAACCTTGACATGCCCGGCATGACGATGGTCTTCAAGGTCAAGGACTTGGCCATGCTCGACAAGGTGAAGGCCGGCGACAAGGTCAGGTTCAAGGCCGAGAAAGCCGATGGTGCGATCGTTGTCACTGCGCTCGAAGTAGCCAAGTAAGCGCCGCTGGGCCGCCTCTGCCAACAGAAAACAACACCTTAGGAGTGAAGAAGCCATGGATGTTCTGAAGCGCAAGTCGCTGCATTCGCTGGTCGGCCTGGGCGCCTTAGCCGCGTTGCCACGCGCCTGGGCTCAGGTACGTGCGGTGGAACTGGGTGCGGTTCCTGTCTCCAAGGCCTACGACCTGGCGGTGGCCGAGACCGTGCTCAACATCACAGGCAAGCCAGCCATGGGCATCACCATCAACGGCACGATGCCCGGTCCGGTGCTCCGCTTCCGGGAAGGTGACGACGTGGTCGTGCGCGTGACCAACCAGTTGCGTGAGATCACGGGTATCCACTGGCACGGTTTGTTGGTGCCCAATGAGCAGGACGGCGTGCCGGGTGTCACCTTCCCTGGCATCCAGCCGGGCGAGACCTTCACCTACCGCTTCAAGCTGCGCCAGTCGGGCACCTACTGGTATCACAGCCATGCGGCGCTGCAGGAGGCGGCCGGATACTTTGCGCCGCTGATCATCGAGCCGGCCAAGCCCGACCCGTTTCAGTACGACCGTGACTACATCGTGGTGCTGTCAGACTGGATCGACACGCCCCCGCAGCAGGTGCTGGCCAACCTCAAGAAGGTGGACGGCTACTACAACTACCGCCGGGTCACGACGCCGCAGTTCTTCGCCCAATTGCGCAGCGCGCCCGATGCCAAGACACGCGACGCCATCTGGGCCGATCGCATGGAGTGGGCCAAGATGCGCATGGACCCCACTGACTACAGCGACGGTGGCGACGAATGGACTTTTCTTCTGCAAGGCAAGAGGCCCGAGGAGAACTGGACCGCGCTGTTCAAGCCTGGCGAGCGGGTGCGGCTGCGCTTCATCAATGCGTCGCCGATGAACCTGTTCGACGTGCGCATTCCCGGCCTGCCGATGACGGTGGTGCAGGCCGACGGGCAAAACGTGCGCCCGGTCGAGGTGGACGAGTTCCGCATTGGCAACGGCGAGACCTATGACGTGATCGTGCAGCCGAAGGACGCCAAGGCCTACTCGATCTTCGTGCCAACGATCGCCCGCATCGGTTACGCCCGTGGCACGTTGGCCCCCGAGTTCGGCATGAGCGCGCCGGTGCCGCCGATGGGGCCCAAACCGGTCCGCACGATGGCGGACATGGGCATGGCGGGCATGGACATGAGCGGTACGGGCGCCGGGGCTGGCGCGGACATGGCGGCGATGCCGGGTATGGAAGCCAAGCCAGGCCAGGGCGGGCCCGCAATGGCGGACATGCCCGGCATGGCCACGGGCCAATCGGCTGTGGCAGGGGTTGCACCGGGGCACGCCGGGATGGCGATGCCACCGCAAGCGGCGGCCGATCAGGGCATGGCCGCTATGCCCGGCATGACACCGCCCAAGGTCGACCCTCACGCAGGCATGCCTGGCATGGGCGAGGCCAAAGCTGCCGTGGTGGCGCCCGACATCGACGGCCTGCGCCGCCTCAAATACGCCCAACTGCGCGCAGCCACGCCGAATGCCGATGACCGCACCCCCGAGAAAGAACTGTTAGTCCGCCTGACCGGCGACATGACGCGCTACTTCTGGTCGATCAACGGCCAGAAGATGTCACAGGCCAAGCCGCTTGAAATGGGGCTCGGGCAGCGCGTGCGCATCAAGTTTGTCAACGAAACGATGATGGAACACCCGATGCACCTGCACGGCGTGTTCATGGAACTCGTCAACGGCAACGGCCGCTACGCACCACGCAAGCACACCGTCATCGTGCCGCCGGCTCAGACCGTGGAGCTTGATGCGACCTACGAGGACGAGGGCACCTGGGCCTTCCATTGCCACCTTTTTTATCACGCCGCCACGGGAATGATGCGGCTGGTGAAGGTGGCTTGAGCAACACGGAACACGCAATGAAGAATAAAACACTGCCTCCCCGCCGATGGCTGACGGCACTGGCTTTAGGCATGCTCGCAGCGTCTGCCCAGGCGATGGAGGACGAATCAATCTACTCGTACACCAAGGTCGAGGCCGACACTGGGAAGCTGCGTGGTAGGCCCGGCTCTGTGCAGTCGCTGGGCGTGGATGGGTGGGTGGGTGGGGACGTCCATCGGCTGTGGTACCAGTTCGATGGCGAACGCAGCGGCGGGCGGACCTCGGCCTCGGAAGTGCACCTCCTCTACGGCCGCTACATCGCGCCGTTCTGGGACGCGCAGATCGGCCTGCGGCACGACGAGCGGCCTGATCGTCGCGACTACCTCACACTCGGCGTTCGCGGTCTGGCGCCGTATGCGTTCGACGTCGATCTGAAGCTCTACCTGCGTGACGACGGAAAGCTCTTCGCCCGCACGCGGGTTGAGAACGATTTTCTTCTCACCAACCGTTTTATCGTGCGGCCGTATGTCAACGTGGAGTGGTCCGCATCAAACCAGGATACGACCGTGCGCCGCGGACCATACCAGGCCGATCTCGGGGTGCAGGTTCGCTACGAGGTCAACCGGCGTGTCGCCCCATACGTGGCCCTGTCGCGGAGCTTCTACCCGGGTGCCCAATCCGGTGGAGAACAGCCCGCGACGCTTCTGCGGGCAGGGCTGAGAGCCATCTTTTGAACGCGGCGGCTGAATGACGTTGCAGTGACGACCTGACACCATGACAACAAGCGGAATTGTCCCAATCCCTGAAGACGTGTACAGCAAGCCTGCCAAGCTCCTGCACTGGAGCCTGGCACTACTGCTTCCGTTTCAGATCGGCATGGGCTGGTACATGCTCAGCATCGAAGACCAACCCGGCAGCAGCTGGTACTTTGCGCTGCACATCTCGCTGGGGTTGACGGCAGCGTTGCTGGTTGCCCTGCGTATCGGCTGGCGTTTGCATCACGCACCACCAGCGGCGCCATCCGAGTCGGCTAGGTGGCAACGGGGGGCAGCAAGAAGCAGCCATGTCCTGCTCTACGTGTTGATGGTGCTCATGCCATTGACGGGCTATCTTGGCGCAGCGTTCAGTGGCGAGACCATGGGCTACTTCGGGGTTCCGCTGCCGGCCTGGCTGCCGAAGAACGAGGTGCTCAAAGAGCAGCTGTTCACGGCGCACTCATTCATTGCCTGGGCGTTGGTGGGGATGATCGCCCTCCATGTGTTGGCGGCGTTCAAGCATCTTCTTGTCGATAAGGACACCGTGTTCCGCCGCATGTGGTGAATGGGTCCGGTCTCAGGTGCCGACATGCACCACTCCAACTGAAGGATTGTTTTGATGCCCAACCGATCCCACCCGGAACGCCACCGCAGCCAACACATTGGCTGGTTACGGGCCGCCGTGCTGGGCGCCAATGACGGTATCGTCTCGACAGCCAGCTTGCTGGTCGGCATCGCCGCGGCAAGCACGGGCAAAGAGCAGGTCCTAGTTGCCGGCGTCGCGGCCTTGGTGGCGGGCGCCATGGCCATGGCGGCGGGTGAGTATGTGTCCGTCAGCTCGCAAGCCGACACCGAAGCGGCCGACTTGTCCAAGGAGCGGCTGGAACTGGCCAACGCGCCCGATCACGAGCTGAGGGAACTGACCGCGATCTATGTGGCGCGCGGGGTCGAACCAGCCACGGCCGCGGATGTAGCGCGCCAGTTGACGACCCACGACGCGCTTGGCGCCCATGCGCGCGACGAACTCGGGCTTTCTTCCGTGGTCAGTGCCAGGCCGGTGCAGGCTGCCGTCGCGTCGGCCGCATCGTTTGCCGTTGGCGCAGCGCTGCCGTTGGTCGTGGCGCTGTTGGCACCCGAGCGCAACATGCTCATCGGGGTGTCGGGCATGTCCCTGTTGTTCCTGGCTGCGCTGGGCGTGTTGTCGGCCAGCGCCGGTGGTGCGCCAGTGGCACGCGCGACTGCCCGTGTGGTCGCATGGGGTGCGTTGGCCATGGCTGCGACTGCGGGTGTTGGCACTCTGTTCGGCGGCGTGGGGTAGAACGCCGAAGGTTAGGGAAGCCAAACCACATCAACCCCAGCCGTGACGGAGAAGACATGCGCCTATTGCTGGTTGAAGACGACTTGATGATTGGCGAGTCGGTGCTCGACCTGCTGCGCGCCGAGGACTATGCGGTCGATTGGGTCAAGGACGGCGAGATGGCCGAGACCGCCTTGCGCACACAAACCTATGACCTGGTGCTGCTCGACCTGGGCCTGCCTCGGCGCGACGGGCTGGAGGTGCTGCGTTCCTTGCGCGCGCGCAAGGAACGCATACCCGTGCTGATTGCCACCGCACGCGACTCGGTGCAGCAGCGCATCGAGGGCTTGGACGCCGGGGCGGATGACTACGTGCTCAAGCCCTATGACCTTGATGAACTGCTGGCGCGCATCCGCGCTCTGACGCGACGTGCGGCAGGGCGCGCCGAGCCGGTGTATGAGCACAAGGGCGTCAGCATCAACCCGGTGACACGCGAGGTATTGGTCGCCGGCCAGCCGGTCGTGCTTTCGGCGCGCGAATGGGCGGTGCTCGAACCGCTGTTGGCGCGGCCGGGCCTGGTGTTGTCGCGTGCCCAACTCGAAGAGAAGCTCTACAGTTGGAAGGACGAGATCAGCAGCAATGCGGTGGAGGTCTACATCCACGGTTTGCGCAAGAAACTGGGTCCAGAGCTGATTCGCAACGTGCGCGGCGTGGGTTACATGGTGCCGAGGGAATGAAGCCGACGCGCTTGCGCCCTCCCCATTCGCTGCGCGCACGGCTGCTCTGGTTCCTGCTCGTGGCCGTCACGCTGACGGCGTTGGTCCAAGCCTTCATCGCTTACGGCACCGCGCGCTCTGAGGCAGACGAGATCTTCGACTATCACATGCAGCAGATGGCGCAATCGCTGCGCGCAGGCTTGCCGGTGGCCGGGCCACCGCCAACGACGCACGACGAGGAAGATGGAGAAGATCACGACTTCGTCGTGCAGGTTTGGACGACCGATGGAGCGCTGGTGTTCCAGTCGGTGCGCTCGGCATTGCCCGACCGCGCGCTGCCGGGGTTTTCGGATGTGGAATATCGGGGGACGACCTACCGCGTGTTTTCGCTGCAGTCGCGTTCACAAGTCATCCAGGTTGCTCAGGACATGGCGGCGCGCCAGGCGATGGCAGGCACGCTGGCGCTGCGCACCCTCGTGCCTATCGCGGTGATGGCGCCATTGCTGATGCTGTTGGTGTGGTGGTTGGTCGGTACCTCACTCGCCCCCGTTGCCCGGGTCCGGAACCAGTTGGCTCTGCGGCAGGCCGATGACCTGGACGAGGTGAACGAAGAAGGCCTGCCTGACGAGATCAAGCCTTTGGTGCATGAACTCAATCAGCTGTTCGCGCGCTTGCGCCAGGCCTTCCGGGCGCAACAGAGTTTCGTGGCTGATGCAGCGCATGAGCTGCGGTCACCACTTGCTGCGCTGAAGCTGCAGGCCCTGGGGTTGCAGCGTGCCACCGATGCCGCAACGCGCGACGTGGCGGTGGGCCGCCTGACCGCCGGCATCGACCGCGCGACCCGGCTGGTGGAGCAGCTGCTCGTGCTTGCAAGGCACCAAGACAGCACCACCCGTGCGGCTCGGGCTGAGCCTGTTTCCTTGGCAGAACTGATGCGGCAGGGCGTGGCAGACCTTGCGCCAGCAGCGCAGACACGGAGCGTCGATCTTGGGCTGGCCCACGCTGACGAAGGGGCCATCGACGGCCATCCAGAAGCTTTGCGCATCCTCATCCGCAACCTGCTCGACAACGCCGTCAAATACACCCCGTCAGGCGGAACGGTGGACGCGGAAGTGCGCCTCACCGAGGGCGGCGCCATGCTGGTGGTGGAAGACAGCGGCCCAGGCATTGCCGAGGGCGAGCGTGAGCGGGCCCTTGACCGGTTCCACCGCATCGATGGAACGGACGCGCCGGGCAGTGTCGTTGGCAGTGGGCTCGGGTTGGCCATCGTCAAGTCGATCGTTGACATGCATGGCGCGGCGCTGGTCCTGGGCCGATCCGAGCGCCTGGGTGGCTTGAAGGTAACCGTGCGGTTCGTACCAGTGGCGTGATGCAGCCGTAACAGGCGGCCCTCGAGGGGCATGCATGGGGTGTCCAGCAAGCGCTTAAGTGGCTGTTAAGTCGCGATGGTGACCATGCAGTCGGATGTTTTCATCCGATTGTTTTTACCAAGCGTCCGCCGTACGGCACGCGAGCGCCTTGTGAGTTCGGCGCTCGAGCTGGGCACCCCGAGCGGGTTGTGGTGGCGGGCGCGCCCAGTTGTCAGCACCGACGTGCTGGCGTTGGGCACCAGCGTGTTTTTTGCTATCGCATGCAATTCGGCTTTCCTGAGTGGCGTGCTCGCGGGCCGATCTTGGACGGAACCCTCCACCTGGGTGTTCAGCGGCGCCATGTTGGTCATGCTGACGGCCGTGCATCTGCTGCTGCTGACGCTACTGCTGTCACTGGTGCCGCACCGCCAGTTCACCCGCCCGCTCCTCAGCGTGCTGATCATCGCGACTGCGTTTGCGACCTATTACATGCAGCGCTTTGGGGTCTTCCTCGATCCCAGCATGCTGCGCAACGTGCTGCGCACCGATGTGGCCGAAGCCAGCGAGCTGCTCGGTGTCGGAATGCTGCCCCACGTGTTGCTGTACGCCGGGCTGCCGCTGCTTGTGCTGTGGCGTGTTCGCGTGGCCAAGCGGCCGCTACTGCGTGCGTTCGTTGTCAGAGGCGTGACCCTGCTGGCCGCCGCAGGCTTGTTGGTCGGCTCTTTGCTGCTGGTGTTTCAGGACTTCTCGGCGTTGATGCGCAACCAGAAGGAACTGCGCTACCTGATCACGCCCGCAAACTACCTTTACTCCAGCGCCCGCGTGCTGGTGTCGGACACACGCCAGGCTGCAAAGCCGCGCGAAGTGGTTGGCGCTGACGCGCGGCGCGCAGATTCGTGGGCGACGCGGGCGCGCCCTGCCCTGTTCGTGATTGCGGTGGGCGAAACCGCGCGCGCCGCCAACTGGGGCATGAACGGATACGCCCGCCAGACCACGCCTGAACTGGCTGCATTGGGCGTATTGAATTTCCCCGATGTCACTGCCTGCGGTACCAACACCGAGACCTCGCTGCCGTGCATGTTCTCGGCGATCGGTCGCCGCGATTACGACGAAGACCGCATCCGGGGCAGTGAGTCCCTCTTGCATGTGCTCAACCGCGCCGGCTTTCAGGTGCTGTGGCGCGACAACCAATCCGGTTGCAAGGGAGTTTGCGAGGGCCTGCCGCAGCAGCAGATCGATCCGGCGCAAATGCCCGAATTGTGCGCAGACGGACGCTGTCTGGACGGTACCTTGCTGCGAGGCCTGGACACCGTAGCCCGTGATGCGCAAGGCAACCTGGTGGTGGTGCTGCACATGCTGGGCAACCACGGGCCCACGTATTCGAAGCGCTACCCCGATGCGTTCCGGCGCTTCACACCCACCTGCGACACAGGCGAGTTGCGCAAGTGCACGCGCGAGCAGATCGTCAACGCGTACGACAACGCCCTGCTCTACACCGATCACATCCTGGCGCGGACGATTGCCTTCCTGAAGGAACGCGAGTCACGCTTCGACACCGCGCTGCTATACGTGTCGGACCACGGCGAATCGCTCGGCGAAAACGGCCTGTACCTCCACGGGATCCCATATGCCATCGCGCCGAACGAACAGACCAAGGTGCCCATGGTCTGGTGGCTGTCAGACGGCTTCACCACCAGCTTTGGCCTGGACCGCAGTTGCCTTGCGGCGCAAGCCGGCCGGCCTTGGGGGCACGATCAGTTGTTCCATTCCGTGCTGGGGCTGCTGCAGGTCCAGACGAGTGTCTACGAACGCAAGCTCGACATCTCTGCGGCGTGTCGTCAATGATGGGTGCCCAGGCAGAAGTGGCGCTGGCAAGTCCGCCCGCACCACACACGGCACTGCGAGATGGGCTGTGGGTGGGCGCTGCACTGTTGCTGCTGCTGGCGTGGGATCTTGCCGGGCTGGATCTGCCTCTGGCACGCCTGTACGGCAGCGCCCAGGGCTTTCCGTGGCGCGATCACTGGCTGACCGGCGGCGTCCTGTACGGCGGCGCGCGCGGGCTGGCCTGGGGTATTTTTGCCGTGCTGTTGCTCGGCATGTGGTGGCCATTGCCCGTCGTTCGGGCACTGTCCCGACGAGAGCGAGTCTGGTGGTTGGCCACGATGCTGCTGTGCGTGGCGCTGATCCCCCTGATCAAGCGGACGAGCTGGACCAGTTGCCCCTGGTCGCTGGCGGAGTTCGGCGGGACGGTGGTGCGTTACGTGCCGCATGGGGCGCTCGGCCAGCGGGACGGCGGCCCCGGCGGCTGCTTTCCGTCGGGGCATGCCTCCACGGCTTTCAGCTTCCTGGCCGGCTGGTTCGCGTTGCGCGAGCGCCAGACCCGTGCGGCGAAGCTCTGGTTGATCGTCACAGTGGCGGCAGGCTTGATGCTTGGATGGGTGCAGATGATGCGCGGCGCCCACTACCTAAGCCATTCCCTTTGGACCGCCTGGGTGTGTTGGGCGGTGACGGCCTTGTCGTTCCATTGCACCCGGTCGTGGCGAAGCCCGACGGATGGCCGCTCCAACGTGATTTAAGTACTGCATAAGTGCGTGAAACCCATCATGCGTGGGTCTGCAATTCAACTGGAAAGCGCAACCCCATGAACACCCCGCTTCAAGAGCCGCTTCGGCACATGCTCAACAAGGTGCCGCAGGTCACGCTGTTCTTCTGGGTGATCAAGATCATGGCCACCACCGTCGGTGAAACCGCGGCCGACTTCCTGAACACCAACTTCAATCTCGGATTGACGAACACATCCATCTTGATGGGTGCGCTGCTGCTGGCCGCGTTGGTGGGCCAGTTCCGAAAGGATCGCTACGTGCCTTGGATCTACTGGGTCTCGGTGGTGTTGATCAGCGTCGTGGGCACCTTGATCACCGACAACCTCACCGACAACTTCGGCATACCGCTGAAGGTCACGACGGGCGTCTTTGCCGCGGCGCTGGCGGCGACTTTCGGCGTTTGGTACGCAAGCGAGAAGACGCTGTCGATCCACACCATCGTCACCACGCGGCGCGAGTGGTTCTACTGGGCCGCGATCCTGTTCACCTTCGCGCTGGGCACGGCAGCGGGCGACCTGGTGGCCGAAAGCCTGCAGCTCGGGTACTTCTATTCGGCGCTCGCGTTTGGTGCCGGCATTGCGGTCGTGACCTTCTGCTACTACGTGTTCAAGGTCAACGCCGTCCTGGCATTTTGGGCGGCCTACATCCTGACGCGGCCGTTCGGTGCATCCTTTGGCGATCTGCTGTCACAGCCGACCAGCAATGGTGGGCTGGGGCTCGGAACGGTCGGCACCAGCGCGTTGTTTCTGGTCGTGATCTTGGGGCTGATCGTTTACATGACGCGAGATCAGCAACGGGTGGAAAGCGACCAGCGGACTCACGGTGCTGCATAGGTGGTTGATTCAGCGAATTCGCCTCTTGCGCCTGTTGACGCCAGCACGGCTGATGTCAGCGGACGGTTGATCGCACCTGCTACTCCACGCTGGCATCCCAATTCAAGAGCGGTGCGTGCCCACCAGCGAGTCAAGGCGGCGCAAGGGGCACGTCGCAATCGTTGCAATCGCGCTTGCTATTGGGTCGCCGTTCTTCTTCGAGATGGCACAGGCGTCGCGCGTGCGGGAGTCGATGCCCCTTCATGGCTGGCGTTATCCGAGCGGACATATGAGCTGTGCTGTCGTGGCGCATGGCGCGGTGGCACACATATCGTGCGCACCGTGACGCTTCGTTGGCATTTTCCGTTCGTACTGTTGTCCGGAGCGCTTGCCGTCACCCTTGCAGGCGGCAGGGTGATCCTGCAGGCGCATCGGAGGCTGGCGTCGTGCAGCCCAGGTGTGCGAACTGGATGTGGAACTCCTTGAAAGACTTTGATGCTCCACAAAAGCTGAAGCCAGACATCCCTCATCTGGCTGAGATTCCCAGCCCCGGCACGGCAGCGGCATTGAAGAGCACCGGTGGCGCAGGCCGAATCTGGCAGGCTTTTGGCTATTCGCGGCGTGGCTTCGCAGCAGCGTGGCGCTTCGAAGCGGCGTTTCGGCAAGAAGTCGGGCTGGGGCTTGTGCTGATCGTGGCCGCCGTCGTGTGGGCACCGGACCGTTGGCAAGGCTTGCTATTGGTGGCCAGCGTCTTGCAGGTTTGGCTGGTCGAGCTCGTCAATTCGGCGATCGAAACACTGGCCGACGCGGTTTCGCCCGAACTGCACCCGCTGCTCGGGCGCGCCAAGGACATGGGCAGCGCGGCGGTGATGGTGAGCCTGTGCCTGGCCGCAGCCGCATGGCTGGTCGTGTTCTGGCCCTGACCGCCGCAGTGACCTGCAATGGCGCGGCCGCCTTAAGTTTTGCCTAACCGTTGCCTTTGACCATTGGGTCAACGTCGCCGGACATTGCTGAACATCTGGAGTTATCAATGAAAAGAGTCTTAAGTGCCCCGCCTGTTGACCTGCTGAAGGCGGAGGCCTACATCAAAGGCGAATCTACGCTCGCCGTGGTGTGCGATGCCCCATTCGATGACGTCGCGGCCCGTCTGGAGGGAAGCATTCTGGCCAACGACATGTTGATCGTGCACATGCACGACATCGGCAAGCTGCTGCAGGGCAAGGGTATCGGGCTGGGACTGCGCTGTCGCATCTATGAGGTGTTCAATGCCCACCTGGCGGCGCAACTCATTCAGCTGGATGCCGGCCTTGCGCATGTGTTGCCCTGCCGTATCTCGCTGCACGACCAGGGCGGCCTAACTACGGTGACCACCCCGATGCCTTCGGCGTTGATCACCGAGTTCTCACACTCGGCTGATGTGGCCCGCGTGGCGCGGATCTTCGAGGCTGGGCTCCAGCGCGTGTTGCAGGGGCTGCGATGAAGTCTGCCGAGCAGTCGCGCGGCGAGCCTGGCCCCGCCGACGTGCCATTGTCTGACGCGCAGGTGCTACGCGAACTGCACGAGTCGCTGCACGACATTCGCAATCACCTGAACGCGATCCTGGGTTTGGTGAGCATTTTGCTGTTGCAGTCGCGCGATCAGGCCGCCGCCCGCTTCAGGCCGCTGATCGAAGAGCAGTCGGACCAGCTCCGGCACCTTGTGGATCAACTGGTTGAGCCACTAGAAAGACGGCGGCCATCCGCGTCACATGACATGCTGGTGGATCCGTCCCGCTTCGTCCCTTCGCTGGTTGACCTGTATGCACCGTATGCGGCTGAGCACGGCATACGGCTGAAGGTGCAGGTGGACGCCGGCACGCCGCGCCTGAGCACCTGCGCCCGCTCATTGCATAGGCTACTGAGCAATGTGCTGGTGAACGCGATTAAGCACTCGCAGGCCTCGCTGGTTGTACTGGGTGCTGCGCCTATCGATGCAGAGCAGCCGGAAGCAGGGGTGCAGTTCATCGTCATCGACGATGGAATCGGTATAGATGCGCTGGCGCAGCAAACCTTGCGCAGCGTTCTTTCAGGGCAGCGGGCTCCGGAGGTGGCGTACGACCGGTCCGGCCTGGGCATCGTCGCGCGCCTGTCGCAGGCCATTGGGGCCAGCATCGTTTTGGACAGCGAGCCTCACGATGGCACCACGGTGACCGTCGCCGTGCCATCGCGGCCCCGGGGACCGCTGGCTCGCGCCACTTGAGCGCCCGGCGCGCCGGCGCGTGTGAGCCAGCTGACGTTTAAGAACCGGCTAAGCGTCCGGCCCAACATTGCGACTGTGCCCCCACCCTTCGAGGAACTTTCATGACCACCCGCCCGATGATCTCCACCCGCCTTGTGCTCGCCCTGGCCGCCGCTGGCGTGCTCGGCGGCGCAGGTGCGACGCTCGTGTCCAACAGCCAAGCCCGTGCGGCTGCACCGGCGACCAACGCTGCAGGCGCGGCCTTGGCGACAAATCCGGCAAGCCCAGGGACCGCCTTGCCGGACTTCGCGCAGATCGCCAAGGCCCATGGGGCGGCTGTCGTGAACATCGGCGTCAGTGGCATCACGCAAGTGGCCGCCGGCGCTGACGAAGGTAATGACAGCGCCGAGGGCCCTGCAGCCCAACGCCATGGCATGCCCGGCATGGATCCGCGCGACCCGTTCTCCGAGTTCTTCAGGCGCTTTCAAAGCCCCCAGGGCCCAGGCCAGGAGGTGCCCGGCCAGCGCGAGATGCCCACACGGGGCCAGGGCTCGGGCTTTATCGTCAGCGGGGACGGTGTGATCCTGACCAACGCCCACGTCGTGCGGGGCGCCCGGGAGGTGATCGTCAAGCTCACCGACCGCCGCGAGTTCGCTGCCCGGGTGCTGGGCTCGGACCCTAAAACGGACATCGCGGTGCTGAAGATTGACGCGACGAACCTGCCCACCGTGCCGCTGGGCAGCGCCCGCGACCTGCAAGTGGGCGAATGGGTGCTGGCCATCGGTTCGCCGTTCGGCTTTGAGAACAGCGTCACAGCGGGCGTGGTCAGTGCCAAAGGCCGCTCGCTGCCCGACGACAGCTTCGTGCCCTTCATCCAAACCGACGTGGCCGTCAACCCGGGCAATTCGGGCGGGCCTCTGTTCAACGCGCGCGGTCAGGTGGTCGGCATCAACTCGCAGATCTTCAGCCGCACAGGCGGCTACCAGGGCCTGTCGTTCGCGATCCCAATCGATCTGGCCAGCAAGATCAAGGACCAGATCGTCGCCACCGGCAAGGCCAGCCATGCGCGGCTGGGGGTCGCGGTGCAAGAGGTGAACCAGACGCTGGCTGATTCCTTCAAGCTAGACAAGCCCGAGGGCGCACTGGTGTCTGGTGTCGATGCCGGTGGCCCGGCCGACCAGGCCGGCTTGAAGGCCGGCGACGTGATTCGCAAGGTGAACGGGCAGGCCATCGTGTCGTCTGGCGACCTACCCGCACTCATCGGACAGGCCTTGCCCGGTGACAAGGTTGCACTCGAGGTGTGGCGACAGGGCCGCCGCGAAGACGTGAACGCCAAGCTCGGCGATGCTGGTGACAAGAAGCCACAGTTCACGAGGGCCGAGGACGGCCGGGGCAATGGCAAACTCGGCCTTGCATTGCGACCCTTGCAGCCGCAAGAAAGGCGCGATGCAGGAATTGAAGCGGGCCTGCTGGTCGAGGATGCTGTTGGATCGGCCGCACTTGCAGGCGTGCAGCCTGGCGATGTGCTGGTGGCGGTCAACGGCACGCCAGTGGCCAGTGTCGAGCAGGTGCGCGCGGCCGTGGGCAGGTCGAGCAGATCGGTGGCCCTGCTGATTCAGCGCGAAGGCATCACGATCTTCGTACCGGTGCGCGTGGGCTGATCGAGGCTTCGCGCATCGGAGCCAGAGCGTCATGGACACAGACGGCCCCTCGCCTTCCCCAGCACCTGCCAACCGGGATGGACAGCCGGTGGGTGCAGGCGGCGGACTATCGGCCCACATCCTGCCGACCTCGGCCACGATGATCGGCGTGTGTCTGACGGCGCTCTACATCAGCCTGCTCAGCCCCGTGGGCGCGCAGCGGATGGTGATCGACAAGCTGCTGGCCGTGGACACGCTGGTGTTCCTGCTCAGCGCGACGCTGTCTTTCATGTCGATGCGGGCGCGACGTCGGGGCGCTGCATACGAGTCTGCTGCCGAAGCCATCTTCCTCGCCGGATTGGGGCTGTTGTCACTCGGGGCGGTGGTGCTGGCGTTCGTGGTCAGCTGATCGCTGGTAAGCGTGGCTTCATCACCCTCTTGACATGCCAGGCGCTCCTAGGAAGTTCAAGATCCAGGGTGACGCCCTGGCATGCTTCAGCCTATGAGCATTCGCGGCAACTTGAAGACGTGGGCTAAACGCATCAAGCGCGATGGCGTGACGCTGTGGTTCGCTGGTAAGAACCCCTTGACGCCTTGGTATGCGAAGGCGTTGGGGGTGTTCGTGGTGGCGTACGCGCTAAGCCCCATCGACCTGATTCCGGACTTCATCCCAGTGCTGGGATATGTTGACGATGTCCTGCTGCTGCCCGGCCTCATCTGGCTAACCATCAAGCTCTTGCCGCCTGAGGTCCTCGCAGAATGCCGCGTGCAAGCGGACGAATGGATGCGGACGCAGGGGTCGAAGCCCACAAGTCGGGCCGGGGCAGTCCTCATCGTCTTGCTGTGGCTGGCTGCTAGCGTAGCGATATGGTTTTGGCTGCAGCCACGCCTGTAGGCGTCCCCGGCTTCTCACCTGCCCTGTGGCTCAACAGCGCACGCAGGCACGCCGTATGAGCCGTGCGGCTTGGGCGGCAACCCGCTGGACTTCAGGCCGCGCGTGGGAGCGCTTGCTGCGCCGCGATCGACCACGGCTGCAGCTCGTCGATCCGGTTCACCGGATGGTCGGCGACCCGCTCCAGCACCTCGCGCAGATAGGCCTCGGGATCGAGCCCGTTGAGCTTGGCCGTCTCGATGAGGCAGTACATCGACGCCGCGCGCTCACCGCCGGCGTTCGAGCCCATGAACAGTTAGTTGCCGCGACCGAGCGCCAAACCTCGCAGTGCGCGCTCGACCGCGAGTTGTCGATTTCGATGCGTCCGTCGTCCACGTAGCGCGTCAACGCCTTCCAGCGCGCGAGGCTGTAGCGGGCGGCCTTGGCCAACTCCGACGGCGCCGACGCTTGAGCAGGTTCTGCGCCAGAGGCCTCGACAGCGTGATGTTCACGGCGCCACTTGAACACCAGGTTGGCGTTGATGCCGTGAACCATCGCGATGCTGGAGACTGAAGCACCGGGCAGCAGGCACTGCCGGACCAACTCGCGTTTTAGTTCGGGGCTGTGGTCGCGCTTGCGGCGCCTGGAGGGTGTGTCTTGATCGGCCATGGTGTGCGTTAGCGATGCCTGATGCACACCATCTCGGGTGCGCCGGATCAGCCGATCTTGCGCACGACGCCACCGCCACGCCAGAGGGCCGTGAGGCCACGCTTACGATCGCCGCGGCGCGACCGGGTTGATGATGGAGGGGTAAGCATGGCAAAGCGCCACGCTTGGCTGTTCTTTACGGTGCCTATCAGGCGCCGCGCAGTCGCCGCGTTGCGTACAGCCAGAGCGCCGCCCAGCCGGCACCGAACGTCCACCCAGCGATCACGTCACTGGCCCAGTGAACACCCAGCGCCACGCGGCTGAAACCGACCAGGCCGGTGCACAGCACGGCAATGCCGATCACATAGGCCCGCGCTGGCCGACACGATTGCGCCTGGGCGAGCAGCGCGCCTACGGTAAGAAAGAAGATGGCGGACATGCCCGCGTGCGCGCTGGGAAAGCTCAACCCATCCTGCACGAAGGCGGCAAGGGCCGGGTCAGGGCGTGCCCTGCCGAAGCTGTGCTTCAAGGCGCTCACGGCCAGCTCGCCCGTTCCCATCGAGACAACCACCAGGACCGCCCGCGCGGCATGGCCGCTGACCCAGAGGTAACCCGCCGTCGCCAGGGTAGCCAGTGTCAGCACGACCCCACTGCCGACGCCGCTCAGGTCGCGCATGACGATCTCGACTTTCGGGCTCGATGCGCGCCACTGCTGCGCCAGCTGAAGGCAAACAGCATCGAGCCTGGCAGTCTCAGATTCCATCACTTCGCTGGCCATGCCCGTGAAGGCAACCATCAGCAGCAGTCCGATGCCCAGCCACAGCCAGGACCGATGAAACGAGCCGCTCACAGAGCGGGCCTCTTCTTCTGACCTCATTGATTGCAGCATCGATAGGCCAAGCCGACGCTGGCGGACGATCCCAGCCCATGCTTGGTCAACGGGCTCGCAGCGGCGTCCTGGAGCAGCTTCGATGCCCCAATGTTGGCAAAAGCTATCCACCGCGGGGTGACCGCCGTCATCACGGCGACGCCAAGGTGCACATCGCGCGCGCCAGCACCGGCCGAGAAGGCTGCGCGGTCAGGTCGCACCGCCCTGTCCGGCACGCCGAAATAGGTGTTCATGTACGTGGCGTTGCCGAACGACACGCCGATACCGCTGGACAGCTCGGTGCGTTCGCCCAGGCGGATCCGATGGCCAAGATCGAGGCTGGCCACGGCGCCCCCATGCCGCCCGATCAGGTCCTGTGATACGGACCCGCTGAGGTTCCATTGTTCGCCCAATCGGTACGAAGCGTAGAAGCGGCCCCGCAGCGTTCGCTTGACGTCGGGCATGCCTTCCAAGTCCACCGAGTCGGACGACGAGCGGCCGCTGTCGAAGCGCAGTGCGGCTCCCACGCGCCAGGTCTTGCCGCTGATCAGCTCAGCGCTCGCGCCGGGCCCGGCGGGATCGGAGGCAAAGCCCAGCACGCTACTCGCGCGGGAGGTGCTGACGCGCCAGCGACCGTACTGGTAGGCCCACAAGGGCCTGAGCTTGGTTTGGCGGCGGCCAGACCCTGGGTATTGCGGCGCGACCGTGAGCGAAGCGCCAAGAACGTACCGCGAGGTCGTGACCGGCGACTCGGGGTCATCGGCGGCAGTCGCGACAGTAGAGATCGCGAAGAAAGCGGCGAGAAGCGCACAGCCGGGAAGACGGGAGACGGGCATAGCGCCAGGATGTGGGAGGCCGGCTTAAACCGGCCTTAAGCCAATCCCGATCAGACGCGTGCCGAGCTACTTACCGCTGACGCAGCGCTGCTGCGCACCTCATGCTCGATCAGTCTTGCCTTGGCGACGGGGTCGTCCGGCGCTGCCGTGACAGCGATATGGAAGCTGCCGCCATCTTGTCGCACCTGAACGCCAGACGCGGCATAGGCATCGAACCAAAGCAACGCTACGCGCGCTGCGCCAGGCCCGCGTCCTACTACAGGCAATGACAGACAGCCGCGAACTCGCCCAGGCCATACGGCACTTGGCCGCAGGGGCGCTGCGACGCTACCCAGTCCACGCCGAGATTGATACCCAACGTCAAGCCCAGAGTGCCGCTGATGCTGAGCTGGCGCAGCAGCGCCCGCATCAGCCAGCGGATGTTGAACCCGGCCGCGCACAGCACCGCGTGCAGCGCGTCCCCGTCGCTGCCCTCGAGCCAGTAGCGCTGCATGCCGTGGTCCTGCTTGGTGTGGCCGATTAGTGGCTCGATGGCTTGGCGCCGCCTGAGCCAGCGCTTGTGCTCCTGGCTCAGCGACTTGTACTTGCCCCGGTGGATCAGCTCGACGGGCGCGATGTCCTTGTCCACACCGCGATAGCCCAGATCGACCACCGGGACCTTGGGCGACACGCCGATGTCCTGCAGGAACGCGCCCGTCTGCTCCAGTTGGGCACTGCGCGTGTGCCCGTCGAACGGGTTGCCAGGGAACGACCTGGCACCCACCATCAGCCCACTCTTGTGCGTCACCGCCAGGCTGACCTTGACTCCGAACTCGTAGGGCTTCCTGGCCGACACGCGACGGATCGAATCGGGAACCGCACTTCGGAAGATTTCAGAGACGCTTGCCTAGTTCCCATCCCAGCGGCGGCGCCATCCCGCACGCGCCGATTTAGCCAACTGGGGGACGTCAACGCTTTTTCAGCAGCGAGCGTCTGCGACGTCGATCGCCAGGCGGCGACTTGACCTGTTTCATCGAGTCGCGCCACATGTCTGTCAATGCCTGAATGGTCTCGCTCGTGTAGCCGCACCACTCCGCTTTTACACGAAACAATGACTCAGCATTGACTGGATCTGGTGGCCGCAAGCGAACTGGAAATGCTTGCGCGGCGGCCCCCAAAGCACGCGGCTTCCCCTCGTATGCGCCTTCAAGAATGATGGTCATGGAACAAAACCGACGGCGGAGAAACTCGGCGAATCTGTCTGCCAGTACTTTCGAACCAAAGGCCACTGGGAGCAAGTGCAATTGGCCGAGGAGCAGTTCGTATCCCCTGCGATAGGCGATCGAGTCTTGGTACAGCTCCGCCTCTCGCAGCAGCCCCACGGTTGCCATCAACCCGTTGAAGGTGCACAGATCCGCGACAACCTCCAACTCAGTCCGCAGAAAGCCGGCTGACCTCAACACACGGCCGTTGGGAAACACGTCGATCATGAGAAGACATCGAACATCGATGGGCAGCTCCACCATCAACCAATGGATCTCGGCGAGCGAAAGCTCCGCGTACCCTGCCAGGCGCCATAAGGGCCACTGATAGCTCGCGGCGGCATGTGGGTAGCACTCCGCCAATCGGCTCAGGAGGAGCCCCGCAGTTCTCGGCAGATTTTTTCCAGCGCTCAGACGATTCCACGCGCCCGAGCTGCGAGGCTGGGCCCGGGTGGCTGGGAACAGCTGGTTGAGCTCCGCAAGCTTGGGGCTGACACCTTCGTGTTCGCCTTGGTATGCGAGGGACGTGAGGGTCCACAGAACCGGTCCTCGCACAGGATCGACGTCAGGGTCCCACCGTTGCGTTCGATGCGCTGACTTCACGCCCACAACGCCTGCGCCTTCTTCCTAAAGACGAGCATCGCTGCCTCTCGACCGGATGTTCGAGACCCGGTCAAGGCCCAAGTTTAGTTTGCAAAGTTGCAGCTTGCCAGTCTGGGTAGCCGCCGCTCCACTTCGCACTCTCCCGTGCATCCACATGCAAACAAGCGCATCAATCCAACCGCCCGATCTGCGGCCGTTGCTCACAGCGCCCGAGGTGGCCGCCGTACTGGCGATCTCCTTGCGCAAGCTCGAGCAACTCATCGCCGCCCACGATGCTCCGGCGCACTTTCGCGTCGGTCGTCTACGCCGCTGGCGCGCGACGGACGTGCAAGCCTGGATCGATGCCCGCACCGAACCGCAACCGTAGAAAGGAGGAGTCGAAGCACCGGCGACGCTGAGCCGCCGGATTTGCTGACTGATCGGGAGGCAACACGCACCCGAGCACACCCCAGCCGCGACATCGCGGTCGAGGACCCGTCGCCAGCAATCAACCGTGTCGAAGCCACTAAAAGGCAATGGCATCGCGACGATTCCAACGTGGCGATGCCATCTCGTACCCTGTCAATCACACCGACAGAGTCACTCTAGACAAGTTTCCGCACCGGGTCAACAACCTGGAGTGTGGATGGTCGCGCCTTTTCGCCGCTCCGATGCAGGTGACTGCATCTGGGTGCATTCCGCCCTGGATGCGGCGGATCCTTGTTGTCAAAACGAGGAAAGGCAAGACCATGAAATCGAAGTTACATCAACTCGCTGCCGCTGCACACCGCGGCGTGCACACCACTCAGCGGGAGGCGCCATGAGCACGCCCTCCCCAAACGGCTCCGGCGCACGCCTGGGCACACAGCTGCGCGGCAAGCTGGCCGCGGGCTACAAGAAGCGCGGCAAGACCAAGGGCGACCTGGTTCTGCATCACTCTTTCAAGTGCCGCGCCGACGTCCCGCTGGCCGCCGAGATGCAGTTGCTGCATTTCCTGCACGCCGAATCGGACCCTGACGTCGAATCAGTCGTGTATGAGCCATCCGCCGAGGTCACTCGCTTGGCAGGATCGGCCAACGCGAAGCTCGTGCATGCGGCCGTGACGTTGAAGGACGGAACCCGTGTCTGGCGCAGGCTCATCCAGCAACTGCCCGATACCGTCGAGCGGGTCGAGGAACTCGTCGCCATGGTTGGCAAGGGTGCGCTCGCCGAGATCGCACGCGTTGAGACCATCGATCGGGATCTACTGACCGCCAACCCAGTCAGGCTGCGCAACGCGCTGCGCGCGACCAGTTGGATCGCGGCAGCAAAGCACTGGCCGTTGATCGACCACAAGTTGCAGATCCTGAAGGTTGTGCGCGCGCGCACCAGCACCTTTGAAGAAGTCATCAATCTTGGCGAAGGAGCGCAGCGCGCGCTGTTCGGCGCGGCGGTGTTGGAACTGGCCTTCGCCGGTTCGCTCGGACATGACCTTTTCGAGCTGCCGCTCACCGCGGTCAGCGTGTTCCATCCGACCATGAAGGAGGCCTGAGATGGCGCAACGAGTCCTTCCCACAGCGCACCCGCCCGAGCCGGTGACGAAGAGAAAAGTCCTCTGGACCTTCAAGACCATGACTGACCGGCAACGCGACTGCGAGAACTGGCCGACAGCGGTCAAGCCCGACGCGGCCCAGATCAAGACGAGCTACCCCTTCCTGTCAGATGAGGAGGCCGAAGAGCACGCCCTGCTGATCGGCGAGCGCTTTGACCGCCTCGCCAAGGCCATACGCGCATACCTGACCAACGGCAGGCTCAAGCCGGCGCTCGTTATCGCTGAATGTGGCCGCGAATCGTTCTATGAACAGCTCAACCGGTGCCTTACGAAGAGTCAGCACAGCGACACCATCGTCGGATGGGCAGGCTTGATCTATCACCTGCGACTCACCCCGACTCAGGGAAAGTTCAGGAAGTGGCTGGATGGCAACCCGTCTTGGAAACTGATCTTGCACCGCTTGATTGAGTGCGGTGGCGGCACGAAGAAAGTCAAACTAAGGAAGCCCACCGTCGAGACGGTCTCGCGGGCGTTCATCAAGGCATTCAAGACAGGAGAGCTAGCCGGGGAGAGCATCAAGCCTGTCCCGATCCCGCTTGGCACGTATCCGCACACCGGCGGGTCCAACGCCCGCGGCCCGGTTCGGCGTTACATCGCTGACTACATCGCCACCCATCTTGAGACGACCGAGGTCTGGTTCGGCTCTACCGCCGACGCGAAGAAGGGACTGGGGACGGGGAAGATGTCCTTCCTGCTCTCGCACGCGCCGTTCGACGTTATCGGCGGCGACTGCCATACGGTCGATGCGATTGGCTACATCATCTTGGAAGGGCCGGTCGGCCCGATGAAAGTGCCGGTCAAACGCATGCAGGTTTTCATAGACGCCTGCCACACCTCCCGCGCGGCCACCGGGTGGGCCGTCTGTATCGGCGCACAGATCGAAGCCCGCCATGTTGAGCTGGCCCATCTCATGGCATCGAGGCCCTGGAAGCCGAAAAAGCTCACCGTAGAAGGTCTCAGGTATGCGGAGGGGGCTGGCTTCCCGTGCGGCTGCGTTGAAGGGTTGGAAGATGGCATCCAGCCCGCGATGAAGCGACTGGACAACGCCGTGCAGCACTGGGCTGCGCTAATCCGGGAGGACTTGCGCGCAGCGATCGGCTGCGCCATCGCCTACGGCGCGGTCGGCAGTTGGTGGCGGAACTCGATTTCCGAGCGGCTGTTCGGTACGTTGGAACGCTTCGGCTTTCAGCGGCTGCCCAGTTCCATGGGAACCGGACCGCAGGACGTTCACCGCGCGGACGATCCAACGCTGGAGGCGAAGGGCGTCGGCATCGAGTGGAACGAGCTCATCGAGGTACTGGACGTCCTATTGGCAAACTACAACGCCACCCCGCACTCCGCGTTGGGAAACCTCTCGCCGCTGGACTACATCCGCCAGTCGCTGAACGGACGCCGTCCGCGGTGGATCCCAAGGAGCGCGCCGCCGCCAACGGCGCTCTCACCGCGGCTCGGATGGACCGTCATGCGAAACAAGACGATTCGCGGATCTGTCTCAAAACGGACCACTCCCTACATCGAGGTCGGCGAGGAACGGTACACGGGAGACCTGCTCAAGGGCAGGTACGACCTGATCGGACGTGACGCCACGGTTCATGTTCCGGAGGACATGCGGACCGTAGAGGCGTTCCTGTCTAGCGGCGAGTCGCTGGGCACCCTCAACGTCCTGCACAAGGGCTGGTCGAACGTCGCTCATTCGCTGCAAGACCGCCAGGCATTCAATCAGTTGGTGCGTGATGGCCAGCAGGTCGACCGGGACGATCCCATCGGCACTTTGGCGGCGCACTTCGAGAAGAAGGCAGTACGGAAGGCGACGCAGTCCGGTACGGACCACATCTCGGCTGAGGCGTCCGAGCTGGCCGACCACATCCACCGCCACGGCGTCGCGCCGAAGGCGCCGAAGCCCGCCAGCCCGGCAGCCAATGCCGAGCGGTTTGAAGACCTCCGCCGCGCACGCGGCATTGGTCTGCCTGAGGGGTGGTAATCAAATGGAGCTGAACATGCAAGTCAATTTCACTGAAGATTCAGATGGCGATTGCAGCCATCCCAGTTCCCAGGCCGATGAATCCAGGAGTCGGGAGTCTCTGAGGAACGCTGCGCTGCTTCCGGGGCTAGAAAGGCAGGCCCTCTTGCAGGGTCACCCGCTTCACGCCGTCATCATCGAAATCAAGACGCCACCGGTTAGAGAGGCGCTGCTTGCCATTCAGGAAGCCATCAAATTCCGCCGGCCGGGACTCGCATTCGCTGCGGACTGTCGCCATGGCAAGACCACGATGGTGACGATGGTCTCAAGGGCCATGGGCACGATGTTCCCTAATGTGCCTTACCAAGTCATTACGGCAGCCAAGCATGACAAGTGCACTGAGAAGGCGCTTTGGACTGATGTGCTCTTGGGCTTCAATATCGAAGCTGCGGGGACGGCCGTGGATCGCAAGAATGCCGCGCGCGGCGGAATTCTCGCAGCTTGCCGCGAGGTGAAAGGGGACACTTTTGCGCTTTATATCGATGAGGGTCAAAACTGGGGTGACCCCGAGTTCAATTTCTTACGCGACTTCACGAATGAGTTGCGGGAGTACCACAAGAAAACCGTCATCACTATCCCGGTCGGCGACTTGAAACTCCAAACGGTCGCCGATGCGATTCGAGTCTCGGACAAGGGCCTGTGGTCGCGTTTTCTCCGAGGAGTTCGCGTGTTCTCCGGCATCTCCTCGCAGAAGGAACTTCGTGCAGTTATGGGGGAGTACGACAGCGTCGACAGCTGTGAGTATCCGGCCGGGTCTGGCGTCTGCTACTCGCAGTTCTTCCTGCCGCATGCCCATGCGGCGGGCTGGCGACTGGCGCACGAAGCGCCGCGGCTGTGGAGCGAGCTACAAGCCGTGGCCAAGAAGCATGTCAAGCCTCTGAAAGACGTGGGCATGCAGTGGATCGCGGATTCCATCCTGGCGTTCTTGACCGTCCAGATGGTTGAGGACGAACCCGGCTACCGGCCCGACCGCGACTTCTGGAAGAGCGCTCTGGACAGCAGTCAGTTCGAAACCACGTTCCTGTGAGCTGACATGCCGATACCCGCCCTTGGCAACCTCGCCTGGCACGAGAGCTGGGCGGGTTTCGGAGAAGGGTCGTTCACTCTGTTGGCGAAGTTGCGTGCACTCAACAGCCTAGGGATGAAAAGCTTTGGCGTGCAGTTTGGGTGGTCGCGCTACGTCAGTTTTTTGATTGACGCGAGGACCACGCCAACCCCAGTTTCGCAACGAATCAATGCTGCCAGCGTGCAAGCCCAGTTGGGACCGATCTTTGCGGATGCTGCCGCTCGCGAACACCTGCGGTTTTGCCGAAGCTGCCTCCGGTCGGGCTATCACGCAGCTTCTTTCCAACTGGACATCTTCGAGTGCTGCCTCATTCATCACGAACCGCTTTTGCACCACTGCAATGGGTGTAATAGCTCTACACCAGCCTATGCGTTCGTCACGCCGGGCGGCTTCCCTTCCTTCACTTGCTCCCACTGCTCTTTGTCACTCGCAGGTGGCAAGAATCTGGATAAATACCCTGGCGCTTGGTCAGAGCCTGAGTCTCTCGACGAAGTCCGATCTTTTCACGCTTGGGCTGCTTCGGTGCAATCACGCGTCAAGCTTCCGCGGAGACATTCCTGGATTACCTGTGAGCCCGAATCAGCGAGTGTGTGGCGGGCAACTCTCGTCTCCGTTCTTTCTCACATCGAACCATGCCCTCAAAGGCTGAGCTTCCGCCACGCCGAGGTCGAGCTCTTCCCCTCGATTGAGGTTAGAACAAGCGGGGCCCCGAGAAACCAATCTTATGTGTCCGTCGTATCGTCGACGCTCCCGAAAGATTGGCAAGAATCTGACTTTTTTTGGAAGGGCTGGGCTGAAGGAGCCAACCGCCTTCGAGTTCCGGTGGAGCTCGATGTCAGCGTCGAGCGACATGCAACATATATCTGGCGTTCTCAATTCGAGTCGTATGGCCAGATCGTATGGACAGCGACTCTCGAAGCTGCTGAAGTTGGTCAAATAGATGAGTTCTTCAGTCGCTTCGCCTCGGCCTTTCTCACGCCGGGTAGTAAGTTCGCGTCCGAGGGCTATTTCCAACTTGCCCACGTGATATGGCTCGCAGCGTTCAAGGTCGCCAGCGCGTGGCGTGCTCATCTCGAGGACAGCATCAAGAGAAGGCAGAGTCCCCCATTGAACGCTGCGTGGCTGTCCCGTCTGGGTCGATGGGATTTGCAAACCGCGTCACCCATCGGTGTGGCGCAGATCATTACTCCATCAGGTGAACAAGCCGTTCGTCTGTTCCTACGCTAACGCAGCAGCACGTCGAAGATGGGACCACGACTTTCGGATGTTCAGCGAGCTGAAGCATTGGAGGTTTGCTGCGCTTGTGACACCTGGGCCTTCTGCGTATCCGTCGGCGCGATCACCTTCGGAACCACGGCGACACTGGCCGCCGAGACCGGAGCATTTGGCTTGACAGCTGAAGCCGCCGACGACGCCGCGGATGCTCCGGAAGTCGGACCTGCGAGGGCGGGGGCGACGGTCGCTCCGGTCACACTCGCCCAGTCCAACGGTGTCAGCCGCGCATAAGCCCAGTGCGCCATGACCAAGCCGAGAACCGCCACGATGCTGATCACGCACACGTCCCGCAAGCGATTTGAGGGCGTCCTCCAACGAGCACTGAAGGGCACGGCCAGCGCCTCGACGACAGCGGGAGCACCTCGTCACAGATGGCGCTGGCCACGCGTGTCGTGCCTCTGTCTTTGTTTGCTGATTCCAGCAGTTCAGTAAGGATTCATGATTTCGTGGCGATAGATCGCCCTCACCTGCTTCCGATCCTCGTGGCCGATCCGAACGCCTCCCAACGAGACGCAAAACTTGTGCAGCAGCAGCCGGTCCACGCTCGGCGGGATAGCGCCATTGGCTAAGCGAAAGGGGCTTGGCGGGCTTCCGCCTCCAAGTGTTGAATCAACCTTCCTGGATCACAGAGATGTAGGTCAGCCCGCATCTTGCTCCGCTAATCACTCACCAGCGCAATGACCTGCGAGAGCAGATAGCCCGCATTTCCCTCCCAGAAAAAGATAAGCCCCCTGTGAAGGGGGCAGATGCCGACCGCCTCCTGGATAGACAGGCGGCGTCGCCGGGGCGTTAAAGGTCTGCACCGCGTCAGGTCAGGGAATGAGCAGTCCGTCTCCGAAGGCACCAGGCGGCGGTCGGGGTGAGAGCGTAGAACTTGCGATAAAGCGAAATTTCGCTGACACTTATGACATGGAGACGGAATACAAAACACCAGGGCAGCTGATTGAAGCCCAGCTTGAGCAGAGGGGCTGGTCGCAGCGGTTCCTTTCGACGGTGCTCGGTATGAGCGAGTCCACGCTGAACAAGCTCATCACGGGCAAACAGGCCGTCACCGCGGAAATAGCGATCGCGCTGGAGGAAGTTTTTGAGGTTCCGGCTGATCAATTCCTGGCGCTTCAGAAAGATTTTGACTTGGCCAGGGCCCGGTTGGTTACGCGACCAGATCCGGCGCGTGCAATGCGGGCGCAGCTGTTCGGCGGGCTTCCAGTTCCCGAGATGATCAAGCGTGGGTGGTTGGATGGCGCCGATGTTCGAAACGTGCTCAGCATCGAGATCGCCCTGACCAAGTTCTTCGGCGTGGGCTCGCTCAACGAAATCGAGGTCCTGCCTCATGCCGCTAAAAAGACCGACGTCGTCAGCGAGACCACGGCCGCTCAGCTGGCATGGCTCTACCGCGTCAGGCAGATTGCGGCTGAGATGATCGTTGCCCCCTTCTCCCCATTTGGCGTTCGGCGGGCTTTGGGACAGCTCAAGCAGTTGATCTTGTCAGTTGAGGAGACGCGCAAAGTGCCGCGTGTCCTGGCCGAAGCCGGCATCCGCTTCGTGATCGTCGAGTCGCTTCCTGGCGCCAAGATCGACGGCGTTTGCTTCTGGCTGGACGACGCGTCGCCCGTTATCGGCATGTCGCTTCGGCACGACCGGATCGACAACTTCTGGTTCGTTCTCCGGCATGAGTTGGAACACGTAATCCAAGGTCATGGCAAGGGCCAAATCAGCATCGACGCCGGACTTGAGGGCGAGAAGGCGGGCTTGGGTGAAGGTGTACCTGAGGAGGAGCGCGTGGCAAACGCCGCTGCTGCAGAGTTCTGCGTGCCGAAAAAATCGATGGACGCCTTCGTCGCTCGCAAGGCCCCTGTTTTTGCTGAACGTGATATTCGCAGCTTGGCCTCTGCTCTCCAGATCCACCCCGGACTGGTGGCAGGACAACTGCAGCATAGGACGGGTCGCTACGACAGGTTCCGTGATCACTTGGTGAAAGTTCGTGCGGTAGTTGCGCCGGGGGCTGCCGTCGACGGTTGGGGCGACGTTGCTCCGGTTGGTCCTTGAAGGGAATCAAATTGCAAACGAAAGCTCAACAACGCCAGGCGATCATCCGGCGCTATTGCGAAGAGACGGGTAAGCAGTCTTGGGACATGCACGAGGTGGCCGAATACGCCATCAAGCTCGGGATGAAGCCGCCGACGCCCAAGACACCTGTGGCCTTGTTGGCCGAACTCTTCTCGCAATCCGCTCGCGAGGAGACGGGCAAGGATGAGGTCACGGGCAGACCCTACAGGGTCAATTTCGCCGTCACCGAGCGCAGTGGCACGGAACAGATGACGCTGTGGCATACGCTGGACAACGCACCTAGATATATTGCCCACAAGGGGTTGATGCAACGGCGTGAACAGATGGTTGGCGACGCCCTCTCGCTGTCGGACGACGCGATGCGGTGGAACCGTCTGCACCCGCACGATGAGCAGATTCAGATACCGTTGGATCTGGAATTCGACGTGATGCTGCGGCGGCACGCCCCGCCTGATGACGAAGAAATGGCCGCCTGAGGTTTGTTCAGCGCGTCTTCCAGGGGTTGAAGCTCTTGATGTGGCCGTTCTGCGTTGGCGCCCCTGGCTCCATGAGGATCTGCTTCATGCCGCGCCGCTGAGACCAGCCCAGCAAGGCGCGGCTGGTGAACTCTGGTCCGTTGTCGGTGCGATGCAGCCTGCGGGTAGCCCCGGACCGCGCCGCCTGGTCCAGCAGCCGCGTGACGCACTCGCCACCGATGCCGAAGTCCACCGCGATGTCCACGCACTTGTGGCTCAACTCGTCTGCCAGCCACCCCGTTCAGTTCATCGGGTCAGGGGGGCGTAAAGCGGATAGTACGTGGGGTTTAGGGGGGCAAAAACAAACAATGTGCGATCAGGGGGCGCTGATCCGGACATCGCGAGTTCGTTTTCCCTCCCTCTGGATTTGGCCTTAAGCTATACAAATCAATGGGTTGGGTCGATTCTTCAGGGGGTGAAGTCGTACAACCCGACTTTCCATGCCGGCAATGCATAGGGAAAACCCTGGTGTTTATCGGTGGAAACCCTATGATCGCTGTGCATCAACAAGAAAGGGAAACAAATGGAACTGCTCATCATCACCTTGGTACTCGCAACGCTCGCACTCGTCGGCCAACTCGGCGACGTTCTCGGCGGCGGCCAGTACGGCAACAAGCGCAACTGAGGCGCTGCCAAAACTGCAGGCAAAACTGGCCTGCGAGTTGTCGAGGGCTGCGTTTGCAGCCCTTTTGCTTTCATGCACGCGTTCCCTGGTGGTCGACATATATGGTCTTCATATAGGCGACAGCTAAAAATAGATATTTCGGAACTAGCAGCCAGCTCTAAGCTTTGACCGTCCCTGTAGCAGTCATGGCCCATGCGAATCACCAAGCTGACGACCTACCGCCTCGCGCCGCGGTGGATGTTCCTGAAGATCGACACCGACGCCGGCATCAGCGGCTGGGGTGAGCCCGTCATCGAAGGCAAGGCACGCAGCGTCGAAGCCGCGGTGCACGAGTTCGAGCACTACCTGATCGGGCAGGACCCGTCGCGCATCAACGACCTCTGGCAGGTCATGTACCGCGGCGGCTTCTACCGCGGCGGCGCCATCCTGATGAGCGCCATTGCCGGCATCGACCAGGCGCTATGGGACATCAAGGGCAAGGTGCTCGGCGCGCCGGTGCACGAGCTGCTCGGTGGCCTGGTGCGCGACAAGATGAAGGTGTATTCCTGGGTCGGCGGCGATCGGCCGGCCGATGTCATCCGCGACATCAAGCGGCTGCGTGAAGGGGGCTTCGACACCTTCAAGATGAATGGATCCGAGGAGATGGGCCTCATCGACAGCGCCCGCAAGGTGGACGAGGCCGTCGCCCGCATCGCCGAGATCCGCGAAGCGTTTGGCCACGACATCGAATTCGGCATCGACTTCCACGGTCGCATCGGCGCGCCGATGGCCAAGGTCATGCTGAAGGCGCTGGAACCCTACCGGCCGCTGTTCGTTGAAGAACCCGTGCTGGCCGAGCAGGACGAAACCTATGCCCGCCTCGCGCAGCACACGGCCATTCCCCTGGCGGCCGGCGAGCGGATGTATTCGCGCTTCGAGTTCAAGCGCGTTTTCCAGGCCGGTGGCCTGTCCATCGTGCAGCCGGACCTGTCGCATGCGGGTGGCATCACCGAGTGCCACAAGATCGCCGCGATGGCGGAGGCGTACGACGTGGCCTTTGCCCCGCACTGCCCGCTCGGCCCCATTGCGCTGGCGGCCTGCCTGCACGTCGACTTCGTCTCGCACAACGCGGTCCTGCAGGAGCAGAGCATGGGCATCCACTACAACCAGGGTGGCGAGCTGCTTGACTACGTGCTGAACAAGGAAGACTTCCACGTCGAGAACGGCTTCATGCTGCCGCTGACCAAGCCGGGGCTGGGCGTGGTGGTCGATGAAGAGAAAGTCATCGAAGCCAGCAAGAGGGCACCCGACTGGCGCAACCCGCTGTGGCGGCACGCGGACGGCAGCGTCGCCGAATGGTGATGAGCGACGCCCGCCTGATTGCGCTGGACTGGGGCAGCACGCGGCTGCGCGCCTTCCTGCTGGGCGCCGATGGTGCCGTGCTGGCCACGTCCCAGTCCGAACAGGGCGCCTCGACGCTGTCCGGCGCTGACGCTTTCGCACAAGCCTTGACGACGGTGGTCCGGGGGTGGCCGGCGCTGCCGGCGCTGCCGATGCTGGCCTGCGGCATGGTCGGCAGCCAGCATGGCTGGTGCGAGGCGCCCTATGCGCCCTGCCCGGCCGGCGCCGATGCGCTGGCCCGCCAGGCGCTGCAGGTCAGCGCCAAGTTCTGGATCCTGCCGGGCCTGATGCACGATGGCGCCCAGCCCGATGTCATGCGCGGCGAGGAGACGCAGATCATCGGCGCTCTCGCCTTGCATCCCGTGCTGGCCGAGCAGGCCTGCCTGGTGCTGCCTGGGACGCACTCCAAATGGGCGCGCGTCGCCGCGGGGCGTGTGACGGGTTTTGCCACCCACATGACCGGTGAGCTTTATGCGCTGCTGCGTCAGCATTCGGTGTTGTCTCGACTGATGCCGGGCGGTGCCTCCGCGCCCTCGCCCGAGAGCTTCCTGGCCGGTGTCGATGCGGCGCGCAAGGATGGCGGCCTTAGCCATCACCTGTTCGCCGTGCGCACGCTCGGCCTCTTCAAGCGCTTGGCCGCAGAGCAATTGCCCGACTACCTGTCGGGCTTGTTGATCGGCCACGAAATTGCCCACGAGCTGAGCGCGGCATTGCCTGAGCGCCTCGCCCTCGTCGGCGACCCGGCGTTGTGTGAGCGCTATGCGTTGGCGCTCAATCGCTTCGGCCTCGCTGCGCCGCTGCAACTCGACAACACCGCACCCGCCGGCCTGTGGCGGCTGGCGCAAACCATGGGGCTTTGACATGCTCGACCAGGCACTGCAGCAACTACCTCTCGTCGCCATCCTGCGCGGCGTCAAGCCCGACGAGGTCGAGGCCGTTGCCGACGCCCTCTACGCCGAAGGTTTCCGCGTCATCGAGGTGCCGCTGAACTCGCCCCAGGCCCTGGATTCGATCGGGCGGCTGGCGCGCCGCATGCCCGACGACGCGTTGATCGGTGCCGGCACGGTGCTCAGCGCCGACGCCGTGCGCGACGTGCAGGTCGCTGGCGGCCGGCTTATCGTCATGCCACATGCCGACGTGGCGGTCATCCGCGTGGCCAAGGCTCGCGGTCTGGCCTGCGTGCCGGGCGCGGCCACGCCGACCGAGGCGTTTGCGGCCCTGCAGGCCGGGGCCGATGCTCTCAAGCTGTTTCCAGCCGAGCTTGTCACGCCGACTGTGCTGAAGGCCATGCGCGCCGTGCTGCCGCGCGAGCTGCGGTTGCTGCCGGTGGGTGGCATCACGCCCGAGACCATGGCGGTCTATCGAAAGGCCGGCGCGGCCGGTTTCGGCCTGGGCTCGGCGCTGTACAGCCCCGGCATGAGCGCGACCGACGTGGCGACACGCGCGCGGGCCTTCACCCAGGCCTGGGCCAAGCCCTGACACGCAACGCGAGACAACAACATCCGGATACTTCCCATGACGCGCATGCTCACGCTGTGTGCGGGCCTGGCGCTGGCCGCCCTCGGCCACGCCGATGCCGACACCGTGCTCAAGCTCGACGCCCGCGCCGACACCCCGGCGCCGCAGACGGGCCATATCAAGCTCGGCACGGCGCGCGCGCCGAACGGCGAGACGCTGGCCGTCAACAACCAATACCTGCTGCGCGATGGCGGGCCTTGGCTGCCGGTCATGGGCGAGTATCACTACAGCCGCGCACCCGCCGCGCAATGGGATGCACAGCTGCGCCTGATGAAGGCCGCCGGCATCGACATCGTCGCCAGCTACGTGTTCTGGAACCACCACCAGGAGCAACCCGGCGCCTTCAACTGGCAGGGCAGCCGCGACCTGCGCCGCTTTGTCCAGCTGGCGCACGCCGCCGGCCTGCAGGTGGTCGTTCGCCTGGGCCCCTGGGTGCATGGCGAGGCGCGCTACGGCGGCATTCCCGACTGGGTCGTCGACGCCATGCCCACGCGCGGCAATGACGCCGAGTACCTCGGCCATGTCGAGCGCCTGTATGCGGAGATCGGCGCGCAGATCAAGGGCCTGCTGTGGAAGGACGGCGGCCCCGTCGTGGGCGTGCAGCTGGAGAACGAATACAACCTGCGCGGTCCCGGCCGCGGCGAGGAACACATCAGTGCGCTCAAACGCCTGGCCTTGAAGGCCGGCCTGGACGTGCCGCTCTACACCGTGACCGGCTGGGACGGCGCCGTCTATCCGTCCGGAGAGGTCATCCCCGTGTTTGGCGGTTACCCCGACGAACCCTGGGCCAAGAGCGAGAAGGAGCTGCCGCCCAAGGAGACGCACGCCTTCCGTTTCAACACCCGCGTCAGCGGCGACCTTGGCGCGCAGACCAAGTCGCACGGTGCTGGCACCGCGGAGACCGACAAGGACAAGGTGCCCTTCTTCGGTGCGGAATACGGCCCCGGCCTGCCGGCCATGTACCGCCGTCGCACACTGGTTTCGGCCGATGACGTCGCGTCCATGCTGCCGGTGCAGCTCGGCTCGGGCGTCAATCTGCTGGGCTACTACATGTTCCACGGCGGCCGCAACCCGGTGGGCGTGGGCGGCACGGGTCTGGAAGAAAGCACGCTAAGCGGCGGCTACAACGACACGCCGCGCATCAGCTACGACTTCCAGGCGCCGCTCGGGCCCGACGGCCAGCAGCGCCCGGTGCTGACCAAGCTGCGCCCCTTCCACTACTTCCTGCGCGACTACGGCGCCCGGCTGGCACCGATGATCGTGCGCCAGCCCGAGCAGGTGCCGGCCAACCCGGCCGACCTGCGGACGCTGCGCTGGTCGGTGCGCAGCCGCGGCGAGAGCGGCTTTGTGTTCGTCAACAACCATGTGCGGCAATACCCGATGCCGGCCCACACGGCGGTGCGCTTCGAGGTGAGGTTGCCCGGTGGCGCGCTGAGCCTGCCCAGCCGTCCGGTCGACATTCCCGACGGAGCCTATTTCATCTGGCCCATCAATATGGACCTGGACGGCGTGCTGCTGCGGCATGCCACGGCCCAACCGGTTGCGCGCCTGGACGCTGGTGCCCAAGGCATCGTCCATGTTTTCGCTGCCACTGCGGGTATCGACGCCGAGTTCGCGCTGCCCGAGGGCGTCAGGACCTGGGCGCCGGACGCCGGCACGCTGCATCAGATTGGCAGCACCGGCGGCCGCGCCGTCAGCGTCATGTTGTTGACGCCAGCGCAGCGGGATCAACTGCAGATCCTCGACCTGGCCGGCCAGCGCCGCCTCTTCTTCAGCGAGCAGCAGGCCTGGGTGGCCGACGGCAAGCTCCAGCTGCGCGGCACCGGCACGCAGCCGCTGCGCGCCGCCGTCTTCCCTGCCCTGCCCAGGCCGCGCGCCGTCGGCTTGCAGATCCACCAGGACGGCCTGCTGCAACGTCTGGAACTGGCTGCGGATGCGACGGCCGATCTGGCGCTGCAGATCCATGCCACGCGCGCGGCCGGCCATGCACCGCGCATCCTCAAGGGCGGCCTGGCCGGTGCAGCCGTGCAGCCCATTCCCGAGGCCTTTGCCACGGCCGCAACCTGGTCGTTGAAGTTGCCCGCCCGGCGCGCCCCGGCTGTCGAGGATGTGCTGCTGGAGGTGGACTTCGTGGGCGACATCGGCCGTGTCTTCCATGGCACGCGCATGCTGGATGACTGGTACTACAACGGCCAGCGCTGGCAGATCGGCCTGCGCCAGTTCGCCCTGACGCCGGGCGCCGAACTGCGCCTGGCCGTGCTGCCGCTGCGCGCCGACGCGCCCATCTACATCGACGCCGCGCACCGCCCGGCCTTTGCGGCGGGCCAGGCACAGATGGCCGAGTTGCGCGGTGCACGGCTGCTGCCGGTACGCCAGGTGAGCATCACGCCATGAGCGCAGCGCTGGCCGGCATGGCGCTGGAACTGGCATTGCCGCACGGCGCCGTGCTGGGCGAAGGGCTGCTGTGGCATGCCGGGCGCTGGTGGTGGACGGACATCGACGCCGCCACGCTGTTTTCATGGCAGCCCGGCGCGCCGCGGCCGCAGTTCTGCCGGCTGCCGGACCGGCTGGGCAGCTTTGCCCACTGCCGTTCGGGCCGCGTGCTGCTGGGCCTGGCCAAGCGCCTGGCGGTCGCCACGCTGGGCGACAAGCTCGAACTTGACCAGTTGTTGACGCTGGCGCCGGTGGACGCCGCCGAGCCGCGCACCCGCATCAACGATGGCCGCACCGACCGCAGTGGCTACTTTGTGTTCGGCACGATGAACGAGGCGAAGGACAAGCGCCAGATCGCCAGCTTCTACCAGTTCTCGCTGCGCCACGGGCTGCGCCGCCTGGCCCTGCCGGCGGTAGCGATTGCCAACAGCATCTGCTTCAGCCTGGACGGCCGCCGCATGTATTTCTGCGACACGCTGGCCCGGCGCATCCAGCAGTGCGATTACGACGCCGAGACAGCCCGGGTCGACAACCTGCGCCTGTTCGCGCCGATGGACGTGGCCGATGCCTGGCCCGATGGCTCGGTCATCGACGCCGAGGGCTGCCTGTGGAATGCGCAGTGGGGTGCCGGCCGTGTGGCACGCTACGACCCCGAGGGCCAGCTGATGGGCGTGATGACTGCCCCGGCGGAACACACCACCTGCCCTGCCATCGGCGGCCCGGGGCTGGACCAACTGATGCTGACCACCGCCCGCACGGCGCTGGGCCGCGAGGCGCTGACCGCGCAGCCGCTGTCCGGCAGCCTGTTCGGCCTGCGCCTGCCCAAGGCGCTGGGTGTACCTGACGCCCTGTTCGAAGATTGAAACAAGACTAGGAGACGACCATGAAGATGCAACGACGCGCACTCACCCTCGCCATGCTGGCCACCCCGTTCGCGCTGCACGCCGCCGAGCCCGTCAAGATCGGCTTCCTCGTCAAACAGGCCGAGGAACCCTGGTTCCAGGATGAGTGGCGCTATGCCGAGCAGGCCGCCAAGGACAAGGGTTTCACGCTGGTGAAGATCGGCATCCCGAACGGCGAGAAGATGATGGCTGCCATCGACAACCTGGCCGCGCAGAAGGCCGTCGGCTTCGTCATCTGCGCACCCGATGTCAAGCTCGGCGTGGCGGTCAATCGCGCGGCCAAGCGCCACAGGCTCAAGGTCATGTCGGTCGACGACCAGCTCGTCGACGGCGCCGGCAAGCCCATCGCCGACATCCCGCACATGGGCATCTCGGGCTACGAGATCGGCAAGCAGGTCGGCCAGGGCCTGCTGGCCGAGATCAAGGCGCGCGGCTGGAAGCTCGACGAGGTCGGCGTGCTGCGCGTTGCCTTCGACCAGCTGCCCACGGCGCGCGACCGCACGATGGGTGCTGTCGATGCGCTCAAGGCCGGCGGCATGCCGGTGGCCAACGTCATTGATGCGCCGCAGGCCAAGACCGACACCGAGAGCGCCTTCAATGCGGCCAACATCGCGTTCACGAAGAACGCCAAGTTCAAGCGCTGGGTGGCCTTCGGGCTCAACGACGAGGCGGCCTTGGGCGCCGTGCGCGCCGGCGAGGGCCGCGGCATCAGGCAGGACGCCATGCTGGCCATCGGCATCGGCGGCAGCCAGACCGCGCTGAACGAGTTCACCAAGGCCACGCCGACCGCCTTCTACGGCACGGTGCTGATCAGCCCCAAGCGCCATGGCTACGAGACCGCGGCGATGGTCTATGACTGGGCCACCCAGGGCAAGGCGCCCCCGCCCGTCACGCTGACCAGCGGCATCCTGATGACGCGCCAGAACCAGGCCGAACTGCGAAAGCAAATGGGTCTCTGAAATGGCCGCCCTGCAGTTCGACAACATCAGCAAGGTCTTCCCTGGCGTCAAGGCGCTGAACGGAGTGAGCTTCGTGGCGCAAGCCGGTCAGGTGATGGGCCTGCTCGGCGAGAACGGCGCGGGCAAGAGCACGCTGCTGAAGATCCTCGGCGGCCAGTACAAGCCCGACGGCGGCCGCTTGCTGATCGACGGCCAGGAGCGCCACTTCACGTCGGCCGGCGACGCCATCGCGTCCGGCATCGCCATCATTCATCAGGAGCTGCAGTACGTGGCCGAGCTGACGGTGGCCGAGAACGTGTTGCTGGGTCGGCTGCCGACGCGCTTCGGGCTCGTGGACCACAAGGCCGCGCGCCGGCTGGTGGCGGCGCAGCTGGCGTCCATCGGCGTTGACCTGGACCCGGCCGTGCGCCTGTCCGAGCTGTCCATCGCCCAGCGCCAGATGGTCGAGATCTGCAAGGCCGTCATGCAGGACGCCAAGGTCATTGCGTTTGATGAGCCCACCAGCAGCCTGTCGCACCGCGAGACCGAGATCCTGTTCCGGCTGGTCAGGCGCCTGCGGGCGGAGGGGCGCACACTCATCTACATCTCGCACCGGCTCGAGGAGCTGTACGAGTTGTGCGACGCCTGCACCATCTTTCGCGACGGCCGCAAGATCGTCACGCACGAGGCGATGGCCGAAGTGCCGCGCGAACGGCTGATTGCCGACATGGTCGGCCGCGAGCTGCAGGACATCTACGACTACCGCTCGCGCGGCCATGGCCCCGTGCGACTTGAAGCGCGCGGCCTGCACAGCGCCCGCCTGCCCGAGCCGCTGAGCTTCGGCGTGCGGGCTGGCGAGGTATTGGGCTTCTTCGGCCTGGTCGGCGCCGGCCGCAGCGAGCTGATGCGCCTGCTCTACGGCGCCGACCCACGCCGGGGCGGCGAGGTGCTGCTGGACGGCAAGTCGGTGCCCACCGCCGGCCCATCGGCGGCGATAGCCGCCGGCATCGTGCTGTGCCCCGAGGACCGCAAGGAGCAGGGCATCCTGGCGCACAGCTCGGTCGCCGAGAACATCAACATCAGCTGCCGCCGCCACGGCCTGCTGGGCGGGATTTTCCTGCGCCATGGCCAGGAGGCGCGCCGCGCCGACGACTTCATCCAGAAGCTGCGCATCAAGACGCCCCACCGCGAGCAGGAGATCCGCCTGCTGTCGGGCGGCAACCAGCAGAAAGTCATCCTGGCGCGCTGGCTGGCCGAGCCGGGACTGAAGGTGCTCATCCTCGACGAGCCGACGCGCGGCATCGACGTGGGCGCCAAGAATGAGATCTACAAGATCATCCACGACGTGGCAGCCTCGGGATGCTGCGTCATCGTCATCTCCAGCGAGCTGCCCGAGGTGCTGGGCATCACCGACCGTCTCATCGTCATGCGCGACGGCCGCATCAGCGGCGAGCTGGACCGCGCCAGCGCCAGCGAGACCGCCGCGCTGGCCTTGGCCCTTCCCGACGCTGCGCCGGTCGCGACCTTGTCCTGAAACAGAACTCAAAGGCAACCACAGAGGCACAGAGTCACAGAGACCATGCAGGACAGGTTCTTCTCCGTGCCTCCGTGCCTCTGTGGTTGCATTTCCCGACTTGCGATATGAACACGACCACCCTCACCCCACGCCCCGCCATGTCCACCACGTCCCGCGCCCTGCTCAAGGAACACAGCATGACGCTGGGCTATGGCCTGCTCTTCATCGTGCTGGCCTTCACTGTCGAGAACTTCTTCTCGGCCGCCAACATCACCGGCTTGCTGCTGTCGGTCGCGCAGATCGGCATGGTCGCCTGCACCATGATGTTCTGCCTGGCCTCGCGTGACTTCGACCTGTCCGTCGGCTCGACCATCGCTTTCGCCGGCGTGCTTGGCGCGATGGTGCTGGAGAGCACCGGCAGCGTACCCATCGCCGTCTTCGCCGGCCTGGCGGCAGGTGCGCTGATCGGCGCGGGCAACGGCGTGCTGATCGCCTACCTGCGTGTCAACGCGCTGATTGCCACGCTGGCCACCATGCTGATGGTGCGCGGCCTGGCCTTCATCGCATCGCAAGGCCAGGCGGTGGGGATCGCCGATGAAAGCTTCTTTGCGTTCGGCGACACCGTCGTGCTGGGCCTGCCGCTACCCATCTGGATGACGGTGGGCTGCTTCGTCATCTTCGGCGTGTTGCTCAACCACACGGTGTTCGGCCGCAATGCGCTCGCCATCGGCGGCAACCCCGAGGCCGCGCGGCTGGCGGGCGTGAAGGTCGAGCGACTGCGCGTATGGATCTTCCTGCTGCAAGGCTTGGTCGCCGCGCTGGCGGGCCTGATCCTGTCGGCCCGCATCACCAGCGGCCAGCCCAATGCGGCCACGGGCTTCGAGCTGGATGTCATCTCGGCCTGCGTACTGGGTGGCGTGTCGCTGGCCGGCGGCAAGGCGCGCATCTTCGGCGTCGTCGTCGGTGTGCTCATCATGGGCACGGTCGAGAACGTCATGAACCTGTTGAACGTGGATGCCTTCTACCAATACCTCGTGCGTGGCCTGATCCTGCTGGCAGCCGTGCTGCTGGACCAGCTCAAGACCCGCGGCGAGCGCCGGAACTGACGCCATGGCTCAACGCCTGCAAGGCAAGGTCGCGCTGGTGACCGGTTCCACCCAGGGCATCGGCAAGGCCGTGGCACGGCTGTTCGTCGCCGAGGGCGCCAAGGTCATCCTCAACGGCTTGGACACCGATGCCCACGGTGAGGCGCTGGTGGCCGAACTGGGCACCGACAAGGCGCTGTTCGTCGCCGCCGACATCGCCGACGAAGCCGCCGTGCAGGCCATGGCCGCGCGGGGCGCCGAACGCTTCGGCCCCGTCAGCGTGCTGATCAACAACGCCGGCATGAACGTCTTTGCCGAGCCGCTGGCGATGACCACCGCGCAATGGCAGCGCTGCTTCGCCGTGGACCTGGAAGGCGCCCTGCACTGCAGCCGCGCCGTGCTGCCCGGCATGCTGGCCGGTGGCGGCGGCAGCATCGTCAACATCGCCTCGGTGCACGGCCACCGCATCATTCCCAACACCTTTCCCTACCCCGTTGCCAAGCATGCGCTGATCGGCCTGAGCAAGGCGCTGGGCATCCAGTACGCGGCGCAAAACGTGCGGGTCAATTCGATCTCACCGGGCCTGATCCTGTCCGAGCGCATCGTCGAATGGCTGGCCAGCCTGACGCCGGAGCAGCGGCAGCAGCAGCTCGACCTGCTGCCGCCCAAGCGCATCGGCGAGCCCATCGAGGTTGCCTACACTGCCCTGTTCCTCGCCAGCGATGAGGCCCGCTTCATCAATGCCACCGACATCCTCATCGACGGGGGCCGGTCGCAGCTTTATCACGAATGACAGACCCACGCTCGGATCGCTTTGTCCGCTCCCACCTCAAGACTCGCCAACTGGTGCTGCTGGTGGAGCTGGGGCGGCACGGCTCGATCCTGCATGCCGCGCAGGCTGCCAACCTGACGCAGCCGGCTGCCTCCAAGCTGTTGGCGGACCTGGAGCATGCCCTCGGCGTGAAACTCTTCGAGCGCCTGCCGCGTGGCGTGGCGCCGACCTGGTATGGCGAGGTCATGATCCGCCGCGCCGGTGCGGCCCTGGCGGAGCTGGACGCCGGCCATCAGGAGGTCATGGAGCTGCTGTCTGGCCTGTCGGGCCGGGTCGCCGTCGGCGCCGTGCTCACGCCGTCCACCACCCTGCTGCCCGCCGCCATCACGTTGTTGAAGGCGCGCCAGCCGCGCGTGCACATCGCCATCTCGGTCGACACCAGCAAGCTGCTGATCCAGCACCTGCAAAGCGGTGAGCTGGACATCGTCATCGGCCGCGTGCTGGACAGCGAGTCTGCCGCCCAGCTCAGCTTCGAGCCGTTGACCGACGAGCCGCACTGCCTGGTGGTGCGTGCCGCGCATCCGCTGGCCCACCGGAGCGACCTCAGCCTGCCGGAGCTGGCACGCCAGAGCTGGATCCTGCCGCCGGGCGGCAGCATCCTGCGTGATCGCTTGACCGCGCTGTTCCTCTCCGCCGGCCTGGACCAGCCGCAGCAGACGGTCGAGACGCTGTCCCTGCCCGTCATCACCAGCCTGCTCGGGCAGTCCGACATGGTGTCGGCGCTGCCCGAGGAGCTGGTCAAACCCTATGTCGAGACGGGCCTGCTGACGGTGCTGAACTTCGACTTCGGCTTGCGCATGGACGCCTACGGCATCGTCACGCGGCGCGGCCACCAGCTGTCGCCGGGGGCCGACCTGATGCTGAACTGTCTGCGCGAGGAAGCCGCAAAGCGCCGTCTGGCCGGCCGCTGACGCCGGCGCCGCTATCCTTGCCCGGACCAGGCAACCGGGACCGCTTGACATGACTCACACCTGCGACGTCGCCATCATCGGCGCCGGCACCGCCGGCATGGCAGCCTATCGCGCCGCGCGCGTACACACCGAGCGTGTGCTGCTGATCGAGGCGGCCCATTACGGCACGACCTGCGCGCGCGTCGGCTGCATGCCCAGCAAGCTGCTGATCGCCGCGGCCGAGTCGGCCCAGGGGGTGCGCGAGGCGCATCGCTTCGGTGTGCAGGCCGAGCCGCCGCGCATCGACGGACGCGCCGTCATGCAGCGGGTGCGCGACGAACGCGACCGCTTCGTCGGCTTTGTGCAGGACACGGTCCATGGCTGGCCGGAGGCGACGCGGCTGTTCGGACGCGCGCGCTTTGCCGGCGCGGGCGTGTTGGACGTCGAGGGGCAGCGCGTCGCGGCCAAGGCCGTCGTCATCGCCACCGGCTCGCGGCCCTTTGTCCCGCCCGGCTGGCGTGAGCGCCTGGGCGCCAGGCTCATCGTCAATGACGATGTGTTCAACTGGGTCGACCTGCCGCGCTCGGCGGCCGTCGTCGGTGCCGGTGTGATCGGCCTGGAACTGGCCCTGGCCCTGCACAAGCTCGGCGTTCGGGTGCGCCTGTTCTCCCGCGGCGAGCGCGTCGGGCCGCTAACCGATCCCGAGCTGCAGAAGCTGTCGAGAACCATCTTTGCTGCGGAGCTGCCGTTGTCGTTGAACGCCACGCAGCTCGACCCCTTGCCGGATGGCGACCAGGTGCTTATCGGCGGAGAGCGTTTCGACACCCTGCTTTGCGCCGCTGGCCGCGAGCCCAATCTGGACGACCTCGGCCTGGACACCTTGGACCTGCCGCGAGACGACCAGGGCCGGCCGCTCGTCAACCGCCACACCAGCCAATGGGGCGGCACGCCTGTGTTCATCGCGGGCGATGCCACCGACGACCGGGCGCTGCTGCACGAGGCGTCGGACGCCGGCCGCATCGCTGGCGACAACGCCGCGCGCTGGCCCGATATGCACCACCGCCCGCGCCGCACACCGCTGAGCGTCGTCTTCAGCGAACCGCAGATCGCCCTGGCAGGCGCAAGTCATGCGGAACTGCTGGCAGACGGCAGCCACTTTGACACCGGCCGCGTCAGCTTTGCCAACCAGGGCCGCAGCCGCGTGATGCTGGTCAACCGCGGCGCGCTGCATGTCTATGCCGAGCGCAACACCGGCCGGCTGCTGGGCGCCGAGATGATCGGCCCGGCCGCCGAGCACCTTGGCCACCTGCTCGCCTGGAGCGTGCAGCGCGGCGACACGGTGCGACAGATGCTGGACTGCCCCTTCTATCACCCCGTCATCGAGGAAGGCCTGCGCACCGCGCTGCGCGAACTCCACAGCGACCTGCACCTGCCCGCGCCGCCGATCGAGAGCTGCATGGACTGCGACACCGAGGCCGAGGTGGGCGGCTAGGATCACGCCATGAAGAAGTTCGCCACCTGGAACGTCAACTCCCTCGCCGTCCGCCTGCCGCAGGTGCTGGACTGGCTGGCCGCCCACCCCGTCGATGCCCTGGTGCTGCAGGAGACCAAGCTCACCGACGACAAGTTCCCCACCATGGAAATCGGCGCGGCCGGCTACCAGGTGCAGTGGTTCGGCCAGAAGACCTACAACGGTGTCGCGCTGATCAGCCGCGAGCGGGCCGACGACGTCGTCAAGAACATCACCGGCTTTGCGGACGAGCAGGCACGCGTCATCGCTGGCACGGTAGGTGGCGTGCGCGTCATCGGCGGCTATTTCCCGAACGGGCAGGCGCCCGACAGCGACAAGTTCACCTACAAGATGAACTGGCTGACCGGCCTGCGCGGTTGGCTGATCGAGGAGATGAAGCAGCATCCGGAGCTGGTGCTGATGGGCGACTTCAACATCGCGCCCGAAGACCGCGACGTCCATGACCCCATCGCCTGGGCCGGCCAGATCCACTGCACGCCCGAAGAGCGCGAGCACTTCCAGCAGCTCATCAACCTGGGCCTGACGGATGCCTTCCGCCTCTTCGAGCAGCCGCCCAAGAGCTGGAGCTGGTGGGACTACCGCAACCTGGCCTTCCGCAAGAACCAGGGGCTGCGCATCGACCACATCCTCGTCAGCGCAGCGCTCAAGCCCCGCGTGACGGCCTGCGAGATCGACAAGCTGCCGCGCAAGAACGAGCGTCCCAGCGACCACGCGCCGGTCATCGTCACCCTCGACGGCTGATCGCGCGCCCCTGAGTTGAGTGCGGGCCGGTGGGTCGGCTCTTTCGACGGCGATTCAATCGCTCGCGTTTCGACAAACGCGCTGCTGCCAGAGGCCGATCCAGCGCCTGGCGTGGCGGATCAGATCGCGTCCAGATTCGCCTGCAGCCGTTCGAAGAAGCGGCCCACGTGCACGCCGTCGCACAGCGCATGGTGCACGTCCACGGCCACCGGCATCAGCAAGCGCCCGGCCGTTTCGGTGAAGCGGCCGAAGGCCACCTTGGGCCGGTCATCACCCTGGCCGCGCGCATGCGTGAACGCCGTGAAGGCCAGCCAGGGCAGCGCCGTCATGTGGACCAGCGTCTGTTCGCGCACCTCGCCCGGTTCGTCGACGGCGAACAGGTCGCCGCTGGCCTGGCGCACACGCGCGATGCCGGGTTTGGCCCGTGCGGCAAATGCGGCCAACGAGGGCTCGCGCGGCAGTGTCAGGAAGCCGAAGCTGCCGTCGTCACGCAACACGGTCGTGCTGGCGTGGATGACGGCGAACTCGCGCACGCCGTCGGCGGTCAGTGTCTGGTGCATCGCGTCGATGCCGTTGGCCGCCTCCAGCGCAGCATGGTGATAGGCCAGCCAGGGTGTCGCGCCATGGCGGGCGGCACGCTCGCGCAGCCCGCTCACGTCGACGGGCACGGTGACGCAGAAGGCTGGCTGGGCCATGCGCCGGAAATGTTCAAAGGCCGCGCGGCGCGGCCAGCTTTCGAGAGGAATGTCGCGGTCTTGCATGCACGCATGCTCGCACGGCCGGCAAAAAAGAAGCCCGGGGGCCGTGAGGCTGCCGGGCTCGAAGGAGTTGAACGTTGCTCGCGCGTCAGGCGCTCAGGTCGCCCAGCTGTGAGGGGCGCATGCCGAAGTCATAGAGCGCACGCTGCAATTCCTCGGCACGGTCCTCGCCGAGGTCGGCGAAGAGGCGGCTGTTGGGCGTACTTCGGATCTGGCCGATCTGGTTGTAGCCCAGCGTCTTGGCCCACGCCAAGGTGCGCGACGTCAGCGGCAGGCATTCGAGCGGAGCCTGGTCGGCAAGGCTCAAAAGCCGGGCATAGGTTTTGGCGGAGATGGACACGGCTTCAGGCCCGATGTGCGGGAAGTAGGTCGGGTCTAGATGCTGCGGTTCCAAGACGCCGAAAGATGCGGAGCTCGTTGTCTGGAGCTGGTCATCTTCAGTAGCCATGAACGGCTGCATCGAGGCGCCGAGCTTTCGCAGCTTCAGCAGCCGACGTAAGGCAAGCCAAGAATTTCATAGATGAATTTAATGAGTTCCATGTGGGGCTCCGGTGAAGTGCAGGACGAAATCTGATGTCCCGAACTGTCTCCGTTTTCGCTCCCCTAGAAACCTAGCAAGTCTTCCAGGTTGTAGAGAGAAACCCAGATCTAGAAAACCCCCGCCGCAACGCACTTGAGCACGGCTTGGTGCTTGGACGTGACCTCAAGCTTGCGCATTGCATTGCCCAGATGGAAGTTCACGGTCTTCTCGCTCATGCCGAGAATCACACTCGCTTCCCAGGCCGTCTTGCCCTGAGCTGTCCAGCTGAGCACGTCGAGTTCGCGCTTGGTCAGTCTGGGAAATTCACGGCTAGTGAGCTTGAGCGTAAGCAGTCGGTCAGCGGCCACCATTGCATGGGAAGCAAGCAACTGCAGCCCACCTATCAGTTGCGTCAACCCTTCACCGGAGGAAGGAAGTGCTTCGTCGCGGTCCACCCCGAGCACGAAAGTCTTGTCCCCCGGAAGGTGTAGCTTGACGCCGATGCCGGTCTTGTAGCCATACGGGGCCTGGGCCTCCCAAAGTTCGCCAGCGCTGGCTGCAACGTAGGTGCCCTGGTCGTAAACCACAGGCAGCGCATGGTTCAAAAGCCGGTCAAGCACAGGATCGCGAATCGCTTTGGCCGCGTCGCTATAAGCCTCTGAGTGGCCCTCTGGCGTGTTACCGAAGGAACGTCCCTCAACGCCGCTGGCGGTCAACTGCCCGCGCATCAAAGCGCCCGAGATGATCGGAAACCCCATCGCATCCGCCGTCGCCACAAGCCGGCGCTCGAAGCTCGCGAAGTCCTCGCTCAAGCCGACATCGATCAGCTGCTGATAGTTCATTTCGGGCTTACCCATACCTGCCAAGTCTGCCAGCTTGTTCCTCATTGCACGTGAACAGAGACTGCCTCCACGTTGAAACCCACGACCCCGAGGTAATGTTCATGCCGACCTTGATCAAGCTGCCCGAGGGCAGTGTCTGCTGGCCCGTTGCGGCCTTGTCCAGCGCCGCACAGGATGTCCGTCACGCCCAAACCAGCGTGCACCGTCACCGCAGCAGCGAGCGGCCGACCGCAGGCACGACGCGCTGGGAGCGTTCGTATGCCGATGCGCGCGCCTGGGTGGAGTGGGACTGGGTCGAAGTGGGTGAAGGCACCGTCGTGCAGGTCGATCCCCTCAACGTCCGTTCCAACGTGCTGCTGCTGGATGACCACAACCGACCGCTGCTGTCGTCCCGGCGCCGCGCGACGCTGGCCACCTTGGTCTACCTGCTGCCTTGGCAGGGGCCGGTGCTGGACAAGCTGCGCCTGACCGAACCATCACATCGCAACGGGTTGCCGGCAGAGCGCCTGGCGGCCTGAACCTCGGCGACAGCGCGCGCCGGCGCGCTTGCGCAGAATCGGCGGCTCGTTCATCTCCGTCGCCACCATGAGCCCCACCGCCTCCGAAGACATCCTCGCGCAATGGCAAGCCGATGAAGCCGCGCTGCGCGCCATCCCTCGCCCCGAGCCGGGCGTCGCGGCCCGCACGCTGATGGCAGGCAAGACCGGCCTGCAGCAAATGCAGGCGCTGATCGACGGCGAAGGCCCCGCGGCGCCGATCAGCCAGACGCTGGACTTCTTACTGGTCTCGGTGGCCGACGGCGAGGCCATCTTCCAGGGCCGCCCTCAGTTCAAGCACTACAACCCGCTGGGCAGCGTGCACGGCGGCTGGTTCGCGACACTGCTGGACTCGGCGTTGGGCTGCGCGGTGCATACAACGCTGCCGACGGGCCGCAGCTACACGACGCTGGAGTTCAAGGTCAACCTGGTGCGGGCGCTGAACGACAGCGTGCCGCTGGTGCGCGCCATCGGCCGCGTCGTGCACCGCGGGCGGCAAGTCACAACGGCAGAGGCCGACCTTGTCGGCCATGACGGCAGGCTCTACGCGCACGCGTCGACGACCTGTCTGCTCTTCGATCTGCCCGCCTAGACCCGTTCCAGCCTGGCGTGCGGCAGCGGCGGAAGACGCACACTGATCGTGTCTCCCGGGCGCACGACACCACCGGCCAGCACCACGCTCATGGCGCCGGCCTTGCGCACGAGTTCGCCGTTCGCAGCCTTGCCGACGACCGCCCTCAGCAGGCCGGTCTCGAAGTTCTCGATCTGCGGGCAAGGGTTGCGCAGGCCTGTCAGGCGCAGCACGACCTCGCCGCCGATGTGCAGTTCCGTATCGCGCGGCAAGGCCAGCAAGTCGATGCCGCGCGTGGTCAGGTTCTCGCCCAGCTTGCCCGGCTGCACGCCGAAGCCGCGTCGGGCGAGCTCGTCGAACAGCTCGCCCTGGATCAGGTGCACCTGGCGCAGGTTCGGCTGCGTCGGGTCCTTGGCAACGCGCGAGCGGTGCTTGACCGTCACGCCGCAATGGGTGTCACCGGCTACGCCCTGCCCTGCAATGAGCTGCAGTTCGGCTTGCGCGAACTTGGAGAAGCTGTGCGTCGCGCTGGCCCACACGGCCGCGACGACAGCCGCCGTCATGCGCGCAACGCAGCGGCCTCGGCGGCCAGTTGGGTGATGCGCGCCCAGCCCTTGGCGTCGACCGCGTCCTGCGGCGTCAGCCAGGAGCCGCCGCAGACCTTGACGTTGGGCAGCTTCAGGAACTGCGGCGCCGTCTCCAGCGAGATGCCGCCGGTCGGGCAGAAGGCCACGTCCGGGAAGGGCCCGGCCAGCGACTTCAACAGGTTGACGCCGCCGACTGCGACGGCCGGAAACAGCTTCAGGAAGCTGAAGCCCGCCGCGTTGGCCGTCATGACCTCCGAGGCCGTCGACACGCCCGGCAGCAGCGGCAGGCCCGTGGTCTTGCAGGCCTCAGCCAGTGCGTCGGTGTAGCCGGGGCTGACGCCAAACTGGCAGCCGGCGTTCCTGGCGTTGGTCACGTCGGTGGGGGTACGCAACGTGCCGGCGCCGACGATGGCGCCCGGCACCTTGGCCATGACTTCCATCGCCTGCAACGCGACAGGAGTGCGCAGCGTCACCTCGAGCACGCGCACGCCGCCGGCGACCAGCGCCTCGGCCAACGGCACGGCGTCCTCCAGGCGCTGGATGACGATGACGGGAATGACGGGGCCGTGGCTGGCCAGGCTCAGGGTTTCAAGCATGCTTTGGATCTCACAACCAGGTGACAGCGCCTTCTTCGGCGCTCAGGGCATTGCGGCGCATGCCGGCGAAGAGTTCACGGCCGAGGCCGTGTGCGTTGACCTCGGCTTCGGCCGGGTCGAGCGTCGCGGTCTGGCGCGCGGCCCAATCGGCCTCGCTGACGAGGGCCTGCAGACTGCCGGTCAGGGCGCACAGTCGCACGACATCGCCGTCACGCAGCCGGGCCAGCGGGCCACCGGCAAGGGCTTCGGGGCTGACGTGGATGGCGGCAGGCACCTTGCCCGACGCGCCGCTCATGCGGCCATCGGTGACCAGGGCGACCTTGAAGCCCTTGCCTTGCAGCACGGCCAGCGGCGGTGTCAGCTTGTGCAGCTCGGGCATGCCATTGGCATGCGGGCCCTGGAAGCGCACGACGACGATGACATCGCGCTCCAGCTCACCGTTCTTGAAGGCGTTGAGCATGGCTTCCTGCGTCGTGAAGATGCGGCAGGGTGCTTCGACCGTGTGGCGGTCCTCGGGCACGGCCGAGACCTTGATCACGGCACGGCCGAGGTTGCCGTCCAGCAGCTTGAGGCCACCTGTCGCACTGAACGGCGCGGTCGCCGTGCGCACCACGCTGTCGTCAGGGCTGACGGCCGGCAAAGCCTCGCGCACGACCTCACCGCCCTGCCCCACCGCATGCGGCACGAAGCTGTAGGGGCGCAGGCTGTCGCCAGCGACCGAGAGGACGTCCTCGTGCATGAGGCCGGCGTCCAGCAGCTCGCGAATGACGAAGCCGGGGCCGCCAGCGGCCTGGAACTGGTTCACGTCGGCGCTGCCGTTCGGATAGACGCGTGACAGCAGCGGCACGGCGGCCGACAGGTCGGAGAAGTCGGTCCAATTGATCAGGATGCCGGCCGAGCGTGCGACGGCGACCCAGTGGATGAGGTGATTGGTCGAGCCGCCCGTGGCCAGCAAGGCGGCCATCGCGTTGACGATGCAGCGCTCGTCGACGATGTGGCCGATGGGCTTGGCCGCATGCCCCTCGATGCGGCCGCTGATCCTTAGCGCCGTGGCGACGGCCTCCCGTGTCAGCGCCGCGCGCAGGTCGTCATGCGGGTGCACGAAGGCGCTGCCTGGCGTGTGCAGGCCCATGGCTTCCAGCAGCATCTGGTTGCTGTTGGCGGTGCCGTAGAAGGTGCAGGTGCCGGCGCCGTGGTAGGCGGCGGACTCGCTCTTGAGCAGCTCGTCGCGCCCGACCTTGCCCTGGGCATAGAGCTCGCGAACCTTGCCTTTGTCGCTGTTGGAGATGCCCGTGCTCATCGGCCCGGCCGGCACGAAGACGCAGGGCAGATGACCGAAGTGCAACGCGCCGATCAGCAGGCCCGGCACGATCTTGTCGCAGATGCCCAGCAGCAGCGCTGCGTCGAACACGTCGTGCGTCAGCGCGACGGCCGTACCCATGGCGATGGTGTCACGCGAGAACAGGCTCAGCTCCATGCCGGGGAGGCCCTGGGTGACACCGTCGCACATGGCCGGCACGCCGCCGGCCACCTGCACCGTGGCGCCCAGGCGGTGGGCCTCGGCGCGGATCTGCTCGGGGTAGCCTTCGTAGGGCTGGTGTGCCGACAACATGTCGTTGTAGGCGGTGACGATGCCCAGATGCGGCGCCTTCTCGGCCACGATACGCAGCTTATCGTTGGCTGGCAGGGCCGCGACGGCATGGGCGACGTTGGCGCAGCCCATGCGCTCGAAGCCGCGCTGGCGGCCACCCAGCTTGGCGATGCGGGCCAGGTAGTCGCCGCGCAGCTTGGCGCTGCGTTCGCGGATGCGGTCGGTGACGGCGATGAGTGTGGGATTCATGATGTGCCTCCGGGGGGCTCGTTGACGTAACCGACCCTTGGGAATTTAGGTAACCATATTACTTTGTCATTGGGACCAGCGGGTTACGGGCTGGGTACCAGGCAAACGCTGACAAGATAGGGCCGATGGCGTCACAGGCAATCAACATTCCCCACGGTCCGGTGCGCAGCGAGCAACTGCTGCTGCGCACGGCGGCCGAGTGGCGGGCCAGTGGGGACGATCTGCGGCTGTTCGCTTATGGATCGCTGATCTGGCGACCCGAGTTCGAGTATGCCGAGGCCCTGCAGGCCAAGGTGCTCGGCTTTCACCGCGTGCTGCGCATGCGTTCGCGCGTGAACCGCGGCTCGCCCCAGGAGCCCGGTTTGGTGCTTGCGCTGATCTCCGGCGGCAGCTGCCGTGGCCTCGTCTACCGTATCCCGCGCGCCGCTGGCGAAGAAGTGCTGGCGCGGCTGTGGGCACGCGAGATGCCCAATGGCGTTTACGAACCGCGCTGGTTGAACTGCGACACCGCCTCGGGCCGACTGCGCGCGCTGGCGTTCACGTTGTCGCGCCAAAGCCCGAACTGGACGGGACAGCTGCGCGAACCCGAACTGCTGCACATCTTTCAGCACGCCAGCGGCCGCTACGGCACCACGCTGGACTATCTGTTGCGCACCGTGCAGGGTTTGCGCGAGCACGGCATTCGCGACATGGAACTGGAGCGCCAGGTCCATCTGGCCGTGCAACACGGCCTGTGTGCTCCGCTGTGATGGAGATTCAGCGGGTGCTTGCGGTCAGGCGCGCGAGGTCTTCCTCGGTGTCGACATCAACAAGCACGCCAGGGTCGTCGACCGCAATCGGTTGCGCCGCGTAGCGCGCCACGATGCGCCGCGCACCTTCATCGCCCTGCAAGGCCATCAGCTCGGAATAGAGCTCGGTGCCGAAACCCACCGGATGCCCCTGGATACCGCGGTATTGCGCATAGCAGACGGGATAGCGCTCAAGGCCATGGGCGACGGCCAGAATGGTCGCGGGTTGGACGAGGGGCATGTCCGCAGGCAGGATCAGCCAGCCATCGGCGTCACCCGTGGCGCTGACACCGGCAACGATGGAATGGCCCATTCCCTGGGCGTCGCGCTCGGACAGCGTGACCACGTCGCGCGCGGCTACCAGCTTGTGCACCGCCGGTGCCAGGGCCGGCGTGGTGACGACAACGACAGGCAACTGCGTCGCGATGGCGTGACGCAGGCTGCGGGCGAGCAAGGTGTCGGCACCGGGCATGCCATCCAGATGCTGCTCGAGCTTGTGGCCCGAGCCGCGGAAGCGTGAGCCGCGACCCGCGGCCAGCACGACGACGGCGGGGCGTCGCTTTGTCATTGGCTATTCGTCCTTCTAAACCCCAACACTGCGCGACGGTCTGTGCCGTTTCCTGCAGTGCCACGAGCATGCCGAGTGCCATTGCGCTTGAAACTGGTACGTTCACTTAAGGGAAGGCCTTTAAGGGAAGGTCTGCATACTTCCGCCCATGAGCAAACTGAGCGACTTCCGAAAGAGCTATGAACTGGGGGAGCTGAACGAGGCCGAAGCCGCCGACGGCCCCCTGGCCCTTTTCCAGCGCTGGATGGACGAGGCGATCGCGCACGACGTGTCCGAACCCACGGCGATGACGCTGGCCACCGTCGGTGCGGGCAACCGGCCATCCACCCGCGTCGTGCTGCTCAAGGGCTGCGACGCCCGCGGCATGGTCTGGTTCACCAATTACGAAAGCCGCAAAGGTGAGGAGTTAGCACACAACCCCTTTGCGGCGCTGCAGTTCCATTGGGTGGAGATGGAGCGCGTCGTGCGTATCGAAGGGTGCGTCGAGAAAACCTCGGACGAGGAATCTGACGCGTACTTCAAGAGCCGCCCGCTGGACTCGCGCCTGGGCGCCTGGGCATCGCCGCAGAGCCGGGTCATCAGCACGCGCGCGGTGCTGGTGGCCAACGCAGCCAAGGCGGCCGTCCAGCATGGCCTCAACCCCGACCGGCCTCCGCATTGGGGCGGCTACCGGCTGGTACCGGACCGCTTCGAGTTCTGGCAGGGGCGCCGGTCGCGGCTGCATGACCGGCTGTGCTTCAGGCTGAACGCCGACGCTTGGCTGCGCGAACGGCTCGCCCCCTAGTTGACGGCGTTGCCGTCTTCGACGCGGTAGTACAGACCGTAGGGGTCGTCCGTCAGCACGGCCAGCACACCTTCGACGACGACGGGTTCCAGCGTATAGCGCACCGGCTTCCTGGTGCGCACTTCCACCAGGCCCTCGGGGCCGGCCGGCACGCAGAAGGAGCAGCTCGTCGGCACGGCCGACAGCAGGAAATGCTGCTGCTTGTCGCCCGCCTCCAGCGGCATCATGAAGCCCTGTACCTTGACCGTCTTGCGGTCCAGCGCCTGCACGGCAGCCGGGAAGGTCGGCACGATCTTCTTTTTCTCGGCCTTGGCCGTGACCTGGGACAGCAGCTTCCAGGACAGGATATCGGCACGCTCCTCCAACGGCTTGAAGGCGCTGCGAGGGTCGTGATAGCCGGCGCCCTGCCCCGCGACGGGCGGCGTTTGGGCGAATGCGGCCGCAGCGGCCAGCGAGAGGGCGAGAAGAGGCTTGAACTTCATGATGGCGGAATTGTCGTCGTTGCTCAGCGCGGAGCTTGCAGCAGGGTTGTGACATCCAGCCGATAGGCCCGCCAGGCGGGCCAGGCGGCGGACAGCAGCGCCAATCCAAAGGCCAGCAGCGGTACCAGCCATTCGGCATCACTGACACCCAGAGGCCCCAGGCGCAGCGACTGGCGCACCATCAGCACCCGCTCCAGCACGGCAACCAGGGCGTGCCCAGCCGCCAGGCCGAGCACGGCGGCCAGACCGGCCAGCAGCAGCGCTTCCAGCGCGATCAGCGCGGCGACCCGGCGGGCGGGTGCGCCCAGCATGCGCAACATGGCCAGGTCGCCCTGGCGCGCGCGCACCGCATGCAGCAGCGCCACCCAGACCGACAGCCCCGCAGCGACCAGCAGCACGAGGCCGAAGCCGCGCAGCACCTCGGTCCCTGCACCCACCAGCCGCATCAGCCGTGCGGTTTCAAGCGCGGGTGCGGCGGCCTGCAGCCCGTCCTGGGCATTGACCCAGCGCGGTAGCGAGACGGCCGCGAGCGGGCTGCGATAACGCACCAGGAGCAGCGTGATCTCACGCTGCTCTTCCTCCTCGTGATGGGCTTCATCGGCATGGTGTTCTTCATGCACTTCCCACACCGAAGCGAGATCCGTCAGCACCAGGCGGTCCAGCACACTGCCTGATTCGGCCAGCACGCCGACGACCTCGAACTGCTGCTCTTCATGCGCGCCGCCGCCGTCGGCCAGGCCATGGCTGCCTGCAAAGCGGTCGCCAAGCTGGAGCCCTGTAGCTCGCGCCACCTCGGCGCCGAGCACGGCCTGCATCGGCCGCGTCCACCGTGCGCCCTGCGCCAGCTTGGCGCCGTAGAGGTCGATGTAGTCCGCCGTCGTGCCCGCGATGCGGAAGCCGCGGAACGAGTCGCCCAGCGACAGCGGCACGACTTGGGCGACCAGCGGCTGTTGCCTCAGCAGGTCCAGCGTCGCCAAGGGGATGTTGCCGGTGGGGGCATCGAGGTGGAAGACGCCGGCCAGCATGATCTGCATCGGGCTGCCCTTGGCGCCGACGACGAGGTCGATGCCGGCGAGGTCGCGCTTGAGGCCGGCCTCGACCTGGGCGCTAGCGCGCAGCACGAAGGTCACGGCCGCCAGGCCCAGCGCCAGCAGCAGCAGGTTCAGCACCGTCGTCAGCGGACTGGACCAAAGATAGCGCCAAGCCAGCCGAATCACAGCACCACCTCAGCAACGTCACCCCGTTCGCTGAGGGCTTCCACCACCCGCGCGTCATGGCTGGCGATGACCAGCGTGCAGCCCTCGCGCTCGGCCGCATCGAGCAGCAGTGCCAGCATGTGCAGGGTGTGCTCGTCGTCCAGGCTGGCACTGGGCTCGTCGGCCAGCAGCAGGCGCGGCCGGCGCATCAGTGCGCGCGCCAGTGCGACACGCTGGGCCTGGCCAACGCTGAGCTGGTGCGGCCGGCGTGCGGCGAGTTCGCCGATGTCCAAGGCGGCCAGCAGTTCGGTCGCGCGCGCCGGCTCGGCGCCCTGCCCGGCTGCCAGGGCCGGCAAGGCGAGGTTCTCCGCCACGGTCAGCGCCTCGCTGAGGTGCAGGCGCTGGGGCACAAAGCCCAGCGTGGCGCCACGCCAGGCGTCCAACGCGCGCGGGCCCAGCGTCTGCAGTTCGGTGCCGGCAACGACCAGTTCGCCCTGCTGCACGCGCAGCAGGCCGGCCAGCAGCGCCAGCAGTGTCGACTTGCCGGAGCCCGACGCGCCACGCAGCAGCAAATGCCGCCCGGGCGCCAGCGCGAAGTCGGCATAGCCGACTTCGGCACCGCCGGCATAGCGATGACTCAGCCCGCCCCAGGCCAGCATCACTTGACCAGACGCTCGAAGCTGGCCAGGAACTTGTCCACCTTGCCAGCGACGACGAAGGCGCAGTAGCCCTGCTCGGGGTTGCGGGCGTAGTAGTGCTGGTGATACGCCTCGGCCGGGTGGTAGTTGACCTCGGGCTGCAGCTCGGTGACAACACGGCCGCCGTGGTGCTGGTTCGCCTCGGCCATGACCTCGGCCGCCAGCTGGCGCTGGGCGTCGGTGTGCCAGTAGATGGCCGAGCGGTACTGCGTGCCCACGTCGGCGCCCTGGCGGTTCAGCGTGGTCGGGTCGTGGATGGTGAAAAACACTTCCAGCAGCTCCCGCAATGACACCTCGGCGGCGTCGAAATCGACGCGCACCACTTCGGCAAAGCCGGTGTTGCCGCCGCAGACGGCCTCGTAGGTGGGTGGCGTGGCACCCTGGCCGTTGCTGTAGCCGTTCTCGACACGGTGCACGCCGCGCACGCGCTCGTAGACGGCTTCCAGGCACCAGAAGCAGCCGCCGGCCAGGGTGATGCGTTCGAGGGTCGGTGTGGACATGGGTTGCTTTCAGTGAGCTGCGAGGGAAAGTTCGACATGGGGGCGCCAGACCTCGTCACAAGCGGTGTCGCAGACCTGGGGCGCACCGACGATGACACGCGCAGCAGGGGCGCCACGGGCCAGCAATGAGTCGCGCACCGCGTTGGCGCGGGCCACGGCGAGTTGGCTCAGCGCCGCGGCGTCGACCGTGTAGCTGCCCAGCAGCAGGCCGCGCATCTGCTCCGGCGGCAGGTCCTTGGGTAAGCCAAGCAGGTTTTTGGGCTTGTTGGGCAGCGTGCTGGCGTCGTACAGGCGTTTCAGGCTGATTTGGGCCGTTGGCGCGTTTTCAGCCTTGAGCGCCTGCGCCAGGCGCTGTTCGCGGATGGCCTGGCCTTCGGCGGCGATGCCGGCCCAGCCGATCAATGTCAGTTGCACGCCAGGCTTGTCGACCAGCAGCTTGGCGACGTGTTCGAGCCTGGCCGCATCGGCCGGTTGGCTACTGCCAGGCGCGAAGACGACCTGGGCGGCTTCTGGCGCATCGTTGCCGCTGAAGAGGGCAAAGGGCGAGGTCAGTGCCTTGCCGAAGAGGTTCAGGACCAGCTTCCACACCAGCCCCCCGACGCTGAACTCGGGGTCGTTGAGCGAGCCGCTGACGGGCAGGTCGACATCGATGACGCCATGGCTGTCCTTCAAGAGCGCCACGGCGAAGCGCACCGGCAGCGTCGTGGCATCGGGGCTCTCGACTCGCTCGCCCAGGCTGAGCTGGTTGAGGATGATCTGGTTGCCAGCGACCAGTTGGCCGCCCGGCTCGATTTTGTAGCGCAGCTTGGCCGACAGCTTGCCGCGCTCGATCACATAGCCGACGTATTTGGCCGCATAGGGCGACAGCGGTGCCAGCTCGATGTCGGCCGCGTTGGCGGCCACGTCCATGGCGGGCGGCGAGCCGGGCCTGAGCTGACCGTCGATTTCCAGCACACCGGTACCAGCGACCTTGCCGCGCACCGTCAATGGCGCCATCAAGGGGCTGGCGAACGAGAAGGCGCCGAGCGAGCCATGCAGCTCGGACAGGCGGGCGCTGTAGTTGGGGCGCACGAAGCGGTCGTTGAAATCGATCAGGCCGCGGCTGACGCGGATGCGCTCGACCGCAATCTCTGGCTGCGGCGCCTTGGCGAGGGCGGAGGCGAAAGCCACTGAAGCAGCAGCCGTCGCCGCGGCGGCCTCGGCCGGGCCGATGTCGCGCAGGTTGAAGCGACCCTGTTCGTTGACGATGAGCCGGGCATAGGCGTCTTCGAGCTGTGCGTCCTTGACGGCCAGCCGCGGCGGCGCGCCGGGCGCTAAGGCGAGCCTGACGCCGTCGAGCTGCAGGGACTGCCAGCTCATCAGGTCTTCACCGATGACGCGCTGGCCGTCGACGACGCGGGCCTGCAGCAGTGCCAGCGGCCCGATGCGCACATCGCCACCCAGAACCGTCTGCCAACCCCCGCCCGCCTGCTGGCTCGCGCTGAGGTCGGCCTTCAGCCCGAGTTCGGCGCGCTGCAGTTGCAGCCCCCAGGCGGGGTCGAGGTAGGCGTTGAGCAGATGCAGCGGCAGCGCCGCGGCCTGCACGCTGCCGATGACCGACAGCAGGGGCGCCAGGCCGACGCGGCCGCCCCATTGCAGGCTGCCGGCGCCGTTGGCGATGAGCTGGTCGTTGGAGCCAACAGCCGCAAGCTGGGCCGCCAGTTGGGCCTGAACCGGCGCCGTGGCGGGCCAGGCCAGCGCGGCGGCCTGCAGACGCAGGGGCTCGATGGCCAGCGCAACCGGCTCCACACCTGCGGGCACCGCGGCGTCGTGCCAGCGGACCGCGCCACGCTCGACATGGAGCGCGGCGAGTCGCAGCGTCCAGGCCGGGCTCGCAGCGGCCGCAGGCGCGGCACTGTCGGGCGGCAGCAGCGCTGCGATGTTCAACTGGCCATCAACCCCACGCGCAAGCTGGGCGCGTGGTGCGTCCAGCGTCAGCGTGCCGAGGCTGACAGTCTGGGTCGCAGGCTCGACACTGCCCTTGTCGAGCCGAGCCGCAGTCAGTGACAACAGCTGCGGTGCGCCCGGCAGGCTGAGGCGGGCATTGCTGACCAGCGTTTCGGTCAGCGTCAACTGGGCCCGCTCGGCTGCGCCTTCGGCCAGCGGGTTGTTCACGCTCAGGTTGGCCTTGGTCGACACGCGGGCCGCCAACCGCGCGCCGCCCGGCAAGGGCAGCCAGTCGGCCAGTCTTTCGGCGGCAAGGCCGGTGAGCTCGGCATCGGCCTGCAGCAGTTCAGGCGACAGCCTGGCGTGCGCGGTCATCGTGGCGTCATCCAGACGCAGGCTGCCGTCGAGTTCCGCGGGTGCCTTCAACGGCCAGGCCGCCGCGCCCAGCTTGACTTCGATGGCATCTAGCGTCAGACCCCGGGCGTTGAAGCGGCCGTCGCTGACTTGCAGGCCGGTCAGCCTGAACTGCCAGGACGCCGTAGTGATCGGCGCCGTGGCGGCACTGGGTTTGATCGCCGGTTCACTGGCGGCGGGCGGCCACAACGAGGCGCTTGGCGACTCCAGCAGGACATCCCCCAGGGCAAGCCGGCGCTTGAAGGGCTGCACGTCAACCAGCGGCAGGCTCAGCCGCTTGAGGCCGAGCAGGGGCTGACCGTTGGGCTGGGTCAGTGCCAGGTCGCGCAGTTGAACCTGGCCACTGAGTTTGACGCCCGGCGATCCCTTGGCCTGCTCGGCGAAGTCCACGGCCAGGTCGACGTCGAGCTGGCCGGCGGACAGACGCAGCGGCAGGCTGGCCGGCAGATAGGCACCCAGCGGCGCGAGGTCGAGCCCCGACAGCTTGAAGGACAACCGGGCGCTGACGTCCTCGGCAAACGGCAGCGCCTCGGCGCGGCTGTCGAAGGTGACGCCGTCGATCTTGCCGCTGAGTCGGGGCTGCACGGTGACCTTGACGTCGGATTCCAGCGTCGACACGAAAGGCAGGGCCAGTTGCAGGGCAGCCAGCTCATGCTTGCGCTGCACCGGGCGGTCGTCGAAGAAGACGCGGCCATCGCTCAGCTCGACGTTGTAGACGGCGAATTCGATCGGTTCCTCAACCACCGCGCCGGGCTTTGCGGCAAAGCGCTGGATCAGGTCGTCGATGTCATAGCGGCCTTCTGCGACACGCGCCAGGCGCAGTGTCGGCTGGGTCAGCGCGAGGGATTCGACGACGAGGCTGCCGCGCAGCAGTGAGCGCAGCGACAAAGCGGCGTCCAGCTTGGCCAGCGTGAACAAGGGCGGCTGGCTGGCTGACTGGCCGTCGATGCGCAGGCCGTCGATGACGACCGCCAGCCGCCAGGGCTGGAAATGCGCCTGCTCAATGTGCACCTGCCGCCCGAGCGTCTCGGTGGCCAGCGCCACGCCGCGGCTGGCGATCCAGCCGGGCAGCGCCAGGGTCATGCTCACGAGCAGCAGCGAGACCAGGGCCGACAGGGCGACCAGGGTCCAGAGGGCGATACGGACGGAGGAACGGGAAGCAGTCTTCACGGCGGTCGCATTATTGATGTGGGCGATGATGGCGGCGGGGAGCCTCGCCCTCGACTATTCCGGCCTCAAGACCTTGCTGCTGGCAGTCGCCCTGCCCCCGGCGCCCATGCTGCTGCTGGCGGCCTGGGGCGGCTGGCGGCTCAGGCGCGGCCGGCGCTTCGGCGGGTTCTTGCTGGTCTTGGCGCTAGCGGGGGTGTGGCTGGCGGGCACCGAGGCTGCGGGCGAGTTGCTGAGCCGGGCCGCGGGCCAGCCGGTGCTGCTGAGCCCTGGTCAGGTCGATGCTTTGCGCGGCCGCACGGACGGCGCGGTGCTGGTGCTGGGCGGTGGGGTCAGGCGCCACGTGCCGGAATTCAGCGCCGGTGCGCCAACCCGCATCACGGCCGAGCGCCTGGCCTATGGCGTGTGGCTGGCGCGTCGCAGTGGCTGGCCGCTGGCGTTCTCGGGCGGCATCGGCTGGACGGCGACCGAACTGCGCCAGCCGGAGGCCGACATCGTCGCCCGCGTGGCCGCGGAGAACCACGGCATGCCGCTGCGCTGGGCCGAAGCCAGTTCGAGGGATACGCGCGAGAACGCCGCCCACACGCTGCCGCTGCTGGCGAAGGCGGGCGTGAAGCAGGTCGTCCTCGTCACGCACGACGCGCATATGCGCCGCGCGTTGCGAGCCTTCAAGGCGGAGGCGGACCCGCTGGGCTTGCAAATGCTGCCGGCCCCCGTTGGCTTAAGGGACGACGCCTTGAGCAGCTTTGACGACTGGTGTCCGTCCGTCGAGGGGTTTGCCCGGGTGCGGTATGTCGTCTATGAGACCTTGGCCTGGTGGGCGGGAAGATGAGCCACCAACCCAAAAAGTAGAAACCCCGCCGGGCTTGAAGGCCGGGCGGGGTTGGGTGGCTATGCCACCTTGGGGCTCGACGGCAATTTGCCGAAGGGCTCCTGGCGCGCAAAGATTGCGCCAGAGGTTTTGCCTCAAAAGGCAGTCAAAGAGTAGGCGAGCCTGGGGCGGGGTTCAAGAAGAGTTGCCCGAATAGCGCTTCGGCCCTGGCCGTGACCTCAACCGGCAAGCAGATGCCCCGGCCCCATTCGCGGCTGGTCTCCCCGGGCCATTTATTGGTGGCATCCAGCCCCATCTTTCCGCCCAGGCCGCTGATGGGTGAGGCGAAGTCGAGGTAGTCGATGGGCGTGTTGTCGACCAGCGTGGTGTCGCGCACCGGATCCATCCGCGTCGTGATGGCCCAGATCACCTCCTGCCAATTGCGCGTGTCGATGTCGTCGTCGACGACGACGATGAACTTGGTGTACATGAACTGGCGCAGGAAGCTCCAGATGCCAAACATCAGCCGCTTGGCGTGGCCGGGATAGGCCTTCTTGATCGACACGACAGCCATGCGGTAGCTGCACCCCTCCGGCGGCAGGTAGAAGTCGACGATCTCCGGGAACTGCTTCTGAAGGATTGGGACAAAAACCTCGTTGAGCGCGACGCCCAGGATGGCGGGCTCGTCCGGCGGCTTGCCGGTGTAAGTTGAGTGGTAGATCGGGTTGCTGCGCTGGGTCTGGCGCGTGATCTCGAAGACCGGGAACCAGTCCTGCTCGTTGTAGTAACCCGTATGGTCGCCGAAGGGGCCTTCGAGCGCATGCAGATAGCCGCCCTTTTCCTTCAGCGGCACGCCGTGCTCGCTCAGGCCTGTGTAGGCGGGTGCGGCGGGCGGGATATGGCCCTCCAGCACGATCTCCGCCGACGCGGGCGCTTGCAATGGCAGGCATTTGCCCACGCTGGTGTTGACGAGCTCCGTGCGGGAGCCGCGCAGCAGGCCGGCGAACTGGTACTCCGACAGACTGTCGGGCACCGGCGTGACGGCGCCAAGAATGGTGGCCGGGTCCGCGCCGAGAGCGACAGCAATGGGAAAGGGCTCGCCGGGGTGGGTCAGCGCATGATCGCGAAAGTCCAGCGCACCACCGCGGTGCGCGAGCCAGCGCATGATGACTTGGCGAGGCCCGATCAACTGCTGGCGGTAGATGCCCAGATTCTGGCGGGTGCGATTCGGCCCACGGGTGATGACGAGACCCCACGTGATCAGGGGGGCTGCATCGTCCGGCCAGCAGGTCTGAATGGGTAGGCGACCAAGGTCGATATCGGAGCCCTCAAATGCCTCCTCCTGGCAGGCCGCGCGACGCTGCACTGCGGGCTTCATGTCCCACAACGCCTTGGCCATCTGCAGCAGCTTGCCGGCATCTTTCAAGCTCTTGGGAGGGTCAGGTTCCTTGAGGCTCGCAAGCACGCGGCCGACATCACGCAAATCGGCCAGAGACTCAGCGCCCATGCCGAGTGCGACCCGACGCGTTGTCCCGAAAAGATTGGTCAGCGCAGGAGTCGAATGCCCTGTCGGCGCCTCGAAGAGCAAGGCGGGTCCGCCGGCTCGCAGGACGCGGTCGCTCAGGGCCGTCATCTCCAGCACGGGCGAGACTTTTTCACGCACACGCTTGAGCTCCTTCAAGCCTTCCAAGCCCGCGATGAAGTCCCTCAAGTCGCTGTATTTCATAACCAAAAGTAGTTTAGAAGAGGGCAAACAACCTTGACGGGTTATCTTCGCCCCATAGAATTCGTCACTTCGGGTTTGTACTAGAGCCCCCGGCGCCACGTCCCCTGAGGCGCCGCAACGCCGCCGCCCGTGCTTTTCGATCGGGAAATTATCACTTTCGCCGCACCTCGCCGCCGTTCGGAAACGGCGTCGGGGTGCGGCGGCGATTCAAGGAGTCGAATGACGACACGTCAAGACTTGATGAGCCTGGCTCGCCACACGCGCCTGTCGGTGTTGCTGTTTGTCAGGGACATCGGCAACGGCCTGCTCGTTGTCAGCCACAACACGCTCGCCCTCGTCGGCTTGGCGGTGATGGCCGTGCTGCTGGTGTTTTCAAGCCAGGCGGGCCTGCGCGAAAAACTCGAGTCCGCCACGCTGGGTTGGCTGAACGCACGCCACGAGGCGCGCGCGGAAGCTGAGGGCAACACCCTGCTTGCTGCTGCCGAGCCTGACGCCATCGCACGCGCCACCGCGACCGACCCGCGCGAACTCAGCCGCCAGCAGTCGGCCGTGGCCCACTGGCTTGCGCGCCGCTACAGCGTGGCGCCGGAGCCCCTCAGCCGCCTCGTGCAGGAGGCCTGGGCCGTCGGCCAACGCGCCAAGGTCGAGCCGACGCTGATCCTGGCCATCATGGCCATCGAGTCGCGGTTCAATCCTTTTGCGCAAAGTCCCGTCGGCGCCCAGGGCCTCATGCAGGTCATGACCCGCGTTCACGACGACAAGTACGAAGCTTTCGGCGGCACGCTGGCGGCCTTCGATCCGGTAACGAATCTGCGTGTCGGCGTTCAGGTCTTGAAGGAATGCATACAGCGCGCCGGCAGCCTGGAAGACGGCCTGCGCTATTACGTCGGCGGGGCGAATCTGGAAGAAACCGGCTACACGGCCCGCGTGCTGGCCGAGCACGACCTGCTCCGTGCCGTCGCGTCCGGCCGCAGCGTGCCAACCAACACCGTCGCACGCCCGCAGCTGCGCGAAGCCGCATCTGCACCCACCGGTGTCGCTTCAGAGCAGGTCGCACTGCTGCGCTGAACTACACTGCGCGTTCACGCGACTGGCGATCAGGGGCACGAGCTGCCCCGAGGTGGGCCACCACCGGGGAGCGTGAGGCGGCTGTCGTGTGTCGACATGGCAACCGCTATCAGCCGTTCGCCTGGGCAGCCCTGACCTCACGCCAGCTCGTCGAGCGCCAGGGATTTACCGCCTGACCTTCGGAACATCAGCCATGTTTGACCGCAATACCTCCACCCTCGCTCTGGTTGACCCTGAGCTCTGGACCGCCGTCCAGAACGAGAACCGCCGCCAGGAAGACCACATCGAGCTGATCGCCAGCGAGAACTACACCTCGCCAGCCGTCATGCAGGCTCAGGGCAGCCAGCTGACCAACTAGTACGCCGAGGGCTACCCCGGCAAGCGTTACTACGGCGGCTGCGAGTACGTCGACGTCGTCGAGCAACTGGCCATTGATCGCTTGAAGCAACTGTTCGGCGCCGAGTTCGCCAACGTGCAGGCTAACTCGGGCTCACAAGCCAACCAGGGCGTGTTCTTCGCGCTGCTGCAGCCCGGCGACACCATCATGGGGATGAGCCTTGCCGAAGGCGGCCATCTGACCCACGGGATGGCTTTGAACATGAGCGGCAAGTGGTTCAACGTCATCAGCTACGGCCTCGACGCGAACGAAGCCATCGACTACGACGCGATGGAAGCCATGGCTCGAGAGAAAAAGCCCAAGCTCATCATCGCCGGTGCATCCGCCTACTCGCTGCGCATCGACTTCGAGCGTTTCGGCCGCATCGCCAAGGAGATCGGCGCCTATTTCATGGTCGACATGGCGCACTATGCAGGGCTGATCGCCGCCGGCGCCTACCCGAACCCGCTGCCGCACGCCGACGTGGTGACGTCCACGACCCACAAGAGCCTCCGCGGCCCGCGTGGCGGCATCATCCTGACGAACCGGGAAGACATCGCTAAAAAGATCAACTCGGCCATCTTCCCCGGCATCCAGGGCGGCCCGCTGATGCACGTCATCGCCGGCAAGGCCGTGGCCTTCAAGGAAGCGCTGACGCCGGAGTTCAAGGCTTACCAGGAGCAAGTGGTCAAGAACGCCAAGGTGCTGGCCGAGACGCTGATCGAACGCGGCCTGCGCATCGTCTCCGGCGGGACCGAAAGCCACGTCATGCTGGTCGACCTGCGCCCGAAGAATCTGACTGGCAAGGAAGCCGAGGCCATCCTGGGCGCCGCCCACATGACCTGCAACAAGAACGGCATCCCCAACGACCCGCAGAAGCCGATGGTGACCAGCGGCATCCGCCTGGGCACGCCGGCCATGACCACGCGTGGCTTCAAGGAGGAGCAGGTGCGCGCCACCGCCCACCTGATTGCCGACGTGCTGGACAAGCCGCACGATGAGGCCACGCTGGCTGCCGTGCGCGAGAAGGTCGCCGCGCTGACGGCCGCCTTCCCGGTTTACCGCAGTTAATTCCGGCCGTCGTGCGCTGCCCGTTCTGCTCTCACACGGAAACCCAGGTCTCCGAGACCCGGGAATCGGACGAAGGCGACGTCATCCGGCGGCGCCGGCGTTGCCTTTCTTGCGACAAGCGTTTCACGACCTACGAGCGGGCGGACATCGCCCTGCCGTCGGTCGTCAAGAAGGACGGGCGGCGCGCCGATTTCGACTCGGCCAAGCTGCGCGCCTCCATGCAGTTGGCCCTGCGCAAGCGGCCGGTCAGCGTCGAGCAGATCGATGCGGCCATCAACCGCATCGAGGAAAAGCTGCTGGCCAGCGGTGCACGGGAGATCGCATCGACGCGTGTTGGAGAACACGTCATGCGCGAGCTCAAGCGCATCGACAAGGTTGCGTACGTCCGGTTCGCGTCGGTCTACCGCAGCTTTGAAGACGTTGACGAGTTCCGTCAGCTGATCCGGGAGATCTGACCGGGGGTTTCCCTATCCCTCCAAAGGGGGAGCTGCGGGGGATGTGCCCCCTCCTCTCCCCCTTCGCTCCGCCTTTCGGGTGAAAGACGCGGCGTGACCCGCTTCCTAAAGTTCGTTCATCAACAACGAACCGAGGAAGCATCATGAACCGGACCGCCAACGCCCGTCGCAACAGCCGTGGCTTCACGCTCGTCGAGCTCTGCGTCAGCGTTGGTATCTGCGCCACGCTGCTCGGCCAGGCGATACCGGCGCTGGGCAAGCTGCAGCAGGAGCACAAGCTGCGCGCCAGCACTCAGGCTCTGGGTGCCGATTTGCGGCTGGCGCGCAGCGAGGTGGCACGCACAGGCAAACCGGTCTTCTTCCGTATCAGCGGCAAGGGAGCCAACGCCTGCTACCTGCTGCATACCGGCGCCAAGGACGACTGCGACTGCGCCGGCGGCAAGCCGGTGTGCAAGAAGCCGGGCAGCGAGGTCATCAAGGCCGAATGGCTGTCCGCGAACCAGCCGGTACGCATCAGCAGCAATGCCGAGACGCTGCAGTTCCAGTATCGCCAGGGGCTGGTTACGCAAACCGGCAGCATCGAGCTGCGCTTGGACCAGGGACCGGCCCTTCGCCAAGTCGTCGCGATCACTGGTCGTGTCCGTACGTGCTCGGTGGGCGCCAAGTTGGGCAGCATCGCCAAGTGCTGAGCCCCCTGTTTCTGGTGGCCGCCGACAAACGGCGGATTGCCGGTGACAAACGGCTACAAGCTTACCGGTTGCTGGACAAGTCTGCCGAAAATCGGCCGATGCTTGCATTCCCACGCCATCAGCGCCACGGCTTTACTTTGATCGAGCTGATGGTCGTGGTGGTCATCGTGGGTATTCTGGCCGCAGTCGCCTTTCCGGCATACACGGCGTATGTGCAGCGCAGCCGTCGGGCCGACGCAGCAGAGGGGTTGTCGGCGGTGATTCAGGCGCAGGAACGTTTTCGCGCCAATCAAAGCGTGTATGCGTCCACCATCACCGCCCTCGGCATTTCAAATCCTAAACACTACACGATTACGATCACCGGCACCGGGAACCCGGCCAGCTTGTCAACTGGATATATCGCCACGGCGGTGCCAGCAAATAGCAGCCCACAGCGAAACGATGTCAAATGCGCGGTCATCGGCGTCCAGCTGGATGGCGCAACGCTCACATACATAGCGTCCGACTCAAGCAGCAACGACAGCTCCTCGTACTGCTGGCCACGGTAACCCCATGAAGCACGCTTGCGTCCCTCAAGGCAACGTCATCAACCGCGGTGTCGGCTTGATCGAGATTTTGGTGGCAGTTGCCATCGTTGGCGTGTTGTTGGCAGCGGCAACACCGTCGCTATCCGACTTTATGGAACGTCGCCGTGTGTTTGCTGCGGCCGGTGACTTGAGTTACTTGAGCGCCTGTGCCAATTCGGAAGCTAACGTGATTGGTGCCGGTGTGACTGTGC
>NZ_JBQVNP010000006.1:0-94318 GCF_052436255.1 Roseateles sp. | reverse complement strand
CCTCATGGACCCTGCAGCGCCTGATGGCGTCGGGCCCCAGTCGTGCCGCCGTGCGTTCCAGCGTGAGATGGGCGGCTTCGCCGTCGGCTGCGGTATCCGGCAGCAGCGAGAGGTTGGCGTCGGCCTGCGCATGCACTTCGTCCGCCGTGAGTTCCAGATCGCCGACCGGTGCGAGCAGCTCCACCTTGGTCAGGTGCTCTGCCAGTAGCCGGCAGAGGTGTTCCACGTCCCGCGTGGCTTCGGCGGTGCCCACGGTGAGCTTGCCGCCGGTGCCCGCATCGCGTGAGCGCATGCTGTCGTGCCACCAGTGCAGCGTGAACGCGGTCGTGCCGGCATGGCTCGCGGCAAGCCAGCCGCTGAGCTGTACCAGCAGGCGCCGGGCGCCCTGCAGCAAAGCCGGGGCCAGCTCGACCCGGAAGGGCAGCTCCAGCCTCGCCCTGAACACATCGGGCAGCACCTCCCACGGATGGGCTTCCGGCTCGTGGCCATAGGCGCGATCCAGCGCCTGGCGGAGCTCGCGACCGAAGCGCCGGGCCAGGCCGGCGCGGGGCAGGGCGCGGATGTCACCCAATGTCCGGCAGCCGGTTTGCGCCAGCGTGGTGGCATGCGGCCGAACGGCGCTGATGCATTCCATGGGCAGGGCGTCGAGCAGCTCAGGCAGCGGGCGCTTGAAGCCGTTCTCAATGTTGCAGCGGGCCAGCGCATGGGCGGCCAGGCCGGTGCTGGCCCAGGCAGTCTTCTTGACACCGAGTTCGCCGGCCTGTGCGACCACGCGGTCACGCAGCGCCCGCTTGCCGCCAAACAGCCGCGTGCTGGCCTCCACCTCCATCAGCACGGCATCTTCAGAGATGGTGACCCGGGGCGTGAACTGCAACGCCCAGACAGCCACGGCTCGAAGCTCGTCAAGGCTGGGCGGCAGTGGCTTGGTGGGATCGCTCGCGCACGGCGGCAGCAGCAGGGCTGACCACAGCATGGCTTGGCTCGACAGGGATGAGGCGGCTGGGGTAGCGCAGCCTCGGGGTCATGATCTTGCCCAGCCCACCCGGCATCGAGGGCAGCAGCAATGTTTCGTCCAGCGGCGTGCCCTTGCGCTTGAGCACCTGCACGGCAATCTGCCAATCGGTATGCGCGCGCACCAGCACGCGCAGCGGTGCTGCCGAGGCGTCGCGCGCGGCAGTCTCGGGCCGGCAGAGGAAGACCGGGCCCGTGCAGCGGGCTGCGAGCACCTGGAGCCGGCGAATCTGCTCCGCGCGCACCAGAGGCAGCCAGGCGACCGTCGCGCCGAAGCTGCCGGACTTCACCAGCTGCTCCGTGGCCCAGAGCCGATCGCGCGGCGTGTCGACGTCGACCCAGACCAAGTGGCGCTCATCGAGACCGTCGTGGCGCAGCCCGGGTGCGTGAGGTGTCATCGGCGGGCCGATCATGGCCACCGTGCGACCAGCACGCGTCAGCGCGGCCAGCACCTGGCTCAGCAGGCGCAGTTCGGCAACGGAGAACTGCGGCACCAGCACCTCGGTGAGTGCGCCACACGGCCACCCGCGGCCTGGCAGCGCGGCATCGAGCGCGGGGAAGCCACTTGCCAACGTCTCGGAGGTCGGGCCACCCAGCTGATCGCCTCGCCACAACGCCGCTTCTACCGGCGCAGGCAGCGGCTCTGCGAAACCGGCAGAGGCGTTTTGCGATGGGGAGAACAGGCTGTAAGGCGGAGATACCGCATCCAGTTCTGCGACGGCGGGCGACATGGTTGGAGGTTTGATGCTGTATGTATGTACAGTATATGGAAGGCGGTCCAACGTCCAGTAGGGCAAGATGCCGTGGACAGGAAGGAGTTGGCAGGTGCGGCCCTGCCGGCTGCCGTTCGAACCGACGCCTGCGCCGTGGATGACGGCCGCTCGATTTCAGGGGGAATCCCATGTGCTACTCCGCCCAGATCCGCGCCAACTACCGTGACTACCTGCGCCTGTTCGGCGCGCACATCAGCATCAAGGAGTTCGTGAAGCTCTTCTACGGCCGGCAGGAGGCGAAGTTCAAGATCCCGAAGGCGATGGAAGCGGCGTTTGAAGGTGAGGCCGGTACGCCCGAAGAGCAGGAGATTCAGCGACTCATCGCAGCCTACAAGGCAGAACGTTCGATGGGGCTGGAGAAGGAGCTTTTCACGCAGCGCAAGCGCCTGGCCGATGCCGAGCGCATGGTTGAGACCCATCCGAAGCCGCCAAAGGCTGCTCTGGAGAGCCTGCGGATCGCGCCCTCAAAGATCTCAAAGGCGAGGCTCGACCTCGATGACTTGAGGAGAACGGACCTGCTTGACCGCGATTCGCGCATCTTTCCTGGCGTCTACGCGCCGGTCATGGTGGTCCGAGACGGACAGAGGGTAGTGCTGCCCATGCGTTATCAGTGCCGCCCTTGTGGCAAGCCGGCGTTCTACGACACGAAGTTCCCCGGCACCTACAACGCCCGCCGCGACAGCCTGGAAAGATTCTGGAGCGGCCAGTTCGGCTATAGCCACGGCCTGCTGCTCGTCGATACGTTTTATGAGAACGTGAAGCGCCACGACATGGAGCAGCGAGAACTGGCGCCTGATGAGAAGCCGGAGAACGTGGTCCTGCAGTTCAAGCCGAACCCGCCTGAGCTGATGTACATCGCCTGCCTGTGGTCCCACTGGTCGAAAGACGGCGAGCCGGATCTGCTGTCGTTCGCGGCTATCACCGACGAGCCGCCTCCTGAAGTGCGAAACGCAGGTCACGACCGGATGATCATGCGCATCAAGCCGGAGCACGTCGATGCCTGGCTGAACCCGGACCCCAACGACCTGAAGGCGATGTACAGCATCTTCGATGATCGTGCTTCCGCCTACTACGAGCATTTGCTTGCTGCATGAGGTGATGCTCCAGGAAGCGGTGTCAATCTTGAGCGAGGCGCTCGATCTACAAGCGCATCCTGGCCACTCCTTTCCGGAGGCTCAACCTGGACGAAATCAGCCTGTGGCGATGGGTGAGCTGCTTGGCCGGGTCAAGATCGAACGAGGGCTTGCTCGGGCCGTGACGGTGGCAAGCGAGTCGATGTGCAGCAGCATCTGCCTTCAGTCCATGGGGGAGGCGTTGGCGTCTCCCCGCTGCGCGGGGGCGGGCTGTCGCGCTGCGCGTCGAGCCACCGAGGTAGCGGCGTCTCACCCCTGACGGGCTTCCATCCCTGACGCAACGCACGGCCAGGCCGGCGATGCCGGCTGCGACAAGCCGCGGCACTCCCGTGCAAGGAGATCGCGGGCCTGCATCCTTACCGCTGCGCGTGAATGGCCCACTTGGCGAACTGGCCTGTGCTGATCGACTGCGCTGCGCGCGGGTCCGGCCAGATCGCCACTCCTAGCACCCGCCATGCCCGTGGCCGGGCCGCGCTGAAGTGATCGCATCGGCTCGACTGTCGCGCCAGTCGCTGCGCTTGGTGTCACGCCGGCCGCGGAGGCGCCGCTGCTCAACGCCCATCCGCACCGCTCAAGATAGTTGACGCTGAAAGCTCAGGGTACTTGACCAGCACATTCCCTGGCGCCGCTCTCGGGATCGATCAATGGACCGAGTCTCCACTCGTCGCCGTGTTCAGATTGCCGGCGCCATCTCTGTCAGCGCCTGATGCACCGACAGTGTCAGTGATAGTCGTCTTCGAGCTGGTGTCGTACCGCGACCACGACGACGTTCGCCGCATCCTCGATCTCGAACAGGGCGACGTAGCCACTGCGCCCGAACGGGATGACAAGCTCACGCAGGAATGGACTGTTGCTCGCCTTGCGGCAGGTGAACGGTGACGACTTCAGCGTGGCGACACCGGCACGGATGGCAGCCACGGCCTCCTGCGCCAGGTCGAGGTCGCCGCCGTCGCGCGCAAGCTCGCGCTCCAGCACGAAGTCGAAAAGCCGTTCGATATCCGCGTCGGCTTCGCGAGTGAGACGAACCCGGAAGCTCACCGGCGCTTCTTGGCCAGCTGGTCACGGGCAGCAGCCAGCTTGCCTTCCAGCCTGGTGATCATCGCGTCGGCGTCCACATACTCGCCGGTCCTGCGCGCCTCGTCGCGCGAGCGTAGGCCGCGCGCGATGAATTCGCCCTGCATGCGGCGGCGCTCCATCTGGGCGCGAACCGACGCCTCCACGAACTCGGAGAGCGATTCGCCCTCAGCCAGGACGGCCTCGACCTCGGCCCGGAAATCCGGTTCGACACGTACAGACGGGATGATCGCGGTCTTCATGAACAGATTGTAGCGCAAATGCGCTACAGAGCCTGCGCCAATCTGGCGCCGGTGGATGAGGTGGCCTGCCGATCCGGCTCTTACATGGCAACTGGTTGCTTCGAGCTGGGCGTGACGGAGGTTGGCTGCATGGCGCCCGTAGACGTGGTGTGTCGTCTACTTGCGCGCCTCGACTCTGGCCTGAAAATGAACAGCGACGGCGGTATGCCCTCCCAGCAGCTCAACGCCCATCCGGGCACCAGCTGGTGAACCGAATCGGCGTCCCCCGCCGTGGCGGCCGCCTGGCCTTCCACGCTTCGACCAGGGTTGCCCGGCCATGATCAGCGCCAGCGCGTTTTGCAACCGGCGAGCCGAGCGCTTCGTCCCCGAATCAAGAAAGGACAACCGATGACGAAGAAGAGCCCTCCGCCACCAGGCATAGAGGATGATGGCGAAGAAGATGGGCGTGCGATTCCGCCTGCTTGGCGATACGCCACAACAGCCCTTTCCGTACTTCTCCTTTGTGCAGCTGCCATTGCACTGTTCATTGAGCTGCCTTGGGTTGGGTTTGTTCTATTGGTGCTCGGTGCGCCGCCGGTAAGCGCCTATCTAACACTCTGCATTGCAAGCAAGGTAGTTCACGGCTATTGGACGCCACCCAAGCGTTGAACACCACTGTAGGTCAGGATTGGCACATCTCCTGCCGCCTGACGCCTGCCGTGACTAGAGCTGCTGGCTGGCAAGTCTTGACCTGGTCAATGTCTCGAACTTGGGTTTCCCTCGGGAAACGATGTGAAGTTGCTCATTCCTGGCGCCTTCAGTTCGTAACTCTGACGTTGATGGTGGGTGTTTTCGCCGACCGAAAACTGAGCCACTTTTTGCCCTGATGCCGACCTAAAACTGAGCCAGGTGAGCAACCTACTCTGCTGCATTTTTGTGCAGCCGAGGACGAGTAGTGATCACCATGGACATGATTGGCAGGATCAGGCGATTGCATCGCCGCAAGAACAAGTCGGAGCGCGAGATAGCGCGCATCACGGGGTTGTCGCGCAACACCGTTTCCAAGTGGCTGCACGGCGAAGTTGACGGCCCGCCGAAGTACCGTCGGGATGAGCAGCCGAGCAAACTCACGCCGTTCCACGAGGCACTCAAGCTGGCGCTGAAGGCCGACGCGCGCCGGCCCCGGCACGAGCGGCGCACGGCCAAGGCGCTGTACGTCGAGATCAAGGCCGCCGGCTACGACGGCGGCTACACGCGCGTCACGGACTTCATCCGGGCATGGCGCCAGGCCGAGGGCCAGACGCTGTCGGCCAACGCCTTCGTGCCGCTGGCCTTCGAGCTCGGCGAGGCCTACCAGTTCGACTGGAGCGAGGAAGGCCTGGTGGTGGGCGGCATCTACTACCGGGCGCAGGTCTCGCACATGAAACTGTGCGCCTCGCGGGCCTTCTGGCTGGTGGCCTATCCCAGCCAAGGCCACGAGATGCTGTTCGACGCCCACACGCGCTCATTTGCCGCACTGGGCGGCGTGGCGCGGCGCGGCATCTACGACAACATGAAGACGGCGGTGGACAAGGTCAAGAAGGGCAAGGGCCGCATCGTCAACGAGCGCTTCGCCAGCATGTGCGTGCACTACCTGGTCGACCCCGACTTCTGCGACGTCGCCTCGGGCTGGGAGAAGGGTGTCGTCGAGAAGAACGTGCAGGACAGCCGGCGGCGCATCTGGATCGACGCGGCCCGGGTCAAGTTCGGCAGCTTCACCGAGCTCAACGCCTGGCTGGGCCAGCGCTGCCGGGCGCTGTGGGACGAGGTCCGCCACCCCGAGCACGAACAGTTCAGCGTGGCTGAGATGCTGGAGCACGAGCGCACGCAGCTGATGCCCATGCCGACGCCGTTCGACGGCTACGTCGAGAAGCCAGCGCGCGTGTCCAGCACCTGCCTGGTGTCGGTGGCGCGCAACCGCTACTCGGTGCCGTGCGAGCTGTTCGGCCAGATGGTCAGCACGCGGCTGTACCCGGCCAGCGTCGTCATCGTGGCCGACGACCAGGTCGTAGCGCGTCACGACCGGCTGAGCAACGCCGGAGAGACCCGCTATGACTGGCAGCACTACATCCCGCTGCTGCAGAGGAAGCCCGGTGCGCTCAGGAATGGGGCGCCGTTCGCCGACATGCCCGAGCCGCTGCAACGCTTGCGCAAGGGGCTGCTGCGCCAGCCGGGCGGCGACCGCGTGATGGCGCAGGTGCTGGCCATCGTCCTGACGGCCGGGCTGGACGCGGTGCTGGTGGCGGTCGAATTGGCGCTGGAGGCGGGGCCGCCGGGCAAGGTCAGCGTGGAGCATGTGGTCAACGTGCTCTCGCGCCTGAACGCGCAGCCGGCGCCGCCGACGGCGGCCACGTCCTTGCAGGTGGCAGTGCCACCGTTGGCCGACACGGCGCGCTACGACCGCTTGCGCGGCGACGCTGCCGGGATGGACGACGCTGCAGACCTCGCCGCCGAGGAGGCCGACCATGAAGCCTGACGTGCTGGTCGAGTTGAAGGCGCTGCGCCTGCACGGCATGGCCGGCGCGTGGGCCGATCTGGTCGAGCAAGGCGGCAACGCCGGTATCGAGTCCTCGCGCTGGCTGATCGAGCACCTGCTGCAGGCCGAAGGGACCGACCGCGCCATGCGCTCGGTCAGCCACCAGATGCATGCGGCCAAGTTCCCAGTGCATCGCGACCTGGCCGGCTTCGACTTCGAGGTCTCGCCGGTGGATCGCAAGCTCGTAGGCACGCTGGCCACCACGGCCTTCACCGACGCGGCACACAACGTCGTGCTGGTGGGTGGGCCCGGCACGGGCAAGACGCACCTGGCCACGGCTATCGGCGTGTCGGGCATCACCCGGCACGGCAAGCGGGTGCGCTTCTACTCCACGGTCGACCTGGTCAACGCGCTGGAGCAGGAGAAGGCCCAAGGCAAGGCCGGTCGCATCGCCACCAGCCTGCTGCGCATGGACCTGGTCATCCTGGACGAACTCGGCTATCTGCCGTTCAGCCAGGCCGGCGGGGCGCTGCTGTTCCACCTGCTGAGCCGGCTGTACGAGCACACCAGCGTGGTGATCACGACCAACCTGGACTTCGCCGAGTGGAGCAGCGTGTTCGGCGACGCCAAGATGACGACGGCGCTGCTGGACCGGCTCACGCACCACTGCCACATCGTGGAGACGGGCAACGAGTCGATCCGCTTCAGCAAGAGCACGGCCGAGGCCAAGAAGCGGATCAAGGCGCGGGAGCAGGGGCGCAAGGGCGGCAAGCCGGAGGCTGAAGCCGAGCCGTTCTGATGGGCTGTCGATGAAGTGGCCGCGCGGGGGAATCCGCTTCGGGCTACGCCCTGCGCGTCTTCCCCCGCGCTTGTCCACCCACCCACGAGGAGGTCAACGACCAGCTCAGACCCTAAACTTATCCACAGCCGACCCTCTCAAAGTCGGCTTCCACCCCTGGCTCAAATTGGGACCGGCGCGGTGGCTCAAAATTCGGTCGGCGCCAACAGCTGTGACGCCACAACGAACAAGAAGGGACTGGCCCCGGCGCCGGCGTTTTCAGCTACAGCCACCTGTACGGCGGCTATCCGGGCGTCAGGCAGAGCGGGGGGCGCGTGCCTAAGGCCAACATCGGGCCGCTGTTGATTCCCGATTCGACGCGGAGCGACGAGAACGAACGCACTCTTCCTGTGTGACATCCTGCGGACCGGCTACCAGGCGGCCCTCAACGGTGGGTCGGCCCGGACTCGACGGACGCGATCTCCGGCGCCGACCCCGTCGGCCTGATGGCCGCAGCCAGCTCCGAGATGCTGGGCGCCGTGCAGATCTTCATGGTCGACCACCACGCCTATCGACTGGCGTTCGCCGCAGCCAGTCGCTGGAAGCTGGACTGGTAACCGACAGCGCATCGACGTGTTTCCGCACTTTGTCCGGGCGCAGTTAGGACGCTGCGCCAAGTTCAGTGCGTCGCGGCATGTCGGCGCCCCGGCGCGAGCATGTGAGCGCTGCGGCGTCCGACGCGAATACGAGCATCGTTCGAAGCTGTTTTGGGCTCAACGTTGCGAGGCGCTGCGGCATGAGCAGACTCTGCTCGGCCAGCCATGCCAGCATGGCCGCCTGAAAGGTGTCCCCCGCGCCCACGGTGTCTTCCACCTGCACCGTCCTGGCTTCGATGTAGACCTGGCCTTGCCGGTGAAAGGCAGTCGCGCCTTGTCCTCCTTGCGTGACCACAACGACGCCGGCACCCGATGCCAGCCACTGGGCGGCCACCTGTTGCGCGTCGATGCCCGGGTGCAGCAGGGCCAGGTCCTCCTCGCTGACCTTCATCAGGTGCGCGCGCTGCGCCATCCAGGCCACGGTGTCGCGCCAGCGCGCCAGGTCGGGCTCCACGTTCAGCCGCAGGTTGGGGTCGTAGGCGATGACGCGTGCGGCCCGTTCGCGCTCGATGAGTTGTCGGTGTGTGGACGCTGCCGGCTCCACCACCATCGAGTAGGAGCCGAAGTGCAGCGCCCGCACTTCGTCGCCCAGTGCTGGCAGGTGCTCGGGGCGCAGTTCGCGGTCCGCGCAGCCGTCGCCGTAGAAGACGTAGGAGGCCGAGCCGCTGGCATCCAGTCCGACCAGGCCCAGCGTGGTCGGCGCATCAATGGTCGGCGCGAAGCTCAAGCTGACGCCTTCGGCCTGCAGCGCGCGGCGCAGTCGGTCACCTAGGAAGCCGCGCGACAACGCGCCCAGGAAACTCACCGGCTGGCCCAGGCGCGCCAGGCCGATGGCCACGTTCAGCGGCGAGCCGCCGATGCGCGCGTCCAGGGTCAGGCCTTGGCGTGTGTCGCCCGCCTCGAACACATCGAACAGCGCTTCGCCACAGACCACGAACATCACAGCACCTCGCTGACGTGGTGCATCGTGGCGCGCACCGCATGCAGGTCGAGCGACCGCACCTGGGCCGCCTCGTCGCCATGGAAGAGGCCCACGCCCGAGGCGTCGGCTGCGGCGTAGACCAGGTCGGTGAGTGCAACGCTGCCGCCGTCAGCCAGCAGCTCCACCAGGCTGCCGTCGACCCATACCTCCAGCTCGATCTCGGGTGTGTCGAGCAGCCGCGGCCCGTCATGCCGCTCGGATTGGCCCTTGAACACGGGCGCGCTGCAGCGGCGGTCGATGAAGAAGCAGTTCGCGGCCGGGTCGAAGCCGACGCGAACGGACTCGCCGCCACCCTTAAAGAACTCCAGGCCGATGGGCGCCTGTAGGCCCTGCGTGGCGACGGCCAGCCGCGCCATCAACTGGCGCCCCGTCACGGTGGCCTGCGAGAGCGCCTGAACAGCCTCGCCGGCCGGCAGCGCGCGCAGGCTGAGCAGTGGCTCGGGCTCGAGCAGCGCGTGCATCTCGCACACCATGCGCTGGCGCAGGCGCGGACCCTGCGGTGTACTGACCAGGCTGAGCTCACGCACGCCGGACTGCTGGCCACGCCAGGGGTTGCTGGGCAGCTCGCGGGCGTACTCCCAGTTGCTGACCCAACCCAGCCACAGCACGCGCTCGTCGGGCAGGTTGGCGAAGGTGATGGGGGCGTAGAAGTCGCGGCCATGTTCGGCCCAGAGCGTGAGCGTGGTGTCGCTGTTGTCAGGGGTGAAATGATTGCCGTCGAAGCTGCCGATGAAGTACTGCACGCCGCTGCCGCCCCACAGCGAGCCGTGGTTGACCGACACGATGAGGACCCAGCGCTTGTTCGTGGCGTCGCCATCGATGGGCAGCTCGAACAGCTCGGGCACCTCCCAGATATTCTTGTCGGCCGAACCGGCGGGGCCGAAGGTGGAGACGCGCGTCCAGTCGATCAGGTTGACCGAGGTGTAGAACCAGACCTGCTGCTCCAGCGCCGCCACCACGAGCATCACCCACCGCCGCGTGGGCGCATGCAAGAACACCTTGGGGTCGCGGAACTCGGTGGAGCCGATGTCGATGACCGGGTTGCCGGCGTAAGGCGTGTAGCTGCGGCCACGGTCCAGGCTGTAGGCCAGGTGCTGGGACTGGATCTTGGTCTCGGGGTCGAAGCCGGTGAAGAAGGCCAGCAGCGCTGGTGCCGCCGAGCCTTCCGGCGCGAAGCCGGCGCAGTTGGCATGGTCCACGACGACCGAGCCGGAGAAGGCCATCACGCGCTCGGTGGCGGGGATGGCGACGGGCAGCTCCTGCCAGCTCACCAGGTCGGTGCTGATGGCGTGGCCCCAGCTGATGTGGCCCCAGTCGCTGCCCTGCGGGTTGTATTGATAGTAGAGGTGGTACTCGCCGTCAAAGTGCACGAGCCCGTTCGGGTCGTTCATCCAGTGCCGCTGCGGCGTGTAGTGATAGCGCGGGCGCCACGGGTTGGCGGCGTTGGTAGCGTGTGAGGGCAGGGTGAGGTTCATGGCGCGAGTCGTTGGCCGTTGGGACCGAATCGGTGGAGCTTGTGGGGTGGCACGCGCAGCGCGCGGGCCTGGCCGAAGGCGATGCTGCGGTCGGTGGAGAGGGCGCACAGCGGCGTGAGCGAGCCGCCTACAGCGAAGTGCACGAGGGACTCGGCCCCCAGCCGCTCGACGAGTTGAACGCTGGCCGCAGAACCGTCGACGACTTCGATGTCTTCAGGCCGCGCACCGATGGTGCCGATGCCGGCCGCAGCCAGCTCTCCAGTGGATTGGCCGGTCAGAAGCAGCAACTGCTGCGCGTGGGTTTCGTCTACTGGCACCAGGTTCATGCGGTGGCTGCCCATGAAGCCAGCGACAAAGAGGTTGGCCGGCGTATCGAACAGCTCGTCGGGCGTGCCGAACTGCTCCAGGCCGTGGCGGCTGAGCACGACGATGCGATCCGCCAGCGTCATCGCCTCGACCTGGTCGTGCGTCACGTAGACCGTCGTCACGCCATGCTTGCGGTGCAGCTCGGCGATCTCGGCGCGCATCTGGGCGCGCAGGTTGGCATCGAGGTTGGACAGCGGCTCGTCGAACAGAAAGGCGCTGGGCTTGCGCACGATGGCGCGGCCGATGGCCACGCGCTGGCGCTGGCCGCCGGACAGCTGGGTGGGCTTGCGTTGCAGCAGTTCCTCCAGCTGCAGCTGGCGCGCGGCATCCTGGATCAGCGCGTGGCGCTCGGCCTTGGGCAGGCCGGCGATCTTCAGCCCGAAGCCGATGTTGTCGTAGACCGTCATGTGGGCGTAGAGCGCGTAGTTCTGGAACACCATGGCCACGCCGCGCTTGACCGGTGGAAGTTCGTTGACGCGCAGGTCGTCGAACAGCAGGTCGCCACCGCTGACCGATTCAAGCCCTGCAATCATGCGCAGCAGCGTGGACTTGCCGCAGCCCGAGGGGCCGACGAGCACGGTGAACTCGCCCTTGCGGATGTGCAGGTTGAGGTCCCGGAAGACATAGCGCTCGGCGCGCTCGTCATAGCGCTTGTCGGCGTGTTGGAAGACGATGTTGGGCATGTCGTGAAGTTGACTGGCTACCGATAGACAAGACGGGCGTTGGGCGAGCGGCGTCGATTCACGGCCGCTCAGCCCTTGATGCCCGCGCCGACGACGGAGCGGATGAACTGCTTCTGGAACAGCAGGAAGAACACCATCACCGGCAGCGTGATGACGCAGGCGTAGGCCATGACCTCGCCCCACTGCGTGCTGCGGCCGAAGAACTGCTGCAGGCCCACCATCACCGGCCGGGCGCCGGCCGTGTGCACCGTCATGACGGGCCACAGGTACTGGTTCCACATGCCCAGGAACAGGATGATCGCGGCCGTCACGATGACCGGCTTGCAGACCGGCATGACCAGGCGCAGGTAGATGGTCAGTGCGCTGGCGCCGTCCATGCGGCCGGCCTCCACCAGCTCATCGGGCACGTCCTTGAAAAATTGGTAGAACAGGAACACGCAGAAGGCATTGGCCAGGAAGGGAATGATCTGCACATGCAGGGTGTCGAGCCAGCCGATGGTCAGGCCTGTGCTGTCGATCCAGGGCAGCTTGGAGACGATCAGCAGCATCGGGATGGCCAGCACTTCGAAGGGCACGATCAGCAGCGCGATGACCAGGGTCAGTACCAGGCCCTGGCCGCGCCACTTGAGCTTGGCCAGCGCGAACGCAGCGGCGCTGTTGATGAAGATGCCGGCCGTGACGCTGAGCAGCGCGATCAGCCCGGAGTTGGCAAGATAAGCGCCGATGGCGCCCTTGTCGAACACCGAGCGGTAGTTGTTCAGCGACCAGCGCGCGTCCGGCAGCAGCGCGGCCGGGTTGCCGAGGTCGGTGAAGAGGGCGTCGCCCGGCTTGAAGCTGGCGGCCACCATGAAGAGCAGCGGGTAGGCGAACACGATGCCGGCCAGCAGCATCAGTGCCACGTGCAGCACGGACTTCGCCACGTCGCTGCTTTCTGTGGAGCGGTTCATTGGCCCAGCCTTTCCATCAGCTTCTTCTGCCCGAGCGACAGCAGCAGCACGAAGAGGAAGAAGAACAGCGTCATGGCCGAGCCGTAGGCAATGTCCTGCTCACGAAATCCAACACGCATCGAATGGAAGATCAGCGTGCTGGTCGAGTCCATCGGCCCGCCGCCGGTCAGCACGTCGACCTGGGTGAAGAGGCCAAACGCCATGATGGTGGTGGACAGGCCGACGAACACCAGCGTGCGCTTGAGGCCCGGCAGCGTGATGTAGCGGAACTTCTGCCAGCGGCTCGCGCCCATGACGTCCGCAGCCTCGTACTGCTCGATGGATATGCCCTGCAGGCCAGACAGGAAGATCAGCATCTGAAACCCCGCGCCCTGCCAGGCCGACATGATGGCGATGGACAGCATCGCCAGATGCGGGTCGCCCAGCCAGTCGGGCTGCGATGCGTTGGCGCCAAAGAGCTGGCGCAGCACCTGGTTGGCCAGGCCTGCCTCGGTGTGCAGGATCAGGCCCCAGATCGCCGCGACCACCACCATCGACGTGACCACCGGCGAGAAGAACACCGTGCGCAGCACCACCCGACCGCGGAAGGTCTGGTTGACCCAGAGCGCCATCGCAAAGGCGAGCGCCGTCTGCAGTGGCACGACCAGTAGCGCGAAGAGGAAGGTGTTGGCGATGGAGCGCAGGAACTGCGGGTCGCGTGCGCCGACCAGGTAGCGCTTGCCGCCGAACGAGAGATCGGTGAGGAACTGGTAGCCGTCGAACTCGGCGGGGGCGGCACGCTTCAAGGCGCGCCACTGGCGTGACGGCGCCAACGGCTCCGCAGCGCCGTGGGCGGTCGGCGCTTCGACCAGCTTGAGCCCGAACATGCGCGTGTAGTTGTCCAGCCCCGTCCACTCGATGCGGTCGGTCTGCAGCAGCTTGACGTTGGTGAAGCTGAAGCCCACCGCCATCACGAAGGGAAGCAGCACGAAGCCGAAGAAGAGCAGCAGGGCGGGCCCGGCCAGAACGGCCACTTCGGACCAGCGGGCATGCCCGAAGCGGGTGACGCTAGAAGCCATAGTTGCGGTTGCGTTTGAGGTCTTGCTGGATCGCCTCGACCGCGCGGTCCAGGGCTTCGGCGGCGTCGCCGCCCTCGCGCACTTCCTTCAAGGCACGCTCGAAGCTGCTCGACAGCATCGGGTAGGCCGGCGTTGCAGGGCGCAGCACGCCGTAGGCGCGGGCGAAGTCGAACAGGTCGCGGCCAAAGGCACCCGGGCGGTAGAGCGTGGTGGCGTTGGCGGCGGCCTCGCTGGTGGGCATGAGGCCCGTGTCCTGCGAGAACGCGGCGATCTCGGCGGTGCTGATCAGGTGTTCGATGAAGAGCCGCGCGCCCTCCGGGTGCGGGCAGCTGCTGGACACTGCCCATTGCCACGAGCCCGCGCCGATGCGCGGCTGGGCGCCAAAGGCCGGCGGCGGCAGGGCGACCAAGTCGCTGCCCAGGCGGGTGAGGTAGTCCTTGGCCGCCCAGGAGCCGGTGTAGTGAAAAGCCGCGCGGCCGCTGGGGAAGGCCTGGTCATCCACCGGCCGGCGCGCCACCAGGCGCTCGGTGAACAGCGAGCCGTAGAAGTCCGCCACACCGAGTGCGGCGTCGCCGTTGAGCAGGCCGTCCACCTGGGTGAAGGTCTTGCGGTCCACCAGGTCGGCGCCGGCGCTCTGCAGCCAGGGCGAGAAGGCGTAGGACACCCACTCGCCCGTCCACTGCGCATTCAGGTCCAGCGGGTAGTTGAAGCCGGCGCGCTTGAGGGTGCGCAGGATGTCGCGGAACTCGGTGGCCGTGTAGGGCTGGGCCATGGTTGCCAGCCGCACGCCGTGCTTTAGCAGCACGCTCTTGCGGGCGAACAACGCCAGCGCCGCGTCGAACTGGCCCACCGAATAGAGTTTGCCCTTGTAGGTCGAGCGTGCGCCGGGGATCAGCGCGTCCACGCCCACCGGGCGCAGCGGGCCTTCCAGCGGCTGGATGTGGCCGGCCCAGGCGAAGTTGGGCACCGAGGGCTGGTCCAGGTCCAGCACGCAGGGCAGCTTCTTCGTCATGGCCGCAGCGATGACGGACTGCTGGTAGGAGCCCTGCGGCAGCGTCTCGGTGACGACGCGGTAGCGCGACTGCAGGCGGTTGAAGCGCGCCTCGGCGGCCGCGCTGGCGCGCATGTCGCTGTCGCCGGTTTCGTGTCGCCAGACCTGGATGTCGATGGGGGCCGCGACGGCTGCACCGGCCAACAAGCTGGCTGCCAAGAACAGCTTGGCGCTCATCGCGGCTTGCCACTCGGCGGTGCGGCCACCGACGCGCGCACCTGCACCTCGCAGCGCTCGCGGATGGTGCCGGTGGCGGCTTCGTTGCAGGCCATCTGCGCGGCACGGCGGCCCATCTGCAGGTAGGGCAGGCGTACGCTGGTGAGTGGCGGGTCGGTGGCGTGCACCAGCATCGGGTGATCGTCGAAGCCCAGCACGGACACCTGCGCCGGCACGGCGATCTGGCGCTTGTGCAGGCACTGGATGATGCGGGCGGCCATCTTGTCGTTGCCGGCCAGGATGGCGGTGGGCCGATGCTCGCGCAGCACCTGGCTGACGAGGCCATCGATGGCGGCGAACTCGTCCTCCGCCAGCGCGCCCTGCGAGCCCTGCACGAACACGGGTGCCGGCTGGCCGGCGGTGGTCGCGGCCTTCAGCATGCCGCGGTGGCGCAGCTGCGTGGCGCGCATGTCGGGGAAGAGCTCGAACACGACGATGCGCCGGTGGCCCTGGGCGTACAGATAGGCCAGGCCATCGCGCGCGCCTTGCTCGTCGTCCGGCAGCACCGTGGGGTGCTCGTTGCGCGGCAGGTAGCAGTTCAGCAGCACCAGCCGTGTGCCGGCGGCGCGGGCGAGCAGCGCGGCATCCAGCGGGCGGTGGAAGTGGGTGGCGAAGATCAGCGCATCGACGCGGTGCTCGATCAGGCCGTCGATCAGGTCCGGCACGTCCTCATCCACACCGCCGCATTCGGCGATCAGCAGCCGCTTGCCGAGGTCCTTGGCGGCGAGCTGCAGGCCCTTGATCAGCTCGAAGGAATCGGGGCTGGTGGTGATGCGGTCCGACACCACGCCGATCAGGTTGGGCTTCACGCCCTTGAGCGCGCGCGCCGCCTTGGACGGGCGGAACTGCAGCGCCTGCATCGCCTCGATGATCTTGGTGGAGGTCTTGGCCGACACGCAGTGCGGGTCGTTCAGATAGCGCGACACGGTGCGCACCGACACGCCGGCCGTGTCGGCTACCTGGTAGATGGTCGAGGCTTCGCTCATCGGGGCCTGCTTGTCTCTCGTTGTGGTGATGCTGAACCCTGCGCCTGAGGCGCGATGCGCTGGCTCGGTTCGATGCTTGTTTGTGGATTGCAGAAGCAATTTGTCTATCGATGGTAGTTTCTGTCGGATTGGCCGTCCTGAGTGTTTTCACCTATTCGTCGCCCCTGAAGTGGGCGCAGCGCCCCACTTGGGGGAAACACCAAGGACAAGCTGCCGAGTGGCAACTACTATCGATAGACATTTTGGTGCTCGCTGTGCCCTTGGGGTGCGTTCGCACCTCTTCTTTGGTTCCATTTGGCTATCGATAGACAATATGCGTCATGTCCTCGATTCCTTCTCCCTGCATGGCCGGTGGCCCGTGGCATCGGGCTTGGTGCAGGTCGGTCGCCACGCGGTCCTGATGCTGCTGCTGGCGGCGACTGGGTTCGCCTGGGCACAGCCACTGCCGAAGCCTGTGCTGGCATTGGACTTCGATCAACTGGCGCAAGGCGTGCTGCCGGCGGGTGCTGCCATCCACACGCAGTTCCCCGCGCCAGACGTGGTGCCGGGCGTCACCGGCAGTGCCTGGCGCACCGACGGCTTCTCCAGCTACGCCCAGGCCGCGCTGCTGCTGAACGCCAACGCTGCCTTCAGCTTGTCGCTGTGGGTCGCGCTGGAGAGCTTTCCGTCGGACCTGGAGGTGACCGTGCGCGAGCTGTCGCCATCCTCGTTTGCGCAACAGGCGCAGGGCGATGCGGGCTTCGACCTGCACATCGACACCTTCGGCCGCTGGGGCTTTCGCATCGCCACCTCGGCCGGGGTGTTGCGCGTGGCGGCACCCCAGCGGTTTCCGCTGCGTCGCTGGGTGCATCTCGTGGCCAGCGTGGAACCGACCTCCGGTGTGGTCAGTCTGTATCAGGACGGCGCACTCGTCGGCACTGCCACCGGCCAGCCCGGCATGAGCCTGCGCCTGGCGCCGGTGCCGCTGAAGCTGGCGACGCCAGCGGTGGAGGCCCGCATCCTCGACTTCAAGGTCAACCGGCTGAACGGCGCTTTCGATCTGGTGGAGGTCTACCCCGCTGCGCTGTCGGCTGCACAGCTGGCCCTGCTGCCGACGCCGGATACCGCCCCCGATGCGGAGCCGTCGCTGGTCGTGCCAGCGTCACGCTTCGCCGCTGACCACTTGCGGCCGCGCCTGCACGCCATGCCACCGGCGAACTGGGCCAACGAGCCGCATGGCCTGGTTCGCGTGGGGGAGGGCAAGGATGCCGTCTGGCACCTCTTCTACCAACGCACGCCCAACGGCCCGTTCAAGACGCAGATGCACTGGGGCCACATGGCCAGCCGTGACCTCGTCACCTGGCAGCACCTGCCCGACGCCCTGCGGCCCGAACTGCAGACGGACGACTCGGGCTTCGACATGAAGGGCATCTGGTCCGGCCATGTCATCACCGACGGCGGCAAGGCGTTCGCGTTCTACACCAGCGTCAACCACGGTGAGCGGCTCTCGGCTGCCAACCCGGGCGTGTCCATGGCTGTCAGCGAGGACGCTGACCTGCGCACCTGGCGCAAGCTCGGCCCGGTCGTCAACACGGCGGGCGTCCGCGACTTCCGCGACCCCTTCCTGTGGAAGCAGGGCGAGACCTGGCACATGCTCGTCGGTGCTGCGCTGGAGACCGGCGGCGGCCTGCAGTACTACGTGCTCAAGCGCGGCGAGAAGGGCGCGCGCTGGCAGCCGCAGCGCTTCTCCGAGGTGGCCTACCGGCTGCTGGACACCGGCTCCGAGATCTGGGAGATGCCGGTGTTCGAGCGCCTCAGCGACGACGTGTGGGTGCTGGTTGTCAACCCGATCGGCGGCAAGGTCAGCAAGTACGGTGAGCCAGCCACGCGCGCGGTGTATTGGATGGGCGAGTGGGTGAATGGGCGCTTCAAGCCCTTCTCGCACACGCCGCAGAACCTCGACCTGATTCCCGGCCACCTGGCCCCCACGGTCGGCCGGGCGGCAGACGGCCGGCTGCGCGCCATCGGCATCGTCGACGAGCGGCGCACGCCTGCCGCCCAGCTGCGCGCTGGCTGGGCCCACACCTTCAGCCTGCCGCGCGTGTGGACGCTGCTGCCGGACCGGCGCACCCTCGGCCAGTCCCCTGCGCCGGAGTTGCTTGCGCTGCGTGGCGAGCCGTTGCTGCCCGCCACGCCGGTGCAGCTGAGCGCCGAGCGGCGCCTGCTGGGCAGTGGCCTGCATGCCTACGAGCTGCAGGTGGACCTGGACGACGCGGCGGCCGCTGCCGGCCCGATCACGCTTGACCTGATGGCTTCGGCCGACGGACGAGAATTCACGCGGCTGCGTTTCGACCCGGCGCAAGGCAGGGCCGAGATCGACAAGTCGCAATCCAGCCTGTCTGCGGATGGCGAAGGCCTGCAGCGCCTGCAAGGGCGCTACCCCAGCGACGCCTTCGGGCCCATGCGCACGCTGCGCGTCTTTGTCGATGGCTCGGCCATCGACGTGTTCATCAACGACGCCGCCGCCTATGCGGTGCGCAGCTACCCATCCCTGCCCGGCAGCACGCAGGTGCACTTGGCGACGCAGCAACCCGCGTCGGCCCGCGTGCAGATCTGGCCCTTGCGGCCACCGGGATAAGCACACCGCCCAGATCGGCCGGGGCCCGGCCTCAAGAACGTACCCCTGCGATGGGGACAACCCAGGAGACAAAGCATGAAACACCAACGAGGTGTCGCCGCATGGCGACTGTTGCCTCTGGCGCTGGCGGCTCAGGCCGCATGGGCCCAGCAGGTCACCCCCAACGTGCTGCTCGCAGCGCCTGCCGCCACATCCGAGGCGACGCAGCGCCTGGAGGAAGTGGTCGTCACCGGCAGCAGCAAGAGGACGCTGAAGAAGGACTCGACCAACACCGTCAACACGCTGTCCGCCGAGGACATCCGGCGCCTGGCGCCGATCAGCACGGCCGACCTGCTGCAGAACGTGCCGGGCATCTTTGCCGAGGGCAGCACAGCGGGTGAGGCCAGCAACAACATCACCGTGCGTGGCCTGCCGGTGACGGGCGGCTACCGCTATGCGCCGCAGTTGATCGACGGCCTGCCGTGGTTCGAAGAACCGGAAGTGCCGTTCATGAACAACGACGTCGCGGCGCGCCACGACCTCATGACCAAGCGCGTGGAAGTGGTCAAGGGCGGCACCGGCGGCATCCTGTACTCCAACGGCCTGGGCGCCACGGTCAACCACATCACTCGCACCGGCGGCCAGACGCTGGAGGGCGGCTACAAGCTGGAGGTCGCCGACTACAAGTTCCTGCGCAACGACTTCTTCCTGTCGGGGCCGATCAACAAGAACCTGACCTTTGCGGTCGGTGGCTTCTACCGCACGTCCGATGGCCTGCGCGAGACGGGCTACACCGCCGACAAGGGCGGACAGATCCGCGGGAACCTGGTCTATCAGACCGACGACGGCCTGACAGAAGTGCAGCTGCATGCACTGAAGATCAACGACCGCACGGCCTTCTATCAGAACGTGCCCTTCCAGGTGCCGGCCATCACGCAGCCTGGCACCGCCGCCAATCCGGTGCGCATCGACATGGATGCCGTGTGGCCGATCGGCATCGACTTCGCCGACGGCACGGTGGCCTCACCCTCCAGCCGCCGCTTCAGCATGCTCGGTGAATACGGAGAGCGTCAGGCGGACATCGCTGACGGCATCCACCCCGACTTCAACATCTACACCGCCAAGCTCAGCCACGAGTTCGACTCCGGCTGGTCCTTTGACGGCGGCGTGCGGCACACGTCCGGCAGCAGCGGCTACAACGGCCTGTTCACCGGCAATGACACGACGACGGCGGCGCGGTTCAACAACGCGCGCTTCAACAACGACGTGCTGCGTTTCAGCTCGTTCTACCCAGGGGCCACCGGCATCGCGGCGTACACCCTGGGCACCGGGACGCGGGTTGCGGACAGCACCTACCTGAACTTCCTGATCCCCTTCATTGCGACCACCGAGGCCAAGAGCACCTCGGTCGACCTGAAGCTCGGCAAGACGGTGGAACTGCTGGGCGAGCACCACCTGACGGTCGGCGCCTATTTCACCGAGTACGCCAACAAGCAGAACTTCCAGCAGTCGCTGCTGGTGTCGACCATGAGCGACCAACCAGAACTGGTCGAGCTGCGTGCCGTCACGGCTGCAGGCACCCCGGTCGGCCCGAGCGTCACGTCGGGCGGCGTCATGCGCCTGGGCTTCAACGGCTACCTCGCCGATTCGCAGGTCAAGGGCGAGGCCCTCTACCTTCACGACCACTGGGAGACGCTGAACCGGCGCCTCAAGATCGATGTCGGCGTGCGGCACCAGACGCAGCGTGCCAACGTCCTTTACAACGTGCGCGACCTGACGACCAACCTGACGCCGGCCGGCATGGTGCCAGGCAGTGCCGAAGACACGCTCGCAGACAACGAAGTGCTGTTGCCCGGCGCCAACCAGACGCTGAACTCCAAGGTCAGTGGCACGGGTTGGTCGGTCGGCGCCAACTACTCGGTGCGCTCCAACGTGGCGGTGTACGGCCTGGTCTCGAAGTCGTTCCGCCTGCCCAGCCTGGAGCAGCTCAACCAGCTGCAGTTCGACCCCGCAGCCCCCGGCAGCAAGGTCGAGAAGATCATGCAGTACGAGAGTGGCGTTCGCTACTACGCCGACACCTGGGACACGCAGGTCGCACTGTTCTACAACAAGTTCAGCCCGCGCGACCAGTACGTCGACTTCCGCGACTTCACATCCCCACAGTGCGCGCCCGCCGGCACCATCGTCGACATCAACAGCTGCCCGCTGGTGCGCGAGTTCTACCGTCGCGGCATCCAGAACATCGGCCTGGAACTTGAAGCGGCTTGGCGCCCGCGGGCCGTCAAGGGTCTGGAGCTGCGCTTCACCGGCGTGGTTCAGGACCCGAAGGTCGTCAACGCCAACTACCGCACCGTCAAGGAAACCCGGGTCAATGACGTCGTGACCGGCTACACCTTCGAACAGATCGGCGAAGACGGACGGCGCCCGCGCCGGCTCGCCAAGGTCATGGCCAATGTCCAGGGCAGCTGGGACCTGAAGCCCTACACCGGACTGCCGCTCAAGCCCTACGCCAAGTTCACCTACTTCGGCAACCGCTACTCCGAGTCGCGCGACGTCGACGTCACGCTCTACCCGGCGTACTACCACCTGGACGGTGGCTTCATCTGGGACTTCAACAAGAACAGCTCGTTCCAGTTCCATGTGTCGAACATCACCAATCGCCTGTCGTTCACGGAGGGCGATCCGGTGTTTGTCGACCTGAAGGGACCTAACGGTGCCACCAACCGGAGCGTGAGCCGGCCACTGTTCGGTCGCACGCTGCGTGCGATGTACACCTACTTCTTCTGATCGGGAGAGCCACAATGAAAAAGCTCCTGTCTCTGCTGTCCCTGCTGTCCGCGACTGTCATGCTCGCCGCCTGTGGCGGCGGAACCAGCACGGACCCACTGCCGCAACCCCGCTCACCCGTCTTTGCGAATCCGGGAGCGATCAGCGTTCCCGAGTTCACGCGTGACGTGGCGAAGCTGTCGGTCTCCAGCCCCGACAACAACAACGTCAGACTGTCGCTCAGCGGCCCCGACGCCGCGCTGTTCTCCATCAGCGGCGATGGTTCGATCCGCTTCGCGATTCCGCCGAACTTCCAGGCGCCATCGGATGCGAACAAGGACAACACCTACCAGGTCACGGCGGTGGCCGATGACACCTATTCGGCTCCCTCCACGTTGGCGCTGGCGATCACGGTGACCTCGTGCCCCACCTGCCGGGTGTCCAACACGTCGGTGCGCGTCACGACGGACGACACGACGTTTGTCGAAGAAAACATCATCTCCAGCTTTGAGTTCCCGGCGCTGATTCAGCCTGACACGGTCAAGTACACGCTCACCGGGGCCTTTGCCGCGTCGACGAACTGGAACAACCTCGAGTACAACAACGCGTCGCTGGCGGCCATCGCGGCGCGCATCGGCGATGCCACGGTGTCGACCTGCGAGATCGGTGGCGGTGGCTGCGATGGCCCTACCGGCAGCATCACGATCAACAACGTCACCATCACCAAGGACTCGATCACCTTCCTGATGTCCGGTGGCAACGGCGGACCGGACGTCGGCGCCCAGGTGCTGTACACGCCGCCCGGCTCGGCCACCGCCCAGGTGCTCGGCACCTACAACCCCAACAGCTGCGGCGACCCCGTGCTCAAGGGCGACCAGCACTACGTCAACTTTGACACCAGCGGGCTGATCGGCGAGAAAGTCCAGATCAAGGTATTCGACAACGCATCGGGTGGCTGCGGTTTCGTCGCTTTCGATCACTTCTATCAGACCGACAAGCCGCGCGGCACGGCGGCCGGCGTGCTGAGCAAGCCGTTGACGCCGGTGAAGGTCACTGTCGAAGGCGCCGTGACGTTCCAGAAGATGATCCCGTTCGCCAGCTTCGAGAACCCGGTCGACATGGTGGCCAAGCGCGGCTGGGTCGGCACGGGCGCCTTCGCGAGTGCGACGGCCACCAGCTGGCAGGGCACCACCGGCGCCGACGCCAACGCCGCGCGGGTGGGTGACAAGGCCATCAGCACCTGCGAGATCGCCGGCCCCGGTACGCCGTGCGACCCGCCCGTGGGCACGCTGACCTCGCCGCCGTTCAAGGTGACCGACCCCTACTTCAACTTCCTGATGCATGGCGGCGGCGCGGGCAAGAACGTCGGCCTGCGCGTGCTGGACACGTTGGGCAATGTGCTGCTGACGTACACGCCCACCAGCTGCGGCCCGTCCTTCGTGCAGAACGACGACGACTGGACGCACATCGACATCTCGGCACTCAACTCGGCCACCATCAAGGCCCAGCTGTTCGACGAGGAAGCCACCGGCTGCGGCTTTGTCAGCACCGACCAGTGGTACCAGTCGGGCACGGCCTGGAACCCCACCGGCAATGGCAAGGACGGCGGCACGGTGGTGCTCACGCCTGCCACCACCGCCAAGCTCGGCTTCAACGTCAGCGTGGCGGCGGATGCCTTCACGCAGGTCATCGGCGACTTCGATGACGCCGTGGTCGCGGCCCAGAGCTGGACTGCAGCAGGCGACTTCGCCAACCCGGCCAGCGCCGACGCCTGGAAGGGCGTGTCCGGCAGCGCGCGGGTGGGTGCACGTGCCGTCAGCAGCTGTGAGCTGAACGCCAACAGCAAGGGCTGTGACGGGTCGACCGGCACGCTCACGTCACCGCTCGTCAGCGTTGATGCTTCCAGGCCCTTCCTGAACTTCCTGATGTCCGGCGGCAATGCCAACGGCACTGTCGGTCTGAAGGTGTTGGACGCGGCCGGCGCCGTGATCGCGACCCACACACCCAACAGCTGCAATCAGGCGTCCATCCAGGGTGATGGCAACTGGGTCACGCTGGACCTCGCCCCCCAGGCCGGCAAACAGGTCAGGGTCCAGATTTTCGACAACGAGGCGGGCGGCTGCGGCTTCGTCAGCTTCGACCATGTCTACTTGGGAGCCGCAAGGAAGAAGTAGGACTCACGCCGAGGCCTATGACCGCGGCAGCAGACTGCTGCCGCGGCTTCCATTTCGCTGGCCGCCGCTGCCGTTTTTATGCAGCAAGGCAACATCGCAGCCACTGCCAATCGAAGGCGCAAGTTGCCAGCTGTACGGCTGAAGGTCAGCAGCTGCCCTGGGCCCGGTGATTGGACCCCCTCGGCCGGCCGGATGGTCGCAGACTGCTTTGAGCCATGAACCGCGCTTTCGGCTCCACGATACGGACGACAGCAGCCGCTGCCCTGGGCTCGACTGCCGGTGATCTTCAATCTCTGCTTTGGGCACTTTGCTGCCCCACGAATTGACGAATCCGAGCAGCAGCAGCCACCCTCATGGCCTTCCAGCTGGTTGGGTCCGGCCATCCGAGGGCACATCGGCGAGTTCTGGATCGAGTTCCCCGCCAGCTTTCAACACAAACACCTCCACACGCTTCGCCAGCTTCACGATGGCCGCCGTTTCGCCCACCTCGATGCTCACCGGCAGCGACTCATGGATGCTGCCCAGGAAGGCAAGAGCCAGGTTTTGCGCCAGCACCGTTGCCCGCAGAACACGCCTCTGCATTCAGTGGCTGATGCCCAACGAAGCCAACCTCCGTCGCAGCGCTTCCCTCGGCGTCCTCAGATTCGACGCCAGCGCCGCCACATCGCCAGCTGGCGCCTCGGATACCGCGGCGGCGATCTCGTCGCCGGCGATGTCTTCGGGCCAGCGGATCAAAGGATGGCGGTCGATAAGGGCGTAGAGGGAGCTGCGCGAGATGCCCAGGCTGGCGGCGGTGGCCCGCAGGCTCCAGGCTTGCTGCTCCAGCGCCTTCAGCAACTCATCTGGTGTGACTGACGATGGCGCGCGCCAGCCCGTGCGGGGCGGGTCTTGCGGTTCGTCGTCGGTGAAAGGCGCCGGTGCGGATTCGGCAGGGGGAGGGAGGTCGTTGCCGGCAGCTCGGGCGGCGGAGCTTGCCGGCGGCAGTGATAGGAGATCTTCCACACCGAGCCACTGACGGTCTTGAGCGGCCAGCACCAAGCGTTGCACGGCGTGGCGCAGCTGTCGCACGTTGCCGGGCCAGTCATGCAGGCACAGGGCACGAGCGAGTTCAGGCGGTACTTCGCCGAGCCAGCCTGCGACGTCGCCCGCCTCTTCGAACTCCCGGCGCAGCAGCACACCGAGGTCTTCACGGCGTTCGCGCAGGGCGGGCATGCGGATGACGAAGGCCGCCAGGCGGCGCAGCAGCGGCACGTTGAAGCCGCGCTCCTGCAGCGGCCGATCAGTCGCGGCAATGAGCCGCACGTCGGCCCGCTCCACGCGGCTGCTGCCCACGGGGCGGTACTGCCCGGTCTCGACGGCCCGCAGCAACATGGGCTGCACGAGGGCGGGGGTGTCGCCCACTTCGTCCATGAAGAGGGTTGCGCCGTCGGCCTCTGCCCAGAGACCCCGCCGCGCGGCGTCTGCGCCTGTAAACGCCCCTTTGACGCAGCCGAACAGCTCCGTGGTGGCGATGGACTCGGTCAGGGCGGCCATGTTGACGGTGCATAGCGGCCGACCCGCGCGGCCGCCAAGGGCGTGAATCTCCTGCGCGACGAGTTCCTTGCCGGTTCCCGATTCACCGAGGACAAGCACCGGCAGCTCGGTCGATGCGGCCTGCGCAATCTGCCGCCGCACGCGCGCCATCGCGCCGCTGACGCCCAGCAGCGGGCCGGACAGCCGGTCCGGTAAGGCCGTGCGATGGCGGAGGTGCAGCAGGACGCGTCCGCGCAGCGACAGCACGACACCGTTGGCGACCTGTTCGCGCGTCAGTAGCAGTTCGCCGCTGGTGGGCAGGCCGTCCACCTCATGGCAGACCGGGCCGGCCGGAAGCGATAGCTGCACGCTGCCGTCGCGCGACGCCAGCAGGTGGATGGGCGTTCGCGAGACGCTCGCATGCTCCAGCGGCCGCCCGCCGAGCGCGCCGGGCGCGCTGAAGCCGGGCGCGAAGCGGCTGATGGGAATGGGGGTGTCGTCGTCCACGGAAAGCGCGCACTGCTCGCCCAGGCGCTGCGGGTCGGGGTGCCAGAGGATGGTCAGGGTGGGCGCCGGCACGCCCGCGGCGTCGAGCCCCGCGATGCGGGCAGATTCGGTCGGTTCTTCAGCGTGGGGCGGTACGGAGGGCGTCATGGCATGGGGCCAGCCCGCTGACAGGGGCTGACATGTCAGCCCGCCCCGGCGACATGCCAGAGCACGGCTGGCGGAGGAATTTTTGCATCAATCCCCCGTCTAAACCCTGGCACGTTTGTTGTGTTGAGGGGAGCACGCCTCGCCCCGACCATGCACGCTGCTTCTGTCACCCTCGCCAATCGTTCGCACCCTGCGGACCGTGGCGGCCACGGCCGGCTGGACTGGCTGTACGAACAGGCTTGCCTGCAGTTGCAGCGGCACCTGGCGGACAGCAGCTATGACGTCACGCGCCTGGTTGGCGAGCTGGGGGTGTCTCGGCCGACGCTGTACCGCGCGTTTATGCGCCAGGGCGACACGGTGGCGGGCTGCCTGCGCCGCGCGCGGCTCGCCCGCGTTTGCGAGCTGATGGCGGAGCCGCCATTTCGCACGCCCATCGAGACGCTGGCCTACCAGTGCGGGTTCGAGGACGTGCGCACCTTCAACCGGTGCTTTCGCAAGGCCTTTGGCATGAGCGCGGGCGCCTGGCGGGCGCACGCGCTGGCGCGCAAGCTGTCGCCTATGGACGCGCGGCTGGGCAACTGGAGTTCTGCTGCTGCGGCAGTCTCTGCTTGAGCAAATGCGGCGCCCCGCGCTTCGGTTCCAAGTCCGACACCATAGAAATGATCTGGCCGCCCCTTCCACTGAGGGCCGAGGCGGCCAGGTAATGCTTGGGGCGGCGTGTGGCTACTGGGCTAGCACCCAGCCCTGGTCGAACGGGTAGAAGAAGTCCGTCTTCTTGCCCGTCTTGGGGTTGGCGGGGCCGTCCTGCGTGCGGATCATGACCTTGCCGTAGCGAATCACGTCCTCCGTGCCGACGCGCTGCAGCGTCCTATCCTGGTAGCTCACCTTGCCACGGGGTGCGTAAACCTTGGGGTGCAGCCCTTCCCGGGTGGCCAGCAGACTGGCCAGCTTGGACACCAGGGGAAGTGGGCCGCTGTTGTCCTGAGTCTGCAGGCCGTTGTCGCAGGCGGCCAGCCAGATCTGCTCGGTGCCGGCCTCGCGGATGCCCAGCTCGATGAGCAGGTCGGCCACTTCGGCAGCGCCGGTGGAGATGTTGTTGAAGGCGAACTCATTGCCGTGCGCGTTCAGCACGAGGATCTTGGCCGCCTCGCCGTAGGCCTTGAGGCCCTTGTGGCGGCCGGCGCGGATTTCCTCTTGGAGGTAGTGGATGGCGACGGGCTTGAAGGCTTTGTTCGCCGGGGCGAACTCAGGCCACTTCTTCCAGGCGTGGAAGTGCTCGCGCAGGGCGACCAGGCGTGCGGCGCGCGAGGCGTTCTCGTCCTTGGAGAGATTGCCGCCGTTGGGTTTTCCGTAGAAGAGCAACATGTCAGTGTCCTTTCGTGGTTTGGGGGAGAGGCCGCCGGCCGGTGCCGGCGGCGGTGCATCAGTCGACGCTGTGTTCCAGCGCCTGGGCGACGTGCATCAGCACGTTCGCGAAGACGCCAGCGGTCTGCGGGTTGTCGAACTTCGAGAGGGATTCCTCGCTGCGCAGCCGGGCGGCAACGACGGACAACTGGTTATGCAGGGCCTGCAGGCGCACGGTCATCTGATCCAGCACGGCCGCCTGGCCCGAGGCCAGGTCGGACGCACGGATCAGCTCGGAGGCCTCTCGCTGCCCTTCGGCCACTTGGCGCAGGGCGTCCTCGAAGGCCGCCTCGGTCGACTTGCCGTACTGGCCCAGCGCCACCAGCTCGTCGATGGCCTTGGCCAGCGGGAAGAGCCAGGTCCAGATGGAGCGGTTGCGCAGTTCGGTGGCCTTGGCCTGCAGCTCGGCCTTTTGCTGCTCCAGCTGCTTCAGCCGGGCGCGTGCCTGCGCTACCTGCTGGGTCAGGGCCCCGCTGTCGGCTGCCAGCACGGAGCGGTGGCGCGCGGTTTCCTCGGACTTGGCTTGCACCGCGGGCAGCAGGGCGTTCACTTCGTCGGACAGCGCCTTGGCGTGGCCTTGCAGGACCCCGGGCGTCGCCGGGTTCCAGCGGGCGATCTCGAGCTGCACCTGGGCCACGCGTTGCCGCGTGCGCTGGGCGTGGCCGCGAACCGTGTTCCACAGTTCGTTGAGCGTGCGCCCGAAGGCCTCGGCCGCCTTGGCGTGCTGCTGCGCCTGCTGCGTGCCTGGCAGCGTGGCGGTGCCCGCTGCGGCCTGCTGGACGAGCGCGGTGAGTTGGTCGGTCAGAGTCATGGACATGATGGGTTCCTCGGCTGAGGTTGTCAGGCCGCGATGCGGTTCACGAGCGCGGCGGCATTGACCGCGGCCTTCACGGCGTCTCCGACGCGGCGGGTCGTGTCCACGGTGCGCGTTGCGCCGGTGAGGTTGCGGAGGATGTTTTCCGTGTCGGCCAGCACCAGCTTCACGGAGCCGTCGGCCGCGCCGAGGAAGACGCGTGCCAGGACAGGGACGTCCGTCTTGCCCTTCTCCAACTGGTCGTACAGCGAGCCAAGGTGGTCACCCATCACGCTCCAGGCGTTGGCCATGGATTGGGCCGAACCCTGGGCGCCGGTGGCGCTGGTGTGCAGCGTGCCGAAGTTGACCGCCATGCTGTTGACCAGCGTGGTCTCCGCGCTGATGGTGGCCTGGCGCATCAGCAGGTCACTCTTGAGGTTCAGCAGCCCGGCCATGCCGATGGAAGCGCCCACGACGCTGGCGACGCCGGCCGCGGCCAGTGCACCGCCGCCCACGCACAGGGCTGCCGCGGCGCCTCCGGTGAAGACGGTGCCGAAGGCGCCGACCACGAACAACAGACCGCCTGCGATCACGGCCAAGCCGCCGAGGGCGATGCCCACGGCCATGCCGGCGATCTTGCCGTCGATGCCCCCGAGCTGCTCGTTGATGTCCTTGAGCACGCCCTCGTTGCCGTTCAGCAGCGTGTTCAGGTCGAGCGTCACACGCTGGAAGACGGCCGCGTCCTCAGCCAGCCCGCTGCGCAGGACGCCAAGGTCATCCCGCACGCTGATGCTGCGCGCTTGGAAGCCCTGGGTCTGCTCCTGCAGGGCGCGCAGCATGGCCAGCGCCGTCTGGCGCGAAGGCGCGTTCTGGAACTCGTGGCTGATCTCTCGATGCAGAAGGAAAAACTGCTGGACGTCGGTGGCCGTCGTCAGCATGCGCGGCTGCAGCACGTCGAGGTAGTTCTTGGAACGCGCCTTGGCCAGGCCCAGTTGGTGGTTGGCCTGCTCCTGGATTGGCTTGAGCTTGTCGCTCGCGCTAGCAATGTTGACGGTGGCCTGGTTTTCAACGCTCATGCAGTGGGCCTGCAGGATCAGGCCTGCGGCGGATTGATCGAGAGCGGCCTTGCCGCTGTCCTTCACGCCTTGTTCGATGGCGATGTCTGTCATGGAAATCTCCTTGGGGGGTGGGGGTGGCTCAGGCGGTGTGGGGACTGATGTGGGTCAGGCGCGGCATGGATGCAGAGCCTGATGTGAAAGACCTGTGCAGCGCGTCGATCCTGGCGAGCTGGCGCGCCCAGCTGTCATCGAAGGACAGCCCGGAGCCCTTGGCCTGTTCGTACTCGGCGGCCAGGCGCTCCCATTCGGCGCGCAGGGCTTCGGCCCGGCTGCCCAGGCCCTGCAGCGCGGCGACGAGGTCGCTGCCCTGCTGCCCCACGACCTGCATTACGGCCAGGCCCGCTTCGGCGCGGTATAGCTTCACGTACAGGTTGCGCTGCTGGATGACGAGGCTGTTGAGCTTGGTGCGCGCGTCGAAGACGGCCGCGGTGTCGTCGCCGATCTCGCCGATGGTCTCGACCGGGAAGTCCGCGGTCGGCCGCTCCGGCGTGATGCGGGGCCGGCCGGGCTTGGCGGGGCTGGCCTTGCCACCGTCCTTGCCGCCAGCCTTGTCGCCGTCCTTTTCACCGGCTTTGCCGGCATTGCCACTGTCCTTGTCGCCGGCCCTGACCTTCTCGGCGCCGTCGTCCTCGCCATCGTCGTCCTGGACGGGCTTCCTGGGCGTGTCGCCGGGCTGGAAGGAAAACAGCGAAGACACCCAGGTGACGATGCGCCCGACGCCGCTGCCCACCTTGCGGCTGGAGTCCACCGTGGCTTGCACGGCGGCCGACATGGCTTCGCTCGTATTTGCGATCTGGGCACGCACCTGGGCCAGCTCGCCGTCGTCGTCGCCGTCCTCGGCGCCGTCGATGCGGCGCACCTCGGCGTCGATGAGCTTGTCCAGTTCGGCCTGTTCCTCGGCGGCCTGCGTGGCCGCGGCCGTAGCCCTGGCGGCCAGCGCCGCGCTGCGCTCCTCAAACCCGCGGGCCTGTTCCGTCAGCGCACCCAGGAGGGCCTCGACGGCTTCATCGCTGCCCTGCGCCTCTTTCTGGATTTCCAACAGCAGCAGCACGAATTGCTGCATGTCGGTTATCTTGGTGAGAGCCGCGGGCTGCAGCTCGTCGAGCAGCTCGGTTGCACGGGCCCGCAGCTGCGACTGGCGCACCGTCAGCATGGCCCGCGCTGTCGTGTCGGTGCTGAAGGGCGCGGCGTCGGGCTGGCGCTCCACGACCATGGCGCGGACCTGGGCCAGCAGGCTGGCGCCCGCCAGCCCGTCGACCGCACTGATCAGCCTGAGGGCGCTGAGCCCCTGGCTGCGCTCGATGTTGACGACACTCATGAGAGGTCTCCCGTAACGTTGAACACGGGGCTCATGGTGTCGGTGCGGCCCTCAGGCGGGCAGGGCAGCGCGTCTCAATAGCGGGCGCTTCGTCTCAGCGCCTTTGGATGCCGCCGAGGGCGGCCGCGGTCAGAGGTTCTTGCTGGTGCCGGTGCCGACCTCGGCTTCGGGGTCGAAGCGGAATACCCGCTTGTGCGAGCCCACGGTCGCGGCCTTGGGCTTGATCTCCACGACGAGCACGAGCGACATCTCCCAGATGCCCATCTTCTCGTCCACTAGCACGCTGCCCTCGCTGATCTGTCGCTCGTAGAAGGCGTTTAGCCTTTCGTCCTTGCCGTGATCGACGACCTTGAACGGACCGATCGGGATGGCGGTCCCGCCGTCGACGGACTGACCGCACTGAAACGGGGACGGCGAGTAGAAGGTGTCTCGTTCGCGCAGGCGCGGCACGGATTGCAGCGTGCAGCTCTTGATGGTGAACCCACCGAAATCCTGGGGCGGGGCGTTGCCCTCAGCCCCGCTGAAGGCCGTGACACAGACATACACCCGGTCGCCTTTTTCCAGGTGTACCGAGCCGGCGTGGCGGCCGACCTGGCGCATCAGGTTGCGCCCACCCTGGCTCTCGTCGATCACCTGCCAGCACAGGAAGGGGCTGAGCTGATGGATGTCGAAGCTGACGTTGAGCAGGAGCAGGTCATTCAGGAGGCTGGATGGTTTCATGGCAGTCCTTGGGTGATGGTCTGGTGGAAGGCACGCGAGCGCCGCAGCGCCTGCAGGTCGGGCTCCTGCTCGACGAACGACAAGGGATAGCCCAGCTTCAGCGCCCGCTGCAGTTGACGCAGGGCTTGCGTGCGGTCGCCACTGAGCTCGTAAGCCATGCACGCCCTGAAGGCCACATCGGGCGACTTGGGCGCGGCGGCCACGGCCGCTTCGGTCCAGGCGCGCGACTGCGCCGCTTCGCCAAGCCGCGCGGCATACACGCCCGCCCGGCTCAGGTGGGTGGGCTCGGGCTTGTCGCGTTCCAGGCGGGGCGACAGCAGTTGCAGCGCGTGGCGGTAGGCAGCCAGCGACCCGACCTCGCGGCCCGGCACCCAACGCAGGGCGTCGGCCAGGTTGGCCCATTTCAAGTAGTCGTTGGGGTTGCCCTTGCTCTCGGACACGGCGCTTTCGAAGGCGCTGGCGGCTTCCGCATACCGGCCCCGCGCGAAGAGCGCCGTGCCGAGGTTGCTGTAGAGCCTGCCCTCGGGCCGCGCCGCGAGGCCCTGCTGCAGCACCTCCAGGGCGTCGTCGCCGCGCCCCAGTCTCTGCAGCGTGGCGGCGAGGTTGGCGTATCCCGCCGCTACCAGGGGGGCCAGCCGCACGGCGGTGCGAAAAGCGGTCTCGGCCTCGGCGTAGCGGCCTCCCTGGTAAAGCAGCGTGCCGAGTGCATTGTGCAGCACGGGCTCTTCGGGATGTGCCGTCAGCGCCGCGTCCAGCGCTTGGCGCGCAGGCTCGGCGTGTTGCTGCTTGGTCAAGAGCTCGGCCTTGCCCAGTAGCGCATGGAAGTCGCGCGGGTCCAGCACAAGGGCGCGCTCGTAGGCCTGCAGCGCTAACCCGGCCTGACCGGAAGCCGCCAGGTAGCGTCCCCGAGCGGCTTGGGCAACTGCAAGCTGGTCGTCGGCCTGCAGGGCGATCTGGGACGCCGCATTCGCGCGCTCCAGCCAGACCGCGTCCGACGCGTCGCTGCCATCGCGCAGGCAGTAGGCAATGGCCAGCATCGCCGCAGCGGGGGCATGATGGGAGTGTGCCTCCAACACCCCCTTGAGCAAGGCCACGGCGCGGTCCAGATGGCCGGCCTCGTCGAAGCGCATGAGCAAGCGCCGGGCCCGCGAGACGCTCTCCTGTGGTGTCAACGTTGGCGCCTGGGTGGCTGCCGGCTGAGAGCGGGTTGCGATGATCACGCCACCCCCCAGCGCTACGGCACCGGCCAACAATGAAATCGGCAGTGCAGCGCGCCGCAGTCGCCAGCGCCAGGGCAGGCGGGGGTGCTGCCCCGCCGGGCCATCGGTACGTAGCCCGGGTTGACGCAGCGCACGGGCGACTTCGGCCATGCCGGGCGGGCGCTGCGCCGGTTCACGGCGAGTCATGCGCTCGGCCAGCGCGCAAAGCGGGTCAGCAGCGGCGAGCTCCGGCGGAACAGGCCCAGCCGTCTCGGACAGTTTGCGATGCGCCAAGGCGAAGTCTCCCTCGCCGGCAAAGGCCTGTGCGCCCTGCAGCAGCTCGAACAGCACCAGGCCCAGCGAGTAGATGTCGGCCGCCTGCCCGGGTCGGGCGCCGAGCAACACCTCTGGCGCCATGTAGCGCAGCGTGCCGACGGGCGTGATGGGCCCGGAGGCGGTCTTCAGCACGTCGACGCGCCTGGCGATACCGAAATCGAGGATGCGCATGCGGCCGGCGTTGTCCAGCATCAGGTTGCCCGGCTTGATGTCGCCGTGGACGATGCCGGCGGCGTGGGCCTGAACGAGTGCGTCGGCCACCTCCGCCACCCAGGCCCGCGCCTGCAGCGGGTCAGTGGGGCCGTCCGCGACGACGGCGGCCAGCGTGCGGCCTTGCACGAGCTCCATCACGATGCACACGCTGTCGGCCTGACTTACCACGTCATGGATGTCGACGATGGCCGGGTGGCTCAGCCCGGCCGCGAGCCGCGCCTCTACCAGCGCGTCGCCGCTGCCCCAATCCACGCGCTTGATGGCAACGGCCCGCTCAAGCTGCCGGTCCCACGCCTCATGCACCGAGCCCGCGCCGCCGCGGCCGATCAATCGCTTGATGTCGTACCGTGTCGCCAGCACGGGGTTGGCCGACGAGTCGTCCATTCCGTGAGGGGGCCACGCAGCAGGTTTCTCGGCCTGTGATTCAGCGATGCCTTCGTGGTGCTCCATGTACCCGGCGACTCCATGCGCACGTTCGGCGTGTCGCGTTCGCTGATTCGGCGCGCCACCGCGCAGTTGAGGGCTCACAACAGGCCCTCGGCCAGCATCCTACAAGAAGTAGTTAGGCGAGCAGATGCGTTTGAAGCGTCGCAGGCTGCAGTCCGAGGAGGCGAATGGCGCGTCCGTGGCGCTGCGAATGGCACCAACCAGTCTATGGACTTAACCGTTCGGGCGGTAGCGGGTGCGGCGGCGGCGGTTGTTGATAGATCCTGCGTTCCTGTCACCGTTGAGAAGCGAGGCAATCCGCCTCGCTGTTCAGCGGGAGCGGGACCATGTAGCCGGAAGCTAACTCAACGATGCGTTGACGCATGACCGAGGACCTGCGTCGCTTACCGGCTGTGCTGGGACTTTCAATTTGGTCTCCTACCCGCAGGGGCGAGGGTAGGATAGCGTGCGGCACCGCGACAGAAGCTTGCTGGTGCGGGAATGACTGACAAGAACGAAAGAACGTTTGCGCACTACAGCGCGTCGCGATCCGCCTGGCGCCGCCAGAGCTGCGCGTACAGGCCTTCCCGAGCCATGAGGTCGTGGTGCGTGCCTCGCTCACGGATCCGCCCTCGATCCAGCACGACGATCTCGTCGGCGTGTGTCACCGTTGATAGGCGATGTGCAACGATCAACGTTGTGCAGCCACCGGTGGCACGGCGTACAGCGAGCAACACCTCCGCTTCTGTCCGGCTGTCCAACATTGACGTGGGTTCATCCAGCAAGAATACCGTCGGACTGCGGACCAGGGCGCGGGCAATCGCCACACGCTGGCGCTCGCCACCCGACAGCTTGACCCCCCGGTCGCCGACCATAGCCTGATAGCCGCCGGGCAGTGACTCGATGACCGCATCAAGATGCGCTGCGCTGGCAGCGCGTTTCACCGCCTCGGTGTCAGCGCCAGGGGAGCCCACAGCGATGTTCTCTTCAATAGAGGTGTGGAGAAGGGGCGTGTCCTGCGGCACCAGCGCCATCCGGGCGCGAAGCTGCCGAAGCGGCATGGCGTCGATGGAAGTTCCGTCCAGCAGGATTCGCCCTCGCTGGGGCGTATACAACCGGAGCAGAAGCCGCAAGAGAGACGATTTTCCTGAGCCACTCGGTCCAACGATCGCGACCGTCGATCCGGCGTTGATCTCCAGGTTGAGTTCATGGATCACAGGCCTGTCGGGCTCGTAGCCGAAGGTCACCCCTTCAAACCGGATGGACTGCGCCCGATGCGGTAAGCATGGCGCCTGCGCGCCCGTCCGGCGGCCTGCTTCTAGCGCCTCGTCGCCCTCCCGCCGCTCGCGGAGGATGTCCAGTACTGGCTGCACAAAGCCCAATGCGCGAACCAGATCTCGTGTGGCGGAGCCTATGACTTCGACGGGCCTCACCATCTGGATCAGGTAGACGCTGCTCAATACGAAGCCGCCGAGTGTCAAGGTGCCACGTGTCACGCCGTCCGCAGCGATGACAAGGCAGGCTGCCATCGAGACGGCAAAGACCGAGGTCGCGGCTATGGCGTTGATTGCGCTTGTTCGGTAGTACGCCATCCAGCGATCTACAAGTGAAACCGAGGCACGTGCCAGTGTTTGTTCAGCTGCTGCCTCCGCGCCAAAGCAGCGAAGGGTTTCGACGCTGGCAAAGCCCTCCGCCAGCTGGCCGTGGACGGCCAGGCTCGCTGATGTGACCTCACCAGCGTGCCCATTCAGGCGCTTCGCACCGACGGCGAACATCACGAAGTACAGCATCCCGGTCGCCCCGAACAGGCCGAGCAGAGCGGGTTGGCGCAGCTCGGCGATGACTAGCAGCATGACCGTGAGCTCTACGAGGACTGGAGCTACGCTTTGGATGAGGTGGGTCAGGATCAGCTGCGAGCCCGCGCACGCAAGGTCGAGGCTGTGGGTCAGCTCTCCCGTGCGTCGTTTGACGAGGACACTGAGAGGCAGGTGCAGCACGTGATTGAAGAACCGGTGTCGCAGCGCAGACAGCAACTGCTGATCGATTCTGCTGACGAGCCAGGGCCTTATGTCCCCAAGGATGCGGCCAGCGCAAAGCGCTGCGACATAGATGGCGCCTGCAGTCATCAACGCCGGTGCGGCGTCGTTGCCCTTCGGCATTGCGTGCGCGATCGAATCGATCAGACCCTTCAAGGCGAGCGGGGCGAGCGCCGCCAGCCCGCCGCCGATGACCACCAGCACTGTCGTGCTGGCGATCATGAAGCGGAGGCGTAGATCGGCCAGCTCAGCCAACAGGCGCAGTGCAAGCCAGAATCTGTTCTTGCCAACCATTTAGGACTGCAGCCGTCAGAGCAGGGGAGTGCGGCGGTCGCTTGCAACCCGACCAAGCCAGGCTTCAATCGCGATGCAGGAGTGGATCTCTGATACGTAGGCATCGCCTTGAGCTGGACGTCGTTCCAGTGATGCCTCGAGGCGCTGGCGCTCGAGCAGGCCTTGCTGGACAAGTTGCCCATCGAGCAGAAGCCGTCTGACGAGGGGCAAGCTGCGCTGCAGGACGGCGGTGATGTGCTCCTCGGTGCCTCCCTTTGACCGACGGGAGGCGATCTCCGCTGGAATGCGGTCGGCGAAGGCATCTCTTGCCAGCGCCCGGCCTCGACCTCCTCGTGTCAGCACGTACGTCGGCAGCTTCAGGCTGAGTTCCAGCAAGGGCTGCGACATCAATGGATGAACGAGTTCCGGGGACGTTGCGGGCCCATAGGGGTTGTAGTAGTCGAAGGGGCATATCAGCGCGCGCAGTTGCATCAGCTTGCCGATCGGCAGATCCGATCCTTCAAGCAGACCCGGATGGACGAAGCGTGGCGCTTGCCGCAGCGCGCCATCGACGGCATCGGACGGCATCAGCGCCAGGTACTGACCTGCGTTGGTCAGCGCGCTCCGCTTGCCAAATCGGTACTGGAACGCTTCGCGCAGGGTCTGCCAGAAGGACACGTGTCCCAGGCGAGCGGCATCCAGCGTTGCTGCCGGAAATCCACGATCAAGGCCTCGCAGCTGGAGATAGTCAGCGGCGGGCCAGGTGCACCGGACTTCCTCGAACAGCTGATCGCCGCCAGCGCCCGTGAAAAGCACTGATGCGCCCACTGCGCGCGTGACCTCCGTGTCCATGCGGTCCGATCCCAGGCGGCCGATGTGGCTGCCCGGAATCGGGGTGAGGGCCGGGTCCATCACTTGTTTTAGATGGAAGTCGATGTCGCGATGCCGCTCGACAAGGGCACACCCGGCTCGGCTGGCAGCGAGCCGCGCATACGCACGCTCGTCGCTGTCCGAGCCTTCCGAGAAGTAGTTGAGGCAGGTGATGCTTGCCGTCGGCGGCGCGCAGAAGAAGCTGCCTAGGATGATGGCCGAGTCAACCCCACCGGAAAGGCGAAGCACGATGTCCTCGTAGCAGGTCATCCAAGAGCGCACGCTCTGGGTCGTCTCGTCCCTCAGCATCCGTGCAGCCGGGCCTGGCTGCGGATCGATCGGACGGCGAGCGATGTCGACAGCGCGCCAGACCGGCACTATCTCGCCGCCTGGCGACCTCATGGATGTCAGTTCGCCTGGCAGCACCTGCGTCACACCCGTCAGTGCCGTCTCCCGTGCGCCCAGCCGGCCGTACACAAGTACCGCGGCTACCGCATCCCAGTTGGTCTGCGGCGGCGGCAGCTCCAGTACCGCGTACACATCCTCCAGCCAGGAGAACACGACAGACAAGCCTTCGGTCTCCATGTGGAAGCAGGGCAGGGTGCCGGTGGGGTCTCGAAGCACACGGCTCTCGCCGGTCCAGCATGCCAAGAAGGCTACCCAGCGACCCCAGAACTGCTCGACCAGGGTGCGGCCGTCGGATCGAACGACTTCGTCGCCTTCGCGATCTGTCAGTTCGGTGTCTTTGCCAGCGGCGGGAGACTGGTCGGCTCGGCGAAACAGCCGACCCAGCACGACGCCGGCGTGGGATGGCAGCAGGTAGACATCATTGACGCCTCGCTTGCGGCCCACCACGTAGACGCTGAAGCCGGCCGATGAGAAGGCTCGATGCCATCCCCGGTCGATCAATGCTTCCGCAAGCGCACGAGCCCGCGCGTTCTGACCCTCATTGGCCGCCGCCCAACTGAATGCGATGTAGCGGAACATCGCGGGTTACACGATCAGGATCGGCGTGAAGGCCCGCACGTACTCATGAGTGTCATTGAGTACGAGGTTGCCCGACTGCACCCAGGAGTGCGCAGCGAAAGGTCGAGTCCTGACGCCGATCACCCAGCTGGGAAACAGACGCTCGGCTGCCAGGAAGCGCAGCAGCGTCAGCGAATCGTGCAGGCACTTGTCATGCGAGGTGATCACCAGGGGACGCATGCGAAGGTACAAGGCGCTTGCCTGTGGCAGATCGGCGGTCGGGTCGGCATGCCCTTGTGCCGTCAGCACCGGGCGCAGGTCACGCACCTTGCGCGCAATCGTGGCAAGGCTGTGCCGCTTCAGCCAGTGCGCCGTGAGGGCAGATGCGTATGCAAGGCGGGAAAACCTGCGCCAGGGAACTCTTGGCAGGGGCGCGAGTTCCGAGAGGGGCAGGCTGTCGAGGGGCGTCGCAAGAACCTGGGCGACCGACGCTGGCTGCGATGCAGGCACCAAGAGGCCCTGCTGGTGCAGATTGCCAATCCAGCGATCGACCCCGTCGCGCTGAGTATGAATGGGGCCCTGATCGCCGGCAGGCCAGTCTGCGATGTTTGCCGAAAGCGCGGACGCGAGCGGACCGCCCGCGCCGATGTACTTGTCGTTCTGGAGGTCGATCAGGATCACCTGGCCATCGACCAGGCACGCGCGCACATGATCGGCAAGGCGATATTCCGGCTGAGTCGCTGATGTCGTTGACATGGTGATCCTGCGAGGCGTGCGGCTTGTCGCCGCACGCCGTTTCAGCTGCCCGTGGGATCAGAACTGCTTGTAGATCCCGACCTGGTTGTCTTCAACCCGCGGCAGATCGGGCTGGCCCTTGGTCTCTTCCTTGGCGTCGCCCAGGTCGACGATCTCGAGTTGCGTTGCTTCGTTCATGACGTTCTCCTTGAAGTTGCGTTGAGGTCAGAAAAGCCGTCGGCGCAAGGCCATCCGGCCATGAAAGATTGAGGCTGGCCCGGCGTGCGGGCAACCTCCTGTGCCGACGAGTTGTGGCGTTCGGCGATCGCACCGATACAGGCGGCCGGGCGTAGATGGGCTGCTGGATTCGTTGTCCCGACGGCGCCTCAGCACTGCGTCCGTTCGGTTGTTCTGCTAGGGGATTGAGGGCATCGACGCCTCTGCCACGTCAATTCGAGAGTGGAGCTGCCGATCAACCCAGGAGCGACGCCATCAAACGCCGCGGGACGCGGGCTTGGCGCCGCTTTGATCCGCGCAGCCGGCTGAGCGCAGACCTGCTCTGCCTGTCCCGCCGAACAATCGGTTTGGTGCTGGGCTCTTCATGCTGAGGTTTTTGGCGGCTGAAACGTCATGGAGATATGGAAAGCTCCGTGTCCGCCCAAGGCAACTCGACCACCTGGCATCTCTGCTGGCAGGCAGCAGTTGGGCGCGACCTGGTCTCCAGCCCGAAGCTCATCGAGAAGATCACCCAGCCGGCCCAGGGCGTCAAAGGAGCTGCGGGTGGTCGTGCTGACAAGATCAGGGCCACTGCTAAGCACGCGCGTGAGATTGCCACGACGGTTGTATCCGTAGTCCAGCGTGAGCCGGCGCGCATTGGCTGTTCCCACCGGGTCGATGTCGCGGACCTCTCGGTCGAGCTGACCGAAGGCGTTGTAGGTGGTGTCGGTCTTGTGGCCCAGGGCATCGATGGCCTGCTGGATGAGGCCGCGGCGGTTGTAGGTAACGGCGTTGCGGTTGTCCTTGGCCGCGTCAGACAGCAGGTCGATCTTGTCTGTGAGCGCTTGGCTGACGCTGCCACCGGTCAGGGCGTTGGCGTCGGTCGTGCTCAGCCGCGCGCTATAGCTGACGCTGGCACTGAGCTCGCTGAAGCTGCTGTAGATCGTCTCCACGACCTCGCCGCCCGTGAGCGGATCGATGAGGATGGCGTAGCGCTGGCGCCCTTCCGTGTCGTAGTAATAGACGGTCTTGTAGCCGCGCGCATCGGTGACGCTGGTACGGCGCCCGGCGGCGTCATAGGTGGTGGTCACACCCGTCGCGTCGCCCTGCGTGCGCGTGCTCTTGACGCGTCCCCAGTCGTCGTACTCCATCAGCCGCTCGCGCCGCTCCGGCTGGCTTTCGGCCAGGGTCGTGCTCTTGAGCCGCTGCAGGTTGTCATACTGGTAGTAAGTGACGGTGCCGTCAACGGCAGTTTCGCGCTCAAGCAGGCCGAGGGTGTTGTAGCTGCGGCTGGTCTTGAGCGGGGCGGGGGTGCTCAGGCTCGGGCGCAGCGTGTTGAGGTCAGCCAGCAAGAGCTTGCGCAGCGTGACCGGGCTGCCGCTGACCACGGGCTTGAAGGCCTGTTTGAGGTATTGCAGCGTCTCCTGCAGCCGCCCTGCGTTGTCGTAGCGGTATTCGGTGAGGTGACCTTCGGCATTGACCTGGGCGATCTGGCGGCCCTGGCCGTCGTAGAGCCACTGTGTGAACTCGTCGTCCGCCAGCGGGGTCAGTGCCTTGAGCTGGGTGAGGTTGTAGGCCGCTTCGGCGGTGCTGAGCACTGCGGAGCGACGCAGCTGGCCGAGTGGGTTGCCTGCGGCGTCGTAGGTCCAGACGGTGAGGGCGTTCTCGCCATTGATCTGCGCACCCAGGCGGCCAGATGCGTCGTACAGATTGCGGATCGCACGGTCCCTGGCCACGTCCTCAGTAACGGCAGGTTGGGTGGGGACTGTGCTGCGGGTGGTGCCCAGCATCACGTCGAGCCGGGTCACGGTCGTTACGTTGGCGAAGGTGGTCTGCGACGTGATGGCACCCGTGCCGTCGTACTTCGTATGAGTAAGGAAGCCGTCGGCATCCTGTACGCCGCTGAGTCGACCGGCCGTGTCGTAGTAATACGTGGTGATGCGGTCCTGGCCAAAAGCGGCGACGGGGCGGATACCGGCATCGCTGATCTTGTTGGTGGCGGCGAGCCCATTCAGCTTGGCTTGGCTCAGCGGCGTGATGTAGGCAATCGTCTGGATAAGCCGCCCGGCCGCGTCGTACATGTACTCGGTGAGCTGACCGTTGGCGGCAATGTCCGCGCTCTTGCGGCCGCTGACGTCATACAGGGTGAACGTCTTGACGCCCGTCGCATCACTCGTGCGCCACAGCCGGCCCAGCGCGTCGTACGCGTACTCGGTCTTGCCCAGCCACTTGGGGTTGGCCTCGGTGTTGCCAGCACCCATGACGTCGCTGCTGACGAGGTTGCCCTGCGTGTCAAAGAGCTGGACGGTGGTCTGGCCGTTGGCGAGCTGCACGCTGGTCTTGCGGCCCGCGTCGTCGTAGCTGTAGATCGTCGAGACGTTGTTGGTGTCCAGGCTTTTGATGACGCGACCGAGCCCGTCGTACTCGTAGCTGAGCTTGACGCCGCTTGCGTCCTGTCGATGGAGCAAGCGACCGAAGGCGTCGTAGGTGTACAGGGTCGTCGAGAGGCCGCCGTCAACCACACCGCCGCCGCTCAGGCTGGCCGAAGCGTAGCGACGCTGTTCCCGCACCTGACCACGCAAGTCGTAGTCGTACTCGGTGACCTGGCGCTCCAGGGTCTGCGCCTGCGCAGCGGTGGTGACCCATGACTCCAGGCTCGTGAAGCTGGGGCTGCCGGCCGTGAACAGTGCCCCGGTGTACTGAACCTGACGCGTCAGCTGGCCTTCGCTGTTGTAGATCTGGCGCGTCACCTCGCCCTGTGGCCCCACCACATAGGCCAGCCGCCGCTTGGCGATGTTGGTGGTGTCGTAGACGTACTGGGTCTTGCGCGCGCCGCCTGGCTGCGCTGCACCGGCCGCGCCATCGGAGTCTGCAATGCTGTAGGCGGCTTCGGTCAGGAGCAGCCGGGTGACCGGGTCGTAGCTGCGATCAACCACGTTGCCGGCATGATCGGTGCGACGTGTCCAGGCGCCATTCGTGCCTCCGGCGCCGTCATAGCCGTAGGTGGTGGTTTGACCGGCGGCATTGGTGACGGTGAGCAGGTCGCCTTCAGTGTTGTAGACATAGCTCTGCTTGAAGGCGGCGCCACCCATGACAGCGCCCGCGACTTCCAGCAACTCGCCGGCCGTGCCGTACTTCAGCACGCTCGATTGAAGGCTTTGCGTGCCGAGCTTTTCTTGGACGGTGGTGGTGCCTGCGACTGAATAGTCAAAGACCGTGGATCTGACACCGAGGCCGGAGGGCGACGACATCGAGGCAACCCGACCATTGGCGTCGTACCCGATGGTGATCTGGCTGCCATCAGTCTGCTGGATGCTGCTGAGCCGGCCGTTGGCGTCGTAGTCGTAGGTGACGGTGTAGACCTTGCCGTCGGCATGACCGGCAACCCCCGGCGTCAGGTCGGTGGTGACGGTCTGAAGCTTGCCTGTCTTGGCACCCGAGCCAGCCGGGTAGTAGGTGTAGCTGGTGACGCTGCGCGTCTTTGACTGCCCGCCGTCCTGGTAGCTGGTGGTGATGCTGCTCAGCTGGACGCCGCTGTAGTTGAGCGCGATGGTTTCAACGGCTGGGCTGCTGCCGGCCTTGTGGGTGGTCAGCGTGGTGATGCGGCCCGTGCCGGCGTCATAGGACACCTTGACGGCGTTGCCTTCAGGATCGGTGACCTGGGTCAGCCGGTACAGGCCACCGCCCAGCACGTAGGTCTCTTTGGCGCCGGAGTCGCCGTCGGTCCAGGTCCAGCTCTGGCTGCCGGCATCAAAGCTCAGCGTGTCGTACTGGCCGCCGCCTTCCTTGCTGACGTAGGCCGTGCCGTTGTAGGCGTACGCCCGCTCCGATCCGTCTGCCTCGACCCGCTTGGCGATGCTGCCCGCGCCATTGGCCGTGCCGCTGCTGAGTTCGACCTTGCGGTAGTAACCGATGCGCCAGCCGTCGTTGTTGTCACCATCCCAGCCGCCGAGGCTGTTGTAGGTGCGCAGCAGATCGACATCGGGCCCGACCCCAACGAGGTACTCGTCTCGACCCTGAATGATCAGGTTGCCATTGGCTGCATTGACCGTGACGCGCTCACCCGCCCGGCCATGTGCCGCATTGCCCAGCTCGCCCGCCCCACCCAGGACATCCTTGGAGCCGTTCGCCAAGCCGTTGCCGTAGCCCGTCACCACCGAAACCATGCTTCTCACCCTCGAATCCAAATATGGATATGGAGTGATCCAGGCTTTGCGATGCCGGTTTAGCTAAAAGCGAAATTGTTACAAATAGGGCGGCCGACGCTGGCGCGCAGCACGATGTTTTTTTTGCCCCTCGATTGCGGCGCACCTAGCGGCCGATAGCCACGCGCCAGTTCGCGCACCGCGCGCTTGACGATGCCGGCATTGGCCGTATGCGGCAGCGCCTCCGGCGAGAGGTGCAGCAGGTCGTCTCTAGCCCCGCACTTCAGTTTCTCCGCCAGCCAGGCGCCTGCACGTGGCCATCAGGACATGCTCGGCCATGCCCTCGTAGAAGTCGCTGACGATGACGGCGGAGCGACGCGGCACCAGCACCTGTTCGGCCGCGTGCCCACCGCCTTGCCGATGAAGGTGCCGCCACCAAGCTGCACGCCCATCAGGGCATCGACCGGATCGCTGACGTGTTGGTCGGATCACCACTTCGGTGTCGAAGGCGATCAGATGGGTCTTGATGCCGGGCAGGCTCCGCAGGCAGCAATGCCCAGGCGAGCACAATCGCCCTCCGCCTGCCCCCAGCCTGGAGCGCGATGCCAGGTTTACCAGTAGAGCGCTTGCACCGCGCAGGCGGCCCCTCGCATGGCGATACCGTCAACAGCGTGCTGGATGCCGTCACTAGGCCAGCGCTGTCTGTGCAGATGCCGTCAGGACACTAGGTTCAACGGACGTTGTGCTGCAAGGTGCAGGGCAGCAGCGGTCGTTGTCGCCCAACGGCATACGGGCGGACCTTGGCCGCCATCTGCGACGACGGTAGTTCCGACGCTATTCGCCGGTTCCAGGACCAGAAAACTGCCGATCTCTCCAATGAGGCGGGACAAGCCGTTGACAATAAAGTGGGAACGAAGACTGTCAGCTCGACGATGGCGACTCAAGGAAGCCGGTAATTGACCGCTTACGGCCAGCTCGCTGGACACTGCGCCTTTCAGGCGAGAGTCGGAGCTGATTTCGAAGGCCATTACCCGCGTCAAAGAGGGCTTCGAAGACTGGCTGCAAGACCAAGCGTATGCCCACACTGGAGAGCCCGAGCAAGCCGACAGATGAGGTGCGGGCATCTCTACCTAGCGAGCTGAGGCAAACGAGCCACTCACCCGCTGCAGCTGCGTTAGGCCGACGCCGGCGGCCCCGGTTCGGCGGGCGAAGCCAGAGAGTCCCACCAGCGCAGCAGCGCGCCTCTCGCGAGGTAGTGGAACGTTGGCAGGTTGATCGGCAGGTCCTTGGCAACCCAGTAGCCGCCCTCCGTGGTTACGGCCAACTCCTCCGTTCCCAACTCAACCAGCGGGCCATCGGCATCGAGCCGACTCGCAGGCAGGCACATCGGCGCGGGAAACGGCGTGCCACCGTGCAGCGCTTCCGACCGATACCCATAGACGATCCCTAGCACCGATGCCATGTTCGCCGCGGTCCACTCGACCTGGTAACCCGGCGACTCGGGCCGAACCGCCGGTCGCGCAGGAAGATGCTCGACGACGAAGGCGACGAACTTCTCGGTGGACTTGACGAGGTGCGAGAGCTTCTTCGCGACAAATGCCATCAAGTCGTCGCCGCCAACGTCTTGCACACGCTTTGCAAGGTCGGGCATCGCCGCCTGCAGGTGCACACTGGTGTGCCCCAGCTTCTCTTCCATCGATTGGCTGCCGCCTCAAGCGCAGACACCAACAGCAGCCAGGCGAGGTTCGGTTCCGATTCGGCGACCCACAGCGCGTCCTGGTACAGGCGGGCTGCACGTACCAGCTCGATGCAGTCCTCCCGACCTAAGGTGGGCATGGAGCTCAGCCTCGGTACGAGGTCTCGCAGGTCCCCCTGCGACGACACATCCGGAAGCATCGGGCCCTCTCGGTTCAGCAGCAGTGTCGGCTCGCCCCTGCGTCGCGGGGAGCCTGGCGTTCCTAGTTCATCGCGACCGTCGAAGCGCCTGGTTTCGTCGCCTGCCATGAATCGCTTGCCGAGCGCCAACGACGCCAATGCCGCGACCTCGTCCGGAATCCAGCCACCGTGATAGAGCTAGTTTGACGAAGGGCTTCCATAGACGTGCCGCTGGAAGAGCTGCGTGTGCATCGCTATCCTTGCCACGACTGGAACCTGCACACGCCCTGGTGACCTGCTCCCTTCCTGCCGTACCAAGCTAAACGAGAGCGAGTCCGTCCTTTTGGAGAATGACGGACATGAGAACCAGCAAGTACAGCGAGCAGCAGATCATTGGCTTCCTGAACCAGGCGACAGCCGGGATGGGCATCAAGGAGCTGTGCCGTAAGGAAGGCTTCAGCGAGGCCACGTTCTACAAGTGGCGGGCCAAGTACGGCGGCCTGCAGGTCAGCGAGGCCGTGCGGCTGCGTGAGCTCGAAGCCGAGAACGGCAAGCTCAAGAAGCTGCTGGCCGAAGCGCACCTGGACATGCACGCGCTCAAGAGCGTGCTGGGCGTAAAGCGCTAGCCCCGCAAGTGCGCCGGGACGCCGCGCGTCGCATGGTGGACGAACACCAGTTCAGCGAACGCCGCGCCTGTCGCCTTGTGGGGCTGAGCCGAGATGCCTATCGCCACCCGCCGGTGGCGAGCAAGGAGAACCAGATCTTGATTGAAGCCATCAAGACCATCGCGCTGCGGCGACGCCGCTTCGGCTATCCGAAAAAAGCGTCGGCCTACGTCTGCGGCTGTTGGAGGAATTCCCACGGAACGTCTTTGGCCCACTTTGGGCCCACCTCAAGACCGTTGCACGGTTCGCGCGTAGGCCGCCAAATCGGCAAAGCCATGCGAGTCAGTGACTTGCATGGCCTTGATCTGGTGCGCCCGGTTGGGATCGAACCAACAACCCCTGCCTTCGGAGGACCAGAACGGCGAGCAATCGTTGCTGAGATTCAGTCATACGGTTCAAGCCATGCAGCGTCTGCATCCAAGCCATGAGTACGGGGGTACTTTTGGGGGTACAGCACATCGCGGATATCTTGAGCGTCTAGATATAGCTGACGTTTGACGAATGATATGGATGCCTCCGACCCAAGTACATCAAATGGGCCCCCTGGGCCCATTTTTTATTTCACCAAGCGTTCGGGGCAAGCAGTCGGGTGTGCCAGCCGGCGATGCCGGCGGCGCAGCGCAGCGACTGCGCTCTTCCTTTCAGCCCTCCCGGAACCATCGCGCGGCGGCGGAGTGTTGCCACGGACCTTGCAAGCCAGTTGTGAGCCGCATCTCCCGAAGATGATTCGCTGCATGGGTGCGGCGGCCGGTGTTCGCGTTGACTTGCATCAAGCAGCGCAGGGTGCCCGTCGATAGGCTGTGAGGCATTCCAGCTTGCTTTCAGGGCACCCTCATGACAGAACTCAGTTTGCCATCGCGGATCTTCGTGGCCACCGACCTCAGCGCCCGCTGCGACCGTGCCCTCGCCCGTGCTGCTCAGCTCGCCGACGTCTGGCAGAGCACGCTCATCGCCGCGCACGTCGTCAGCGCGGCCGAGGTCGCGCACCGCGAGCGCCCGACAGCTGGCGCGCCCTCATGGCGCCGCCCCGAGCCCTGGACTCAGACCTTGCAACGCAGGCTCGAAGCAGACCTCTCAGCGGAAGGCATACAGGCGGAACCCAGGGTCGTGATCGGTGCGCCTGAGGAGGTCGTGCAGCAGGCCGTCGCCAACGCCGCCGCCGGGCTGGTCGTGCTCGGGGTGGCGAAGGATTCGCGGATGGGACGCATCCAAATGGGCAGCACCGCCGACGCGCTGGTGCGGAGTTCTCTTGTGCCCGTGCTCAACGTGCGAAGCCGCGCGCGTGATGTCTATCGTCATGTCGTCGTCACCACCGATTTCTCGGCGCCATCCCTGCAGGCACTGCGCCTGGCGGCGTGCTGGTTCGGGGCGGCGCGGCTGACGGTGTTTCACGCTTACACGCCGGCAAGCGGCACAGATCCCGGCAGCGAGGCCGAAGAATCGTGGCGCGCAGCGGTGGTTGAGGAATTCGCAACTTATGTGGCGGACGCCGGGTTGCCCGCCGCCACGGCCGCCAGCATGGAGCGCGTCATCGAGCGCGGGCAACCAGGCGCCCTGCTGGCTGACTACATCACCAGCACCGGGGTCGACCTGGTCGTGCTGGGTTCGCATGGCCGCAGCGGCCTTGCCCGCGCGCTGCTTGGCAGCACGGCTGAGCACTTGCTGCACAGCCTGGACTGCGACACCCTGGTCGTTCGCGGTGTCTGAGATCGCCACCGCACGTGGCGCATGAAGTGGCCTTGGAGTGCGCTGCTGCGCGTACTCGGTTGCCTGGCGGCGGCGGCGGTGGTGCTCGCCTTCGCGCCGCCGCCCGATGCACTGCGCACCGGGTTGGCTCTTTTCACGCTGGTTGGCGGCCTGTGGATGACCCAGGCCCTGCACCTCAGTGTCACCGCGTTGCTGGTGCCGCTGCTGGCTGCGCTGACGGGGCTGATGGACGTGCGCACGGCGCTGACCTCGTTCGCCCATCCGGTCATCTTCCTGTTCCTCGGCGGATTCGCGCTCGCTGCGGCATTGCAGCAGCAGGGGCTGGACCGCGCCATGGCACTGGCCGTGTTGCGCCTGGCCGGCGGGCGGCGCGCCACCGCCGTGGGCCTGCTGTTTGCGTTGACGGCGTGGCTGTCGATGTGGATCAGCAATACGGCGACCGCCGCGATGATGCTGCCCCTGGCGCTGGGCCTGCTGCGCGACGACGACGGGCCGAATGAGCGCGTCTTCGTGCTGCTGGGCGTGGCCTACAGCGCCAGCATCGGGGGTATTGGCACCCTGGTGGGTAGCCCGCCCAATGCCATCGCCGCAGCGCAGGCGGGCATCGGGTTTGCGCATTGGATGCGCGTCGGCGTGCCGCTGGTGCTGGTGCTGCTGCCGCTGATGGCCGGCATGCTGCTGCTGTTGCTGCGCCCGCAGCTGGGCGCTCGGGTGCCCCTGCCCGCAGCAGGCGCCGCACCGGGGCCGTGGACGCGCGCTCAGCGTATGGCGTTGCTGGTGTTCGCGTCGACGGCGGCGGGCTGGATCGGCGCCGCGCCGCTGGGGCGGCTGCTGGGTATTGGCGCCGACTTCGACAGCGCCATCGCACTGGCGGCGGTCGTCGCTCTCGTCGGCACCGGCGTGGTCGGCTGGCGTGACATCGAGCAACGTACCCATTGGGGTGTACTGCTGTTGTTCGGCGGAGGGCTGGCCCTGAGCGAGGTGATGGCGGTCAGCGGCGCCAGCAACTTCCTGGCAGGCGCGTTGACTGCGGCGCTGCATGGAGCGCCTACCGGGCTGCTGCTGCTGGGGGTGGTCGCCTTCGTCGTCTTCCTGACCGAGCTGGTCAGCAACACCGCGTCGGCGGCCCTGCTGGTGCCGGTGTTCTTGGGGGTGGCGGCCTCACTCGGCCTGCCGCCGCCTTTGTTCGCCGTGGCCATCGCGGTGTCGGCATCGTGCGCGTTCATGCTGCCGGTGGCCACGCCGCCCAATGCCCTGGTCTATGCCACCGAACAGGTGCCGCTGGCGAGCATGATGCGTTGCGGCCTGCTCCTCAACCTGATCTGCATCGCCGTCATCACGACCCTGGCAGCCTTCGTCTATTCATGATCGACCTGCAGATTCTTGGCACGATGGCCGGCGGGCTCGGCTTGTTCCTGCTGGGCATGGGCCTGATGACCGAGGGTCTCAAGCTCGCCGCCGGGCCGGCGTTGCACCGCATCCTGGCTGGGGCGACGCGCACGCGCGCCCATGCCCTGGGCTCAGGCCTGCTGGTCACCGCCCTGGTGCAGTCGTCCAGCGCCGTCACCGTGGCAGCCATCGGCTTCGTCAACGCCGGCCTGCTGGCGCTCGGGCCGGCGCTGTGGGTGCTGTTCGGTGCCAATGTCGGCACCACCATGACCGGCTGGGTCGTCGCGCTGGTGGGGCTGAAGCTCAAGGTCGAGGCGCTGGCCATGCCCCTGGCGGGGCTGGGCGCGCTGTTGCGCCTGACCGGTGAGGGCCGGCGCAGCGGCGCGCTGGGCACTGCGCTGGCCGGCTTTGGCCTGCTGTTCATCGGCATCGCGTTGCTGCAACAGGCTTTCGCCGGCCTGGCCGGGCAGCTCAGCCTGCCGCAGGGCGACGGGCCGGCCGCCGTGGTGGCCCAGCTCGGCATCGGGCTGGTGATGACGGTGTTGATGCAGTCGTCCAGCGCCGCCATGGCCATCACACTCACCGCAGCCCAGGGCGGGCTGATCGACCTGCAGGGGGCGGCGGCGGTGGTCATCGGCGCCAACATCGGCACCACGGTGACGGCGCTGCTGGCGGCCATCGGCGCCACGCCCAACGCGCGCCGCGCGGCTTGTGCGCATGTGGTGTTCAACCTGTTGACCGGCGCTGTCGCGCTGCTGCTGCTGCCCTGGCTCATCGGCCTGCTGGCCCGGGCGCAGGCAGCGCTTGGCCTGGCGGCAGACCCGGCCACGCAGCTCGCTGTCTTCCACACCACCTTCAACCTGCTTGGCGTGCTGCTGATGTGGCCGCTGGCGGCGTGGTTGACGCGCTGGCTGCAGCAGCGCTTCCGCGCGCGCGAGGAGGACGAAGCGCAGCCGCAGTTCCTCGACGACACCGTGCTGGCCGTGCCCACGCTGGCGCTGGATGCGCTGGCCCGCGAAGTGGCTCGCGCAGGCCAGGTGTCGCTGCGCATGGCTCGCAGCGCGTTGGGCGGCGCGCCAGCGGCGGCGCTGAGGGCGGACCACGGCATCTTCGCCAGCCTGGACGCCGCCATCGAGCGCTTCGTCGAGCAGCTGCGCAGCGCCTCGATGTCGCAGCCTGCCAGCGCGCGGTTGGCTGGGCTGCTGCGCATCCAGCGCTACCACGAGGCTGCCGCGGAACAGGCCGCCACCGCGGCCACGCTGCCAGCCACCGACACGACCGACACCCGTTTGGCCGAGGCCCTGGCGGCTTTCTCCTCAGCCGCCGACGCGCTGCTTCGGCGCTGCAACATAGCCGCGGCCCCGGCCGCGGTGGATGAGACCGGCCTGGATGCGGGCCTCGCCGCGATGGAGTCTTGCTACCAGCAGCTCAAGGCCGAACTGCTGGCCGCCGGCGCAGATGCGCGGCTGGGCCTGAGCGACATGGAGCGAGCGCTGCGCCGCTGCAGCGCGCTTCGGCGCGCGCTGCAGCAGTTGCACAAGGCCCGGCGGCGCGGCGAAGGTGCTTCGTCGTGACCAGCGTGGCCGGCATCCTGCTGGCGCTGGGGCTGATGATCGGGCTGGCATACCGGGGCCTGAGCGTGCTCGTGCTGGCCCCGCTGTGCGCGCTGGTGGCGGTCCTGTTCAGCCCGGACGCGCCGCTGTTGGCCAGCTACACGCAGGTGTTCATGCAGGCGCTCGGCGGCTTCGTGGCCGCATTCTTTCCGCTGTTCCTGCTGGGCGCCATCTTTGGCAGGCTGATGGAGGCGAGTGGTGCGGCGACGGTGATCGCGCAGGCCATCGTGCGCTGGATGGGTGCGGAGCGCGCCGTGCCGGCCATCGTCGCGGCCTGCGCATTGCTCACCTACGGCGGCGTGTCCCTGTTTGTCGTGGCGTTCGCTGTCTTCCCCGTTGCGGCGACGCTGTTCCGGCAGGCGCGGCTGCCCAGGCGCCTCATTCCCGCCACCATCGCGCTGGGTGCTTTCACGTTCACGATGACGGCATTGCCGGGCACGCCGGCGATACAGAACGCCATTCCGATGCCCTTCTTTGGCACGACGCCCTTTGCCGCCCCCGGCCTCGGCCTGATCGGCGGGCTGGTGGTGGATCGAGCGCCGCAGTGCGGCGGCGCGCCGATCTATGGCGGCGAGAACCCGGCAAGCGCGGCAACGCTGCCTGCCGGATCGGCTTTGCCGCCGCCCCTGCTGTCCTTGCATGCGGCGCTCGCGCCCGTACTGCTCGTCGTCGCCCTGAATTACCTGCTGTCCACCTGGCTCTGGCCCGCGCTGGACACCGCCTACCTTTCAGAGCAACGCTACGGTGCCACGACGGTGCAGGCGGTACGGGGCATCTGGGCAGTCATCGGCGCATTGAGTGCCGCCATCGTGTTGATGGCTGTGCTGTGGCAGGCGGCCGCGCGGCGCCACGGCGCTCCTGGCTTGAAGTCGGCGCTGGAAGAGGGTGCTGGCGCGTCCATCATGCCGCTGATGAACACGGCTTCGCAGGTCGGCTTCGGCGCGGTGATTGCGTCGCTTGCCGGCTTCGCGCTGATCCGTGATGCCCTGCTGGGCATCACGCCGGGCAATCCGCTGGTGTCGATATCGATCGCCGTCAACCTGCTGGCGGGTATCACGGGCTCGGCGTCGGGCGGCATGAGCATCGCGCTGCAGGCGCTGGGTGCCACCTGGCTGGAAATGGGCCGCATCGCGGGCATCGCGCCCGACCTGTTGCACCGGGTCATCGCCATTGCCACCGGCGGGCTCGATGCGCTGCCGCACAACGGCGCCGTCATCACGCTGCTGGGCATCTGCGGGCTTACACACCGCCAAAGCTACTTCGACATCTTCGTCGTCGCGGTCGTCGTCCCGGTGCTAGCGCTGGTTGGGGTGGTGGTGCTGGGAACGATGTTTGGCAGCTTCTGAACCGCGCTCCGCCCATCCGGGGCGAGGCCGCGAGCGCGGCGCGCTGCGCCGTCTCAGGCGTAGCGCGTCGCGCGGCCTTCACGCACAAAAGCCCAGAGCTGCAGGCCGCAGGCCTGCGCCGTCGTGACGGCCAGGCTGGTGGGTGCCGACATGCAGGCCAGCAACCCGGCGCCGGCCATGGCGGTCTTGTGTACCAACTCATAGCTTGCACGGCTGGACATCATCACGAAGCCATCGCGCGGGTCCGCGTCGCGACGCGCCAGGGCGCCGGTCAGCTTGTCCAGCGCGTTATGACGGCCGACGTCCTCGCGGGCGATCATCAGTTCGCCGCTCGTGCGACACCAGGCAGCGGCATGCAGGCCGCCGCAGTGCGCGTTCAGCACCTGGGCCGCGGGAAGGGCAGCGAAGGCCCGCGTGAGCGCGTCGGCGGCCAGGGTCGGCGCCTGCACCCACGACGGTTGCACCGCAGCCAGTGCGGCCAGGCTTTCAACGCCGCACAGGCCGCAGCCGGTGCGCCCGGCCAGGCTGCGGCGGCGTGTTCTAAGGCGCTGCTCGCAGGCGGCGGTCACCGTCAACGCGAGCTCCATGCCTTCGCTGTGAGCCTTGATGTCGACATCGAGCAATTCGCGGCGGCCGGCAAGCCAGCCCTCGCTGAGGCCAAAGCCCAGCGCGAAGTCCTCCAGGTCGGCCGGCGTGCCCAGCATCACGGCCTGCGAAATGCCGTTGACCGTCAAGGCGATGGGCAACTCGACGGCCACCTCTTCATCCACCGCAGTGTTCAGCGGTCTCAAGGTTTGCAGGGCATCCACAGCGGTCATGGCGGCGATGATAGGCACCTCGTTTTACCGGAGTCGCCGTGTACCTGCCCGCCCAATTCAAGTCAGCCGATCTGGAACATGCGCAACGACTGATTGCCGAGCATCCGCTGGCGCTGCTCGTTGGCCCCGATGCGGCGGGCGACAGCTTCGGCAGCCACCTCCCGCTGGTCGTGGTGCCGGACGAAAGCGGCGTGGTGCTCGAAGGCCACATGGCGCGCGCCAACCCGCATTGGTCCTGGCTGTCCCGGCAGCGAAGCCTGCTCGCCATCTTCAGCGGGCCGAGCGCCTACGTCAGCCCGCGCCACTACGAGAGCGTGCAGAACGTGCCGACCTGGAACTACGCGGCCCTGCATGCCTACGGCGACATCGAGTTGATCGACGGCCAGGCCGACAAGGACGCGCTGCTCAAGCGCCTCATTGGCCGCTTCGAGCCCGACTACGCCGAGCAGTGGCGCGGCCTGCCCGAGGACTATCAGCGCAAGCTGCTCGGCGCCATCGTCGGCTTTCGCATCCGCGTGAGGCGTTGGGAACTCAAGCTCAAGATGAGCCAGAACCGCGCGGCAGTGGAGCGCCAGCGCATCCGCGAGTCGCTGTCGGTTTCCGAGCGTGCCGAGGAGCGCGCCACCGCCGAATGGATGGTGCGGCTGGAAAAGGCCTAGGCAGGCACATCCTCACCCAGCGCGCGGCGAAGCGCCATCGCGGCGTGCGGCGCGCGCTCCTTGGCGCCGCTGATGAAATAGACAAAGACATCGCGCGCTGGCGTTGTGACGGCTGGCACGGCCTCGATGCGCGGCAGACCGTCCGGCTCGCCACCGGCGGCCCAGCAGCGCGCCGCCTCGGCCAGTGGCGGGAAGATCTCGGCCTTGCAGCCCAGGGGCTCGTCCGAACGGGTGCGCATGATGCGCGTGTAGACGAAGTCGCCGGTGGGCTCGGCGATCGGCGGGTAGTCCTCGGATTCGGTGAACACCGTCGCAGCCTTGTACTGACGCGCCAGCGCGAGGTACTCCGGGCACTGGAAGCTGGCATGCCGCACGTCCAGCACGTGGCGCAGCTTCAGGCCGTCGACGCCGGCCGGCAGTAGTTCAAGGAAGGCCGTCAGATCGGCGGCATCGAAGCGGTGCGAGGGGGCGAGTTGCCACACGATGGGGCCCAGCTTGTCGCCCAGCTCGGCGATGCCGCTGTCGATGAAGCGCTTGATCGAATCCGCGCCGTCGGCAAGCACGCGGCGCTGCGTGGCAAAGCGGATGGCCTTGAGCGAGAACATGAAGCCGTCGGGCACGGCGTCACGCCACTTGGCGAAGGTGGCCGGCTTCTGGGCACCGTAGTAGGTACTGTTGATCTCGATGGCCGTGAGGCGCTGGCTGGCGTACTCCAGCTCGCGCGCCTGGGGCCAGCCTTTGGGATAGAAGTTGTCCCGCCACGGCTCGAAGTTCCAGCCGCCGATGCCGACCCTGATGGTGCCTGTACTCACGCTGACTCCTGCCGATGACTGGATGAAAAACCAGTCTATCGGTCAGTGCAGACAGCGCGCAAGCGCGCTTACATCCCGGCGTAGTTGGGCCCGCCGCCACCCTCGGGCGTCACCCAGACAATGTTCTGCGTCGGGTCCTTGATGTCGCAGGTCTTGCAGTGCACGCAGTTCTGCGCATTGATCTGCAGGCGCTGGTTGCCCCCCTCCGCCGGCACGAACTCGTACACGCCGGCCGGGCAGTAACGGCTCTCGGGGCCGGCGTACTTGGCCAGGTTGACCTGCACCGGCACCGCGTCGTTCTTCAGCGTCAGGTGGGCCGGCTGGTTCTCTTCGTGGTTGGTGTTGGAGATGAAGACGGAGGACAGCTTGTCAAAGGTCAGCTTGCCATCCGGCTTGGGGTAGGCGATGGGCTTGCACTCGTCCGCGGTGCGCAGCGACTGGTGGTCGCCCTTGTGGTTGTGCAGCGTCCACGGCGGGCTCTTGACGCCCAGCTTGGGCAACAGCCACTGCTCGATGCCGGTCATCAGCTGGCCCGTCGTCTTGCCCTTCTTGAACCAGAGCTTGAAGTTGCGCGTCTGCTGCAACTCCTCGTTCAGCCAGCTCTTCTCGAAGGCTTCCGGGTAGGCCGTCAGCTCGTCCTGGGCGCGGCCGGCTTGCAGTGCCGGCGCGAGCGCTTCGGCGGCCAGCATGCCGCTCTTGATCGCCGCGTGGCTGCCCTTGATGCGGGCGGCGTTCAGGTAGCCCGCGTCGCAGCCGATCAGGCAGCCACCGGGGAACACCGTCTTGGGCAGGGCCTGCGGCGTGCCGTTGTTGATGGCGCGGGCGCCGTAGCCGATGCGCTTGCCGCCCTCGATGTGGACGCGGATGGCAGGGTGGGCCTTCCAGCGCTGCATTTCCTCGAACGGGCTGAGGTAGGGGTTGTCGTAGTCCAGGCCGATGACGAAGCCGAGCGTGACCTTGTTGCCTTCGAGGTGATACAAAAAGCCGCCGCCGAAGGTGTCGCCCTCCATCGGCCAGCCGGCGGTGTGCACGACGCGGCCGGCCTGGGCCTTGTCGGCCGGGATCTCCCACAACTCCTTGATGCCGATGGCATAGGTCTGCGTGTCCCTGCCTTCAGTCAGCTTGTATTTCGCCAGCAACTGGCGGCCGAGGTGGCCACGCGCACCTTCGGCAAACACGGTGTACTTGGCGCACAGCTCCATGCCGAGCTGGAAATGGTCGGTCGGCTCGCCGTCCTTGCCCAGGCCCATGTTGCCGGTGGCTACGCCGCGCACGCGGCCCTGCTCGTCGTACAGCACCTCGGCCGCGGCAAAGCCCGGGAAGATCTCGACGCCCAGCGCCTCGGCCTGCTGGGCCATCCACTTGACGACGTCGGACAGGCTGATGACGTAGCCGTCGTGGTTGTGGAAGTTGCGCGGCACCAGCCAGTCGGGTGTGCGGGTGCTGCCGGTCTCGCTGAGGAAGAGCACGTCGTCGCCCGTCACCGGCTGGTTCAGCGGGGCGCCGAGTTCCTTCCAGTTCGGGAACAGTTCGGTGATGGCGCGTGGGTCCATCACCGCGCCCGACAGGATGTGGGCGCCGGGCTCCGAGCCCTTTTCAAGCACCACGACGTTCGCGTCGGGCTTGATCTGCTTCAGGCGGATGGCTGTGGCCAGGCCCGCGGGGCCGCCGCCGACGACGACCACGTCGTATTCCATGGACTCGCGAGGGCCGAACTGGGCCAGGATTTCTTCGGAGGTCATTGCCAAATCTCCAGCAGCATTGAATTGCGCGCGATTCTAGAGAGGGTGAATCGCAAATCGAACGATCGTGCTTTTTTAGTGGGGCCAGCCTATGTCGGTAGGATGGCCGCAACCCACTCACAAGGCAGTCTCATGAGTTACTCCATCAATCTTGAAGGCCGCGTGGCCTTGGTCACCGGCGCATCGAGCGGACTGGGCGCTCAATTCGCCCGCACGCTCAGCAAGGCGGGCGCCTGCGTCGTGCTGGCCGGCCGGCGCATGGAACGGCTGAAGGACCTGCGCGCCGAGCTTGAAGGCAATGGGGGCGACGCCCACGTCGTGCAGCTCGACGTCACCGACGTGACGAGCATCAAGGCGGCCGTGGCGCATGCCGAGACCGAGGTCGGCACGCTGGACATCCTCATCAACAACTCGGGCGTCAGCCGCACCCAGCGCCTGACCGATGTCACGGAGAACGACTACGACTACGTGATGGACACCAACACGCGTGGTGCCTTCTTCGTTGCGCAGGAGGTGGGCAAGCGCATGCTGGCGCGGGCCCGCGGGTCGGCGCCGGGCACCTTCATCGGCGGGCGCATCGTCAATGTGGCGTCGATGGCCGGCCTGAGGGTGCTGGGCCAGATCGGCGTCTATGCAATGAGCAAGGCTGCCGTCATCCATATGACGCGGGCGATGGCGCTGGAGTGGGGGCGTTACGGCATCAACGTCAATGCCATCTGCCCGGGCTACATCGACACCGAGATCAATCACCATCACTGGGGCACGGAGCAGGGCAGAAAGCTCATCGACATGCTGCCCAGGAAGCGCGTCGGCCAGCCGCAGGACCTGGACACCTCGCTGCTGATGCTGTGCGCCAACGAAAGCCATTTCATCAATGGCGCGGTCATTCAGGCCGACGACGGCTTCGGTGTCTGATGGGCAGACGAGACCTGACCCCGCTGGAGGCCCGCGTCCTCGCCGTCCTCGTCGAAAAGGAAAGCACCGTGCCGGACAGCTACCCGCTGTCGGCCAACGCGCTGACCTCGGGCTGCAACCAGAAGACGGCGCGTGACCCGGTCATGGACGTCAGCGAGGCCGAGCTGCTGGCCACCGTCGAGGAACTCAAGGCGCTGCACCTCGTCAACACGGTCAGCGGCAGCCGCGTGGTGCGCTACGAACACAACTTCGCGCGTGGCATGGGCGTGCCGGGCGCCGCCATGGCGCTGCTGACCCAGTTGATGTTGCGCGGGCCGCAGACGGCGGCTGAGCTGCGCCAAAACACCGAGCGGCTGCATCGCTTTGCCGATGTGTCGTCAGTCGAAGGTTTTTTGGAGGAACTGGCCGCGCGTGAGCAGCCGATGGCGATCAAGCTGCCACGAGCACCGGGTGCGCGAGAGGCGCGCTGGGCGCATCTGCTGTGCGGACCGGTGGCCTCGGTGGAACACGCCGTCGCGGTGGCTCTGCCGCGTGACGAGGAGGTGGCCTTGCTGCGCGCTGAGGTCGCCTCGCTGCGCAGCCTCGTCAACCGCATTGCCGCTGAGCTTGGTATCAATCCATGAGATACCTCGTCCCGGCCGAGAAGAGGCTGACCTTTGAGCTTCGCATCCAGATGCGCTGGGGCGACATGGATGCGATGGGACACATCAACAACACGCTGTACTTCCGGTATCTGGAGATGGCGCGTGTGGACTGGCTGACGTCCATCGGTGCGCCGCCGAATCCGGGCGGGCAGGGGCCGGTCATCGTCAACGCCTTTTGCAACTTCTATCGGCAGTTGAAGGCGCCGGGCGAGGTGTTGGCCAAGCATTACGTCAGCGACCCCGGCCGCACCAGCTTCGAGACCTGGATCACGCTGGAGCGCGCCGACGAGCCGGGCGTCATCCACGCCGAGGGCGGTGCCACGACGCTGTGGTTCGACGCCCGGACCGACAAGGCCATCGCCCTGCCGGACTGGGTGCGCGGCTTGGTCAGTTAGCGAAAGCTGTACTTCGCGCTGACGTAGCCGTAGCGACCCCGCGGGTCGGTGTAGCTCGGGTCGTAGCCCGACAGGAAGAACCAGGCCTGTTGCGAGAACGGCGGCGCCTTGTCGAAGGCGTTCTGCACGCCGGCGCGCAAGGTGAGCGACTTGGTGGCCTCCCAGGCCGCCGACAGGTTCCACAACGAATAGGCGCCCACCTTGCGGTCGGGCTTGCCGATGATGTGCTGGTCGTCGTAGCCGGACAGGAAACTGTTGGAGACCGTCGCCGAGAACGGGCCGCTCTCCCAGTCCATGCTGAGCGTATGCCGCCAGCGCTGCACGACACCGTCGTTGATGAAGCGGCCCAGGTTGCTGACAAACGGGTCGCCGTCGCCGGTCTGCTGCTTGGACTTCAACGTCAGGGTGCCGTTCAGCCGCAGGCCGAGCCGACCGAAAGAGGTTCTCAGGCCCGACAGCGCGATACCCAGGTCGAGGCCGGAGATGTTCTGCTTGCCGCGGTTCTCCTTGACCAGGTCGATGACGCAGATGCCGTAGTCATCGGGGTCGTAGTCGTCCGCGCAGGCCGGGGGCAGGCTGGTGTCGTAGTAGCGGTGCACGAGCGAGCCGTACTTGCCGAGGTCCGACAGGATGACGTCGACGCCCAGCGTGCTGATCAGGTTGGACTTCTGGATGTTCCAGTAGTCGAGGTTGACATTGATGCCGCGCTGCGGCTCGAAGACCATGCCTACCGAAAACTGCCGCGACTTCTCCGGCTTGAGTTTGGGGTTGCTGTAGTTGAAGGTCGACCAGATGTCGGAGCAGTCCGTCGGCGTGTTACTGGGATCGTCGGCCATGCAGACCGGATCCACCAGCGTGGCCGCCGAGCCTTCCGTGACCGGGCGGTACAGGTCGGACAGGCTGGGCGCACGGAAACCCTTGCCGATGGAGGCGCGCAGCAGCAGCGCCGGGCTTGGCACATACCTCAGGCCCAGCTTGGGGCTGGCCGCCCCGCCGCTGACCTGGTAGTGCTCGTAGCGCAGCGCGGCCTGCAGTTCGAGCTGCTTGGTGACGGGCGCGCTGACCTCGCCGAACAAGGCGCTGACCTTGCGCGACCGGCCGAAGTCGGAATCGGGCCCCTGCGAGGTTTCGCCGAGGATCAGATCCTGCTTGAGCGCATCAGACTGGTGGTAGTTCTGCTTCTCCCGGCGGAGCTCGCCGCCCAGCGCCAGCATCAGGTCGCCGCCGGCCAGCGGTGTGAGCGCCTTGGACATCTTGAAGTCCAGGCTGTCCATGGTGCCGGTGGCGTTGCGCACCTCGCCGCGGATCTGCGCCTTTTCGTACAGCGCCAGGCCCGCCGCGCCGGAGGCGCCGGAGCCCTTGAGCGTGCCGTCGGCGAATCCATCGCGGATCATCTGCTCGTTCAGATATCCCTGGTAGTCGCGGTCAGACACCCGGCTGGTGCTGTGGTTCAGCGCCCATTCATAGTCCCAGCCCGACAGCACGCCGTTGGTGCCCAGCGCAAGGCGCTTGGTGGTGGACACCAGCTCGCTGGTGCGCAGGCCGGCTTCCACCAGCCGAACTCGAAGCGTGATGAGGCGCTGCTCGTCGTCGGCGTCCAGGTCGTTGAGAGCGCTGTTGGCCAGCACGGCGACGCGCGAGACGTCGACGTCGGCATCGACCCGGTTGGGGGTGCCGGTATAGAAGGTGCGCGCGTGCGCGACGGAGACTTCGGCAAAAGCCTGGTGGCCGCTGCCGAGGTCGAGCACGCCGCGGCCGAAGACGCTGCTCTTGTCCGACTTTGGATATAGCTCGATGTCGCGCATGTAGTCGTAGGTGCAGCCGTCCGCGCCGCCGATGCCGTCGGGCAGGTACAGCGTCCCGGTCGCCGGGTTGCAGCCGGTCGCGGCAGCGGCGTTGACCGTGCGCGAGTTGATGACCGTCTTGCCGTTGCTGCTGAAGCCCTCGGCCCTGAGCGTGTTGCGTTGGTAGCTCGACAGGATCATGTTGGCCGGAAAGCCCGCGCTGGATAGCAGGTCTGGCAGGCGGCCCGGGATGTCCAGTTCCTTGATGAACTTGCGCTGCGACGCGTTGAGGCTGCTGGTCTTCTGCATATCGACGACGGCGAAGACGTTGAAGCCATCGCGTGCGTAGTCGCCGACGCCGCCGGCCAACGTCGCTGAGCGCTTGCCGCCTCCGCCTTCGGAGGTGTCACCGACCAGCGCGGAGACCTCGACGCCGCTGAAGTCCTTGCGCGTGATGAAGTTGATCACGCCGCCGATGGCGTCCGAGCCGTATAGCGACGAGGCGCCGTCCAGCAGGATCTCGACGCGCTGGATGGCTGCGGCGGGGATGCTGTTCAGGTCCACGCCGGCAGCGTCGCCGGGCGAAGCGAAGTTGGCCATGCGCCGGCCGTTGAGCAGCACCAGCGTGGACGACACGCCCAGCCCACGCAGGTTGGCGGCGTTCAAGCCCATCTGGTCACGAAAGCCGCCGTAGCCCACGCTGCCGCCGTCGGTCATGTTGTTGGCACTGGCGCTGATGCGGGCGATCAGCTCGGCCGCCGTCGTCACGCCGGCCTTGTCGATCTCGCCGCGCGTGATGACCTGCACCGGCAGCGCCGTCTCGCCGTCGATGCGCTTGATGGCCGTGCCCGTGACTTCGACGCGCTCCAACTGGGACTGTGCCTGGGCGTTCAAAACGGCGACCAGCAGGGCCGCAGCGGCGGCGATTCGAGACGGGCAGGGGGTTCGCATGAGCACACTCCGGTGGTTCGGGCGAGTCTATGCACGGGGGCGCTAGCTGCCGGTTCGCGCGCCGGCATTCGTCTCGCTCGCACCACGCCGTTCGTGGTTCGAATTAGGGGCGGGTCGTCATCCGGCCTCTGTCATCATGTGCACAACGGACCAAGGAGGTTGTGGGCATGAGGGCAAGGATTTGGGCGGGTTTGGCGGCCATGGCCGTGGCGATGGGCGTGCAGGCAGCGCCCCCGACGACACCGGCCGCCAGCACATCGGCGCAGAGCAGTCGGCAGCCGCGTGCAACGCCTCCGGCGGCGGCGGCGCGCCCCGCTGCGCCGACGCCAGCGAAGCCGGCCCGGGCTGAATCCGCGCTGCTGCCGGTCCTGGATGCCGAGCCCCCGATCCGTGGCTATGCCGTGCCCATCGGCGGCGCGCTCAAGGCCGACAACGACGAGGTTTGGCAGCGCGTCGTGCAGCTGGCCGGCGGCAAGGGCGCGCGCTTCGTCGTGTTCGGCACCGCCAGCGAGGACCCGGAAGCCAGCGCCAAGCAGGTCGTCGATCTGCTGCAGCGCCGCGGGGCCGTCGCCGAGGCCCTGCCGGTGGCGCCCAAGTTTTCCTGGGTGGATCTGACCAAGGTCGTGCGCGACCCCGCGCTGATCGCCAAGGTGAAGGCCGCCAAGGGCGTGTTCTTCACCGGCGGCCTGCAGGAGCGCATCGTGGACGTGCTGCAGCCCGGCGGGCAGAGCACGCCGATGCTGGAAGCCATCTGGGATGTCTACCGCAAGGGCGGCGTCGTCGCCGGCACCTCCGCAGGTGCTGCCATCATGAGCACCATCATGTTCCGCGACGCGCCCAGCGTCATGAACGTGCTCAAGGGCCGCTTTGCCGACGGCAAGCAGGTTGACCGCGGCCTGGGCTTCGTCGGCCCGCACCTGTTCGTCGACCAGCACTTCCTCAAGCGCGGCCGCTTCGGTCGCATGATCCCGGTCATGATGGCCAAGGGCTACAAGCTGGGCCTGGGCGTGGATGAGAACACGGCGGCCGTCATCCGGGGCGACGACATCGAGATCGTCGGTGACCGCGGCGCGCTGATCGTCGACCTGACCGAGGCCAAGAGCGATGCGTCGCTGGGGGCCTTCAATGTGCAGGGCGCCCGGCTTTCCTACCTGGAGCACGGCGACCGCTTCCACATGCGTGCGCGCTCGACGACACCCTCGGCGCCCAAGCTGCGCGGCGAGGTGCACGACGCCGAGTCACCCAACTTCAAGCCCTACTACACCGACGACGTCTTCCATCTCGACATGCTGGGCGACTCGACCATCTCGGGCGCCATGAGCCGGCTCATCGACAGCGTGCGCCGGGAGGTCAAGGGTCTGGCCTTCGACGTGCTGCCGCGCACCAACGACCCGCTCGGCGAGCTCGGCTTCCTGTTCCGCATCTACAAGGGCTCGGACTCGCTGGGCTGGAGCACCGAGGAGTTCGGCGGCGAGCAGTTCACCGTCACCAACCTCTACCTCGACATCACACCGGTGCGCCTGCCCATGCCGCTGTACGGCGGCTGGACGCCGCCGCGCCAGGCGCCGACGGCGCCAGCGGCCGCGGCTTCGGCGGCTTCAGTGCCTGCCGCGTCGGCGCCGCAGTAGCCTGGATTGGTGACGCGCCTGCATCGTTTGGTCACGAGGCTTGCTTCTCTGCGGGCCTCCCCCGGTGTCCGGCGGCGCCCTTGCCTGCCAAGATGACGGCCTTGTGAATCCAGCAAGTCCGGCCCATCGCCGGGCTCAGCGACCATCTTGCCCAGCCCAACCCAAGCCGGCACCGTCATTGTCATCGGCGGCGCGCTCAAAGCGGAGAGCGACGCCGTCTGGCAGCGCATGGTCGACGAGGCCGGCGGTGCTGGCGCCGCCATCGCCGTCTTCCCGACGGCGGCGGCCGACCCGGAGCGCGTCGCAGCCCAGATCGTCGCTGCGCTGAACCGCTGCGGCGCACGCGCCCACGTCGTTCCGGTGGCGCCGCATCTCGAAGGCGTCGACCTGCAGGCCGCTTTGCGCGATGAAGCGCTGATTGCGCGCGTCGCCGCATCGGATGCGGTGTTCTTCTCGGGGGGCTCCCAGGAGTTCATCGTCGACACGCTGCAGCCGGCGGGTCGGCCAACGGCCATGCTGGGCGCGATACATGCGGTCTTCTCGGCGGGCGGCGTCGTCGCCGGCACCAGCGCGGGCGCCGCCATCATGAGCCGGTTGATGTTCCGTGACGCGATGGACAACCTCGCCGTGCTGAAGGGTCAATGGCGCGCAGGGCGGGAGTACGACCAGGGTCTGGGCTTCGTCGACCCGGCGCTGCTGATCGACCAGCATTTCCTCAAGCGCGGACGCATCGGCCGCATGTTGCCGGCCATGCGGGCCCTGGGCTTGCGTCTCGGCCTGGGGGTGGACGAGAACGCGGCAGTCGTCATCAAGGGCGGCCGGCTGGAAGTGCTGGGCGGCAGCGGTGCCCTGCTCGTCGACCTGGGCGAGGCCAGCCACGACGCCGCCTTGCCGGCCTTCAATCTGCGTGGTGCGCGGTTGTCCTATCTCGACCACGGCGACTGTCATGATCTCGCCAGCGGCGTGACGACGCCTGCACCGCGCAAGCTGACCGGGACGTGCATCGACCCGGCCGCGCCTGGCTTCAAGCCCGGCCTGGAGACGGACCGCTATTTTCTCGACATCCTTGGCGACGGCTGCCTCCTCGGCGCCATGACTCAACTGCTCGACGGCCCTGGCGCCGAAGTGCGCGGCCTGGCCTACCGGGCCAACCCCCCGTCCGATGAAAGGGCGCCCGACATCGGTTTCGAGTTCCGCCTGCACCGTGCCCCCGGGCTGGTGGGCTGGCGCAGCGCCGGCCACGGGGACGAGGGCTACACGGTGCTCGGTGCCAGGCTGGACGTGGTCCCCGTGCGCGTTGCCAACCCCTTGTTCCTGCCGTTGACCGCAGAGCCCGCGCACGTGGTCGAATCGGCACAGTGCCAGGCAGGCACAGCGCCGTAACGAGGATCGGCGCAGCTGCCGGGCCTAACCCGCGTGAAGGAAACATCATGAACAAAATCGTCCTCGGCTTGAGCGCCGCTCTGCTGGCCGGCACCGTGCAGGCCACGGATATCGGCGTGTCGGTGCAGATTGGCCAGCCCGGCTTCTACGGCCGCATCGACATCGGCAACGCGCCGCCGCCGGTGGTGTTGCGTGAGCCCATCTGGGTGCAGCGCCGCCCGGTGCATGTCGAGCCCGTCTACATGCGCATCCCGCCCGGTCACCAGAAGAACTGGGCCAAGCATTGCCGGCGCTACGACGCCTGTGGCATGCCGGTCTATTTCGTCCGCGAGGATTGGTACCAGCAGCGCTATAGCCATCCCGACCACGTGCGCCACGATCACGGCAAGGATCATGGCAAGGACAAAGACAAGGGCGGCCATGGCAAGGGCCACGGCAAGGACAAAGGCAAGGACAAAGACAAGGACGGGCACCGCGACTGAGCCGCGACACAATCGCGGCCATGTCTGAACTCCATCCCCGCGAGCCTCGCGATACCCGACCCGAAGGCTTCCAGCGTGTCAGCGCGGCACTGGCCGCCAGCGCCCACCCGAACCCGCCGCTGTGGCTGGAGGTCGCAGCCCGCACCGCCCAGGAAGCCGCCGACGCGTTGGGCGTGACGCTGGGCCAGATCGCCAAATCGGTGGTCTTCCGCCGCAAGGCCGACGGCGATGAGGCCGGGGCGGTGCTGGTCATCACCTCCGGCGACCGGCGCGTCGACGAAGCCAAGCTCAAGCCCCACACTGGTTCGCTGGGCCGTGCCGACGCCGACTTCGTCAAGGCGCGCACCGGCTTTTCCATCGGTGGCGTCTCGCCTGTCGGCTTTGCGCCCAGCGAAGGCCATGCGGCGCCGCAGCTCTTCATCGACCGCGAGCTGTTCCGCTTCGACATCATCTGGGCCGCGGCGGGGCATCCGAACGGCGTGTTCAAGCTGACGCCGACCGAGTTGGAAAGGCTCACCGGCGCGCCCGTCATCGATGTCGTCCAGTGACGCTGCCGTGCTGAAGTCGCCCTGCATCAACGTCTGCCAGGTGGATTCGGCCAGCGGCTGGTGTCGGGGCTGCGCGCGCAGCCTTGACGAGATCGCCGGTTGGGGCGGCGCGTCCGACGCCGTGCAGCGCCAGGTTCTCGACGAACTGCCGCCGCGCCGTGCCGAACTGCAGCGCCGCGGCGTCTGGCTCGGCCCGGCAACGAACGTACAAGGCTGCCCGTGAAACAGCTGACCTTTTACTTCGACCCCATTTCGCCCTATGCGGCGCTGGCCTTCGAGGCGCTGCCGGAGGCGTTGGCGGGGCACAGCGTCGAGGTCGTGTACCGGCCCATCCTCTTTGCGGCCCTGCTGCAGGCGCTGGGCCAGAAAGGGCCGGCGGAGATTGAGGGCAAGCGCCGCTGGACCTTCCGCCAGGTGGCCTGGCTGGCGCACTGCCAGGGGGTGGTGCTGGACCCGCCGGCCCAGCACCCCTTCAACCCGTTGCCGCTGCTGCGCCTGGCCTGGGCCTGCGCGGCACCCGAGGGGCAGCCTGGCGACACGCCTGGGCGCTGGGTCGTCGAGCAGCTTTTCCACCACGTCTGGCGCGGCGCCGGCGCGGATGCAGGCGATGCAGCCCGCCTGGCTGCATTGGCCGAACGCCTGGCGCCGGCGCAGGACCCGACCGCCGACGCCACCAAGCAGCGGCTGCGCAGCGAGACCGAGGCCGCGCTCGCGCTCGGTGTGTTCGGCGTGCCGACGGTGGAACTCGACGGTCGTTTGTTCTGGGGCCAGGACGCTTTGCCCATGTTGCGCGCCGCGCTCGAAGGCGACCCCTGGTTCCGCACTGGCGTCTGGGAAGAAGCCGGCCGCCCGCGTCCTGGTGTCGCGCGTCGGCATTAGCGCCTGTTCACGCTGCGGCGGCCGGCTCTAGTCAACTGCGGTCACAACCCGACTCGGGACTTACCCGTGACGACCCTGGATTCCCGCATTGAGGAATGCTGACTGCGGGTTTCAGCGGAGTTTGTCAGCCTCGATTCAGACTCGCGTCAGAACACGGTCAGAGGCATTGTGAATAGTCTGCCCAAGGACGGCCCCGGCGTGGGGCGGTCGACTACAGACGGAGACTTATCAATGGCAACTGCGACTTCGACGGCCGCGACGCCGATGACCAAGGAGGAAAAGAAGGTCATCTTCGCTTCCTCACTGGGCACGGTGTTCGAGTGGTACGACTTCTATCTCTACGGTTCGCTCGCGGCCATCATCGCGAAGCAGTTCTTCGCGGGCCTTGAGCCCGGCGCCGCGTTCATCGCGTCGCTGATGGCCTTTGCTGCCGGCTTCATCGTGCGCCCCTTCGGCGCGCTGGTGTTCGGGCGTCTGGGCGACATGATCGGCCGCAAGTACACCTTCTTGGTCACCATCCTGATCATGGGCCTGTCGACCTTCATCGTCGGCGTGCTGCCCACCTACGCGACCATCGGCGCTGCCGCTCCGGTCATCCTGATCATCCTGCGCCTGCTGCAGGGCCTGGCCCTCGGCGGCGAGTACGGCGGTGCGGCCACCTACGTGGCCGAGCACGCACCGCACGGCAAGCGCGGCGCCTACACCGCCTGGATCCAGACCACCGCGACGCTGGGCCTGTTCCTGTCGCTGATGGTCATTCTCGGTACGCGTACCCTGATGGGCGAGCAGGCATTCGGCGAGTGGGGCTGGCGCATTCCCTTCCTCGTGTCCATCCTGCTGCTGGGTATCTCGGTGTGGATTCGCTTGAGCATGAACGAGTCGCCCGCCTTCCAGAAGATGAAGGCCGAGGGCAAGACCTCCAAGGCGCCGTTGACCGAGTCCTTCGGTGAGTGGAAGAACCTGAAGATCGTGCTGCTGGCCCTCTTCGGCCTGGTGGCCGGCCAGGGTGTGGTCTGGTACACGGGCCAGTTCTACGCGCTGTTCTTCCTGACGTCGGTGCTCAAGGTCGAACCGGCCAGCGCCAACATCTGGATTGCGATCTCGCTGATCCTGGGTTCGCCGTTCTTCGTCTTCTTCGGCACGCTGTCGGACAAGATCGGCCGCAATCCCATCATCATGGCCGGCCTGCTGCTCGCCGCAGTGACCTACTTCCCGCTGTTCAAGGCATTGACCGCAGCGGCCAACCCGGACCTTGCCAAGGCCCAGGAGACCCAGAAGGTCACGCTGAGCACGAACACCGCCAGCTGCTCCTTCCAGGGCAGCCCGATTGCGCGTGAAGTGGACTTCACCAGTGCTTGCGATATCGCCAAGCGCGCACTGGCCGGCTCGTCCGCCAGCTCCGAGACCGTTGAAGCTCCCGCCGGTGCTCCCACCGTCGTGCGCGTCGGTGACAAGGAGATCGCCGTCCCCACCGCCAGCAAGCTGACAGAGCACAAGTTCGACGAAGCCAGCGTCAAGGCCATCGCCGCGTTCAAGAAGGATCTGGGCGCCGCAATGTCCGCCGCCGGCTATCCGGCCAAGGCCGACATGTCCAAGGCCAACGTGCCGCTGGTCATCGGCATCCTGTTCATCCTGGTGCTGTACGTGACGATGGTCTACGGCCCGATCGCGGCCATGCTGGTCGAGATGTTCCCGACCCGCATCCGCTACACCTCGATGAGCCTGCCGTATCACATCGGCAACGGCTGGTTCGGCGGCATGCTGCCTTCCATCACCTTCGCGATGGTGGCCCAGAACGGCAACATCTACCACGGTCTGTGGTACCCCATCGTCATCGCCGTGATGACCCTGGTCATCGGCGTGCTGTTCGTGCGCGAGACCAAGGACGTCGACATCTACGCCAAGGACTGACCCCGGCGCAGATCCCGCAGCAAGCACGCTGCGGGGTCTCGCTCTCAGGACGCAAGGCCGGCGATCGCCGGCCTTTTTTCTTGCCGTCGCACGGCCTCCATGGCGATGCGTTGGGGGCTCTTGCGTACGATGCCGTCGATGCCCAAATCCAAAGCTTCCTCCGATGCCGCCGACAGCAGCGCCCAGGAGCAGCGGCGGTTGCAGATGGTCGACATCGCGCGCCTGGCGGGCGTGTCGGTCTCCACCGTCTCACGCGCGCTCAACGGCAGCGAGCTCGTCAACGCACAGACCCGCGAGCGGGTGGCCGAGCTGGCCCGATCACTGAACTATTCGATCAACCTCGGCGCGCGCAACCTGCGCCTGCAGGAGAACCGGACGGTCGCCGTCGTCGTGCCCTATGACGCCGCGTCGCGGCAGCACATCTCCGACCCCTTCTTCCTGTCCCTCGTCGGCTCGATTGCCGATGCGCTGACCGACCGCGGCTACGACATGCTGCTGTCGCGGGTGGACGCCGAACGCCTGGACCTGGCCTCGCGATGGTTCGACTCGGGCAAGGCCATCGGCGTCGTCCTCATCGGCCAGTGGCGTCATCACGACCAGCTCAACGAGATGGCCGCGCGCAAGCTGCCCCTGGTGGTCTGGGGCGGGGAGATGCCGCAGCAGCTCTACTGCAGCGTCGGTGGCGACAACGTGCTCGGCGGCACGCTGGCCACACGCCATCTGCTGCAGCTCGGCCGGCGTCGCATCGCCTTCGTGGGCGACGCCGACCTGCCCGAGGTCTGGCTGCGCCGCCAGGGCTATGCCCAGGCCCTGCGCGAGGCGGGCGTGGCCGTGGACCCGCGCTGGGAAGTGGCCGCGCCTTTCGAGCCGGGCGTGGCCACCGGCGTGCTGCAGGCCTTCTGCGCGGCCGAGCGTGGCTTCGATGCCGTGGTCTGCTGCAGCGACGTGCTGGCCCTGCTGACCATCCAGGCCCTGCGCGCCAGCGGTCGCAGCGTGCCAGGGGAGGTGGCCGTCATCGGCTACGACGACATGCCGCTGGCCGCCTACTGCGACCCGCCGCTGACGACCGTGCATCAGCCGGTCGCCGAGGCGGGGGCGGAACTGGTCGAAGCCCTGCTTGGCCAGCTGCGCGGCGAGCGCGCCGGCCCACGCACCCTGCCGGTCTACCTGAAGCTGCGCCAGAGCGCGCCGGGCACCGCCGCCTGATCCCTTTCCGGCTCTTCTCCGCCGTGCGCCGGCGCCTGAGCAATCGTTTTCATGATTCCCACATGCGAGGCTTTTGCTAAGTGTAAACACCAAGCTGCAATCGATTGCAAAGATGGGTTTCGGATCGCAGAATGACGGCACGGATCGGCGCCCAGCGGTGCCGGCACGGTCTGCCTCGCAGAAGGCTTGCACACACGAACCCAGGAGACACCATGACCCGCCCCGCCTCGCCCCACGCCCTTCCATACGGCCGCCGTCTCGCCCGCCGGCCAGTGGCCTCCGCCATCGCCCTGGCGCTGCTCGGCGCGGCCACCGCCCAGGCCCAGCAGGCGGCCAGCGAGACCGCTGACGGCCTCAAGCTCGACCAGGTCGTCGTCACCGGCGCTTCGTCGGCCAAGTCCAAGATGCGTTCCAGCGTCGCCATCTCGACCATCGAGAGCGAAGGCGTGGCGGCCGTCACCGCCGCCAGTTCGACGGACCTGCTGCGCGGCGTGCCCGGCATCCGCGCCGAGGCCAGCGGCGGCGAGTCCAATGCCAATGTCGCCGTGCGCGGCATCCCGGTCTCGGCCGGCGGCGCGCGCTATATCCAGTTCCAGGAAGACGGCCTGCCCGTGCTGCAGTTCGGTGACGTCGCCTTCGCCACGCCTGACACCTGGATGCGCGCCGATGCGGGCTTCGAGCGCCTGGAGGTCGTGCGCGGCGGCTCAGCTGCGCTGCTGGCCACCGGCGCGCCGGGCGGCATCATCAACTTCATCAGCAAGACCGGCCTGGAGCAGGGCGGCAGCATCCAGCTGACCAAAGGGCTGGACTTCGACCAGACCCGCGTGGACATCGGTTACGGCGGCCGCCTGGCACCCAAGACGCGTTTCTACATCGGCGGCTTTTACCGCGTCGGCGATGGCGGCCGCGAGGGCGCCGACGGTACCGAGAACGGTGGGCAGGTCCGCGGCAACGTCACCTTCGAGCTGGAGGGCAAGAGCCATGTGCGTTTCAGCTTCAAGCACCTCGACGACCGCAGCCCGAGCTTCATGCCCACGCCGGTGCGCTATGTGAATGGCAGCATCCAGCAGATCCCCGGCCTGGACCCGCGCCGCGCTGCCTTCTACAACGCTGCCTGGCCGCTGGACAACACGCTGACCAATACCAACGGCCGCGCCAGCAGCAATATCCGCGACGGCCTGGTGGCCAAGAGCGATGCCTTCGGCGCCGAGGTCGACCTCGACGCTGGTGGCGGCTTCCGGCTGCAGAACAAGTTCTCGTGGAGCAAGAACTCGGGCCGCTTCATCGGCATCTTCCCCGGCGACGACGTGTCCGCCGCACCGGCCGGCACGACGCTTGCGACCGGCCCCGGCGCCGGCGCGGCCTACACGGGCAACAGGTTCACCGCCGTTGTCTTCAACACCCGGGTCGACAACGCCGGCCTGATGGCCAACGATCTGAAGTTCTCGCGCGATTTCGACCTCGGCGGCGCCGCCAAGCTCAGCGCCGTCGCCGGCCTCTACACCTCGGTGCAGAAGCTCGACCTGACGTGGAACTTCAACCAGTACTCGCTGTCGGCCCACGAAAGCGGCGCCCGCGTGCTCAACGTGCCCGGCGTCGTCAACGGCTCGCCGGGCTTCGGTGGTTGCTGCAGCAACACCCAGGACAGCAAGTACACGACCAACGCGCCCTATGTGGTGCTCAACCTGGAGTCGGGCGCGCTGTCGGCCGACATCGGCCTACGCCGCGACAACCAGAAGGCCAGTGGCGCCTACTACCAGTCCAACGCCGGCATCAGCTATGACCTGACGCGGCCCAACGCCATCGACTACGACTTCGGTCGCACGTCCTATTCGCTGGGCGGCAACTACGCGCTGAGCAAGGACCTGTCCGTCTTCGCCCGCTACTCCGACGGTGCCGCCTACAACGCCGACCGCATCACCTTCTTCAACAACCCCGACCTCGTCAACGGCAAGAGCCCCACCATCCCGACCAACCAGGTCAAGCAGGCCGAGGCCGGCGTGAAGATCCGCGGCGGCGGCATGAGCCTGTTCGCGACCCTCTTCCATGCCAAGACCGACGAGGTCAATGTCGACGTGACGACCAACCCCATCGTCGCCCGGGCCAACAGCTACCGCAGCAAGGGCCTGGAGCTGGAAGCCTCGGCCCGCCTGGGTGTCTTCAACCTGGTGGGCGGCCTGACCTATACCGACGCCAAGCAGGCCGATGGCCGCGCACCCAAGCGCCAGGCCAAGCTGGTCTACCAGCTCACGCCCACGGCCTACATCGGCGATGCGCTGACCGTCGGCGTCGGCATCGTCGGCACGACCAAGAGCCAGGACGACGGCCCGACCGGCCCGCTGACGATCACGCTGCCGGCCTACACCGTCGTCAACGCGTTCGCGAGCTATGCGCTCACCGACCGTGCGACGCTTTCGCTGGCGGCCAACAACCTCCTCAACGAGCTGGCCTACACCGAGAGCAACGACGGCCGCGGCGCCGCGCGCGCCTACACGGGCCGCACCGTGAAGGCCTCGTTGCGCTACAGCTTCTGATGGCGCGCGTCCTGGTGATCGGCGAAGCCCTCGTGGACGAGTTCCATGACGGCTCGGTGGCTGGCGGCGCACCCTTCAACGTGGCGCGCTCGCTGGCAGCGCTCGGCGCGCCGGTGCGTTTCGTCAGCCGCATCGGCGTCGATGACGCAGCCGGCCGGCTTGTGCTGGACAGTGCTGCACGCTTCGGCCTGGCGGTCGACGGCATCCAGCGCGACGCGACCCGTGCGACTGGTCGCGTCAGCGTGCACGAGGACCAGGGCAGCGGCCACCGCTTCGAGATCCATGCCGATGCGGCCTGGGACCATCTCGAAACGCCCGCGGCGGCAGGCGCCGGCATCGTCTACTTCGGCAGCCTCGCCCAGCGCCATGCCGTGTCGCGCGCGGCCATCCGTGCCACGGTCAAACGTGCGTCCGGGCTGCGCCTGCTCGACCTCAACCTGCGCCCCGGCAGCGACACGCCGGAGCTGGCTGCCGAGTCGCTGATGCTGGCCGACTGGGTCAAGCTCAACGAGGACGAACTCGACCGTCTGCTCGGCTGGTTCGGACCCACGCTGCCCGCGCTGATGGCCCGCTTTGCACTGCAGCGCCTGGTCGTGACGCGCGGCGCGTCTGGTTACTCGCTGCACGGCGAGCAAGGCCAGGTGTCGGCGGCAGGGCAGGGCGTGGCGCAACCCGACTTCATCGACAGCGTCGGCGCGGGCGACGGCTTCACGGCCGTGCTGCTGGCCGGCCTGTCGCTGGGCCTTGACCTGAGCGCCACGCTGGCGCTGGCCAACCGCTACGCCGCGATGATCTGCGGCGTGCGCGGCCCATTGCCGGCTGACCCGACCACGTTGGCCGCCTGGCGCGAGGCCGTGCACGCGCTGCCGGCCGGTGAGTGAATGAAAACCAAACAAGCCCACAGAGGCACAGAGACACAGAGGCAGCGGGATGAAGGTCCCGCTGTGTCTCTGTGCCTCTGTGGCTGTGTTCTCTTGCCGCATGTCGCCTTGGGCTTGATGCCCGGCATGGGCCGCGAACGCCGAATGAAAGACTGAGAGATGCACAAGCCCCACCTGTCCTTCTCTCAGATCCTGAACATGAATGTCGGCTTCCTCGGCATCCAGTTCAGCTTCGGTCTCCAGCAGGCCAATATGAGCCCGATCTACCAGATGCTGGGCGCCGACGGCAAGGACCTGCCCTATCTCTGGCTGGCCGGCCCCGTCACCGGCCTGCTCGTGCAACCCCTCATCGGCGCGATGAGCGACCGCACCACACACCGGTTGGGCCGGCGCACGCCTTACTTCCTGATCGGTGCGCTGATCTGTTCGCTGGGCCTGCTGCTGATGCCCTTCAGCCCGGCGCTGTGGTTCGCGGCCGGCCTGCTGTGGATCCTGGACGCGGCCAACAACGTGACCATGGAGCCCTACCGCGCCTACGTCAGCGACCGGCTGCGCGAGGAGCAGCACGCCAGCGGTTTCCTCACCCAGGCCTCCTTCACCGGCCTGGCGCAGACCCTGGCCTATCTCACGCCCAGCCTGCTGGTCTTCTTCGGCATGAACAAGGACGCGCTGGGCGCCAACGGCATCCCGGTGGTCACGACGCTGGCCTTCATGCTCGGCGCGCTGCTGTCCTTCACGACGGTCTGGTGGTCCATCCGCAAGGTGCCCGAGCTGCCGCTGCCGGCTGCCGAGATCGCCCGCCTGCGCGCGTTGCCCCATGGCTTCGTCCCGGCGCTGGCCGAGATCTGGGCCGCGCTGCGCGACATGCCGCCGGTGATGCGGCGGCTGTGGTGGATGGCGCTGTTCCAGTGGTACGGGATGATGTGCTACTGGATCTATATCGTGCCGACACTGGCCGCCACCGTCTTCGGCACCGACGACCCGGCAAGCAGCGGCTTTCGCGACGCGGCGCTGCTCAACGGCCAGGTCGGCGGCTTCTACAACGCCGTCGCCTTCGTCGCCGCGTTCGCGATGGTGCCCTTCACCAAGCGGCTGGGCGCGAAATGGGTCCACGCTTTCGCGCTCGTCTGCGCGGCGGCCGGCATGTGGGCGTTGCCCGGCATCACCGGGGTCGACAACCAGGCCTGGCTGTTCCTGCCCATGCTGGGCATCGGCCTGGCCTGGGGTTCCATCATGGGCAATCCCTATGTGCTGCTGGCCGGCAGCATCCCGCCCGAGCGCGCCGGCGTTTACATGGGCATCTTCAACATGTTCATCGTCATCCCGATGCTGATCCAGGCCGTGACGCTGCCGCTGGTCTACGACAGCCTGCTCGGCGGCCGCCCCGAAAACGTCATCCGCCTGGCCGGCGTGTTGCTGGCCCTGGCCGCGCTGTGCGTGCTGGCGGTCAAGACGCCCAAGTCCTCATGAAAAACCAAGTCCAACTCATCACCTATGTCGACCGCCTCGGCGGCCAGCGCGACGGCGCCGACCTACGCCGCCTGAAGGCGCTGCTGTGCGGCCCCGGCTCGCCAATGCAGGGCGTGTTCGGCGGCGTCCACCTGCTGCCCTTCTTCGATGCCATCGACGGCGCGGATGCGGGCTTCGATCCCATCGACCACACCCGGGTCGACCCGCGCCTGGGCGACTGGGGCGACATCAAGGCGCTGACCGAGGGCCTGGATGTGATGGCCGACGTCATCGTCAACCACATGTCCAGCGCGTCGCCGCAGTTCCTCGACTACTCGGCAAAGGGCGAGGCCTCGGCCCATGCGGGCCTGTTCCTGACGCTGGACGCCGTCTTCCCCGGCGGCGCCAGCGAGCGGGACCTGCTGGCCGTCTACCGGCCGCGCCCCGGGCTGCCGCTGACCTATGCCGCACTGAAGAACGGCGAGCGCCGCATCCTCTGGACGACCTTCACCGCCACGCAGATCGACATCGCCGTGCGCCACCCCCAGGGCCGCGCCTACCTCACCGGCATCCTGGCGACCTTTGCCGCCAACGGCATCCGCCTGGTGCGCCTGGACGCCGCCGGCTATGCCATCAAGAAGGCGGGTGCCAGCTGTTTCATGATGCCGGAGACCTTCGACTTCATCGCCGAGTTCGCCGCCGAGGCGAGGGCGCTCGGCATCGAGGTCCTCGTCGAGATCCACGCCTACTTCCAGCGCCAGATCGAGATCGCGCGCGAGGTGGACTGGGTCTACGACTTCGCGCTGCCGCCGCTGGTGCTGCATGCCTTCGCGTTCAAGACGGCCGCACCGCTCAAGCGCTGGATAGGCATCCGCCCGACCAATGCGCTGACGGTGCTCGACACCCATGACGGCATCGGCATCATCGACATCGGCGCCGACGCCAGCGACCGCGCCGCCCAGCCCGGCCTGGTGCCGCCGGAGGAGCTGGACGCGCTGGTCGAGCGCATCCACGCCGCCAGCGGCGGCCAGAGCCGCCTGGCCACCGGCGCGGCCGCCAGCAACCTCGACCTCTACCAGGTCAACTGCAGCTTCTTCGACGCCATGGGTGGCGACGAGACCGCCTATCTGCTGGCGCGCGCCATCCAGTTCTTCCTGCCCGGCGTGCCGCAGGTCTACTACGTCGGCCTGCTGGCGGGTCACAACGACATGGACCTGCTGGCACGCACCCAGGTCGGTCGCGACATCAACCGCCACTTCTACGCCGAAGACGAGATCGCCCGCGACTGCGAGCGCCCGGTCGTGCGCCGCCTCATCGATCTCATCAGGTTGCGCAACCGCCACCCGGCCTTCGGTGGCGACTTCCAGGTCGAGCCCGGCGGTGCGGACGAGCTGCATCTGCGCTGGCGGCGGGCCGGCCACTGGGCAGCGCTGCGCATCGACTTCGCGACGCTGGCCCACGAGCTGACCCACAGCACCGAGGGCGGCGCCAGCGCGGCCTTCGCCTTCAGTTGAGCGTCAGCCTGCAGCCGCAGAATCCGCCGCAGTACAAACCTGTGGAGACACGAGCATGTGGAAGTTGATCGTCGCGTTTATCGCCTTTGCCGCACTGGCGCTGTTCATCCTGACCAAGAGCGGCGGCGACATCGACCTCAGCGGCGAATCGCATGGCATCTCCAGCAGCCATGAGCCGGCGCCAGCAGCATCCACCGATGCCGCCGCTTCGGCGGCAGCATCGGCCGCTGTGGCGGCTGCGGTCGAGGCGACCTCCGGCCCGGCCTCGGCGGCTTCTCAGTAACTCGGCGACGCCTCGCCGCCGGCGCGCTGCGGCGCCATCCGCGGCAGGCGCATCAGCATCTGCGTGCCTTCGCCGGGGGTGGACCTCACCTCGATCTGGCCGCCCAGCACATTGGTCACGATGCTGTGCACGATGTGCATACCCAGCCCGGAGCCGCCGGTGCCCAGCTTGGTCGTGAAGAAGGGGTCGAAGATGCGCCGCCGCACTGACTCGTCCATGCCGCGGCCGTCGTCGCTGACGCTGAGCTCGGCCTCGGTGTCGTTCAGCGGCGCGCAGCGCAACGTCACGCGGCCCCGCTCGACGCCCTCGAAGCCGTGCAGCAGGGCGTTCATCAGCAGATTGGTCAGCACCTGGCCGAGCGCCCCCGGGTAGCTGTTCATCATCAGGCCGTGGCAGAGCTCGGTATTGATGACGAAGGGTGTGTGCTTGAAGCTGGGCTCCACCATGACGAGCATGTCCTCGACCACCTTGCCGAGGTCGAAGTCGCGCCGCAAGTCCGCCGTTTGGTCGATGGCCACCTGCTTGAAGTCGCGCACCAGGTCGGCCGCCTTCTGCACGTTGCGCTGCAGGATGTCCTGGGCACGCCGCGTGTCGCGCGCCAGCTCCTCCAGCGTGCTGCGACGCATCTGCACGTTCCCCGCCAGCATGGCTTCGAGCTGCTTGTAGCGGTCGTCCAGCGTCGACACGACGGTCAGCGCATTGCCCAGCGGCGTGTTCAGTTCATGCGCCACGCCGGCCACCAGGCGGCCCAGTGAGGCGAGCTTCTCCGACTCCACCAGCTCGCGCTGGGCGGTCTGCAGCGTCTGCAGTGCCTCTGACAGCTCCGCATTGCTGGTCGTGAGCTCGGCCGTGCGCTGGGCCACGGTCTCTTCGAGGTTGACGTTGTGCTGGCGCAGCGCCTCGAAGGCCGACAGCAGCGCCTGGCGCATGCGTTCCATCGCCGCACCCACGCGGGCGATCTCGTCGGCGCCGCCCACGTGCAGTGGCTGGTCGAGCCGGCCGGCGGCCAGCGCCTCGGCCGCCCCTGTCAGCTCCGTCATCGGGCGCATGACATAGCGCTGCAGCACCCACAGCATCAGCACGAGGGATAGCGTCAGTGTCAGCATGCTGCGCCAGACCGTGCGCCAGACCTCCGCCTGCTTGGCCTGCAGCAGCGGCGCCGCGCTCATGCGCACTGTGAGCCGGGCGATCTCGCGGCCGTCGCGCTGGATGGGGCGGGTTTGGCTCAGCACCAGGTCGCTGTCGACATCACCGGGGCGCTGCTGCGACAGGAAGGGCGCCGACGACGCCGGCTCGACGACCTGCACCGACACGAAGCGCGGGTCGTCCATCTGCGCCTTGACCATGGGGTCGGCCAGGTCGGGCGACACCTGCCAGACCGGCTCGGCCAGCGACAACGCCATCACCTCGGTGGCGCGCGCGAGGTCGCGCTTGAGGTCCTCCATCGCCGTCGCGCGCGTCTTCTGGCCGTCGTAGAGCAGCACGGCCGTCGTCGGCAGCAGCAGGCCGAGCAGCAGGGCCAGCACGACGGCGAAGGTCAGCGAATTGCGCTGCCAGCCGAACAGATGCGCGGGCTGCTGGGGCGGTCGGACGGCTGGCGGTGACAGGTGGCTTTCCGGCATGAGGGCGCGCGAGGGCGGGCCGAGTGTAGGCCCGGCAAAAGCGGTCGAAATGCGCATTCGGAGCCGGTGAAGCCCGGGTTTTTCCTGGGGCGACGGGCCTCCTGCCAGCGGGGGGGCAGGCCCCACAATCCGCCGCCAGATCGCGTCCCCCGGCGCGTGGCCAGGAGAAAAACAATGAAGCGTTGGGTCGGCCTGTTGGCGTCATTTGCCACCTCCATTGCAATGAATGGCGCTTTCGCCCAGGGCAGCTTGCGCATCGGCATGGTGGCCGGGTTCTCCGGGCCCGTCGCCGGCATCGTGCGCGAGAGCGCCGAAGGCGCGCGCTTGTACTTCGACGCGGTCAATGCCCAAGGCGGCATCCGCGGCCAGAACATCGAGTTCCTCACCCAGGACGACAAATACAACCCGGCGACCGCCGCAGCCGCGGCCAAGTCGCTGGCCAGCCAGGGTGTGCTGGCGCTGATGCTCAGCCGCGGCACCGGCCCCACCGAGGCCATGCTGCCGGTGCTCAAGGAGAACAAGCTGCCGCTGATCGCGCCGGCCACCGGGGCCATCAGCCTGCGCGAGCCGGCGCAGCCCTGGGTCTACCACCTGCGCGCCAGCTACCAAAAGGAGGCAGAGCGCGCGGTCAAGCACCTGGTGGGCATCGGCGTCAAGCGCATCACCATCGTGCAGGTCAACGACCCCTTCGGCAACGATGCCGGCAAGGGCGCGATCAAGGGCCTGGACGACCTCAAGTTGCGCGCCCTGTCCAACCTGCGCTTCGACCGCAACAAGCCCGACCTGGCACCGACCATGCAGGCCATCGCCCGGGCCAACATCGAGGCGGTCGTCCTGATCGGCCCGGCCTACGCTGTCGTCGAAGGCGTCAATGCGCTGCGCGCCGCGGGCTCGACGGCCCACGTTGCGACGCTGTCCAACAACGCCTCCAGCGAGTTCGTCAAGGCGCTCGGCGACAACGCCCGCGGCATCGTCGTGACCCAGCTCTTCCCCTACGAGCGTTCCACCGCCAACCCGCTGGTGCGCGAGGCCCTGGGCCTGGCCAAGGCGGCCGGCCACGGCGAGCTGACACCGGCGCAGCTTGAAGGCTTTGCCGCGGCCAAGCTGGTTGTCGAGACCTTGAAGCGCGCAGCGGGCAAGGACATCAATCGCGATGCCTTCGCCAAGGCACTTGAAGGCTCGCGCATCGACCTCGGCGGCCTGCAGGTGAACTACACCGAGAAAGAGCACAACGGCCTGGAGTTCACCGACGTGTCCATCGTCGGCCCTGACGGCAAGTTCTGGCGGTGACCGGCGGCAGTCGGCCTCGGCTCGCGCGATGATGCGCGCCTGCTTGTGATGCCGGAGAGCTGACATGGATCTGGGATTGAATGGCCGCTGGGCATTGGTCTGCGCAGCGAGCAAGGGGCTGGGCCGCGGCTGCGCCGAGGCGCTGGTGGGTGAGGGCGCCCATGTCGTCATCACGGCGCGCGGCGAGGCCGATCTGCTCGCCACGGCCGCAGCGCTGCGTGCGCTGAACCCGACCGTCGAGGTGCGCGCGGTCACCGGCGACATCGCCACGCCGGAGGGCCGTGCCGCCGCACTGGCCGCCTGCCCGCAGATCGACATCCTCGTCAACAACGCCGGCGGCCCGCCGCCGGGCGACTTCCGCGACTGGGGGCGCGAGCAGTGGATCGCGGCGTTGGACGCCAACATGCTGACGCCCATCGAGCTGATCAAGGCCACCGTCGATGCGATGGCCGCGCGCGGTTTCGGCCGCATCGTCAACATCACCTCCGGCGCCGTGAAGGCGCCCATCGACGTGCTGGGCCTGTCCAACGGTGCGCGCTCGGGGTTGACCGGGTTCGTCGCCGGCCTGGCCCGCCAGCCGCGCCTGGCCGGCGCCAACGTGACCATCAACAACCTGCTGCCGGGCGCCTTCGACACCGACCGCCTGAGGAAGACCATGGCCGCCGGTGCTGCCAAGACCGGGCTTGCGGAAGGCGAAGTCGCGGCCAGGCGGCGTGCGGCCATACCTGCCCAGCGCTTTGGCAGCGCGGCCGAGTTCGGCGCCATCTGCGCCATGTTGTGCAGCGCACAGGCCGGCTATCTGACCGGGCAGAACATCCTGCTCGACGGCGGCAGCTTTCCCGGGACCTTCTGATGGCCTGGCTCAAGCGCATCCTGGGCGGTCTGCTGCTGCTCGTGCTGCTGCTCGTCCTGGCACTGTGGCTGGCCTTGCGCGGCAGCCTGGCGCAGCTCGACGGCGAGCGGGCGCTGCCCGCGCTGGCTGCGCCGGTCGAAGCCCAGCGCGATGCCCGCGGCTACCTGACGCTGACCGCCGAGACGCGGCTGGACGTCGCGCGTGGCCTGGGCTTCGTGCATGCGCAGGAGCGCTTCTTCCAAATGGACCTGATGCGGCGCAACGCCGCGGGCGAGCTGTCGGCGTTGGTGGGCGCGAAGGCGCTGCCGCTGGACAAAGCGCGGCGCCTGCACCGTTTCCGCCACCGTGCCGAGGCCGGCCTGGCCGCGCTGCCGGCCGACGAGCGCGCGCTGCTGGACGCCTACGTGAGCGGCGTCAACGCCGGCCTCGCGGCGCTCTCCAGCCGGCCGCCCGAGTACTTCGTGCTGCGCCAGGTGCCCAAGGCATGGACGGCGGCCGATACCCTGCTGGTCGGCTACGGCATGTACCTCGACCTGCAGGGCGCCCAGGGCCGTGACGACATCGCCATGGGCCTGCTGCACGCCGCCGTGCCGGCCGATTGGTACGCCTTCCTGACCCAGCACAGCGCCGACTGGCAGGCCGCGCTTGACGACAGCCGCGTGACCGCCGTGCCGCTGCCGGCCAGCCCCATGCCCGAGGCCTTGCGCGCCGCCAGGACGGCCTGCAGCGACTGCAGCCTGCGGGATGCGAGCAGCCTCGGCAGCAACAACTTCGCCGTCGCCGCCGCGCGCGGTGCCGAGGGGCGGGCCATCGTCGCCGACGACATGCACCTCGGCCTGCGCTCGCCCGGCACCTGGTTCAAGACGCGCATGAAATGGAAGGGCAGCGCCGGCAGCCACGACATCGCCGGCGTGACCCTGCCCGGCACGCCGCTGCTGCTCGTCGGCAGCAACGGGCGCGTGGCCTGGGGCTTCACGAACACCACGTCCGACTGGGCCGATGTCGTCACGCTCAAGCTCAATGCGGCCGGCACGCATTACCTGGCAGGCAGGGCTGAGCGGCTGCTGCGGCGCGTGGTCGAGCGCATCGAGGTGGCCGGCGAGGCGGCGGTCGACCATGTCGTGCTGGAAAGCGAATGGGGCCCCGTCTTGCCGCAGCGCGCCGCGCCGGGCCACGCCTACGCGCTGCGCTGGGTTGCGCACGACGGCGAAGGCGCGAATGTGCGGCTGATGCAGATGGAAACCGCCGGCAGCGTCGACGAGGCCGTGCAGCTGGCCGCGGGCGCGGGCATGCCGGCCCAGAACCTGGTGGTGGGTGACGCCAGCGGCCGCATCGCCTGGACGGTCATCGGCGCCATCCCAAGGCGCGTCGGCGGCGTCGACCCCGACCGCCCGCAGGACTGGAGCGATGGCCGCTCACGCTGGCAGGGTTATCTGGCGGCTGCCGAGCAGCCGCGCCTCGTCGACCCGCCCGACGGCCGGCTGTGGACGGCCAATGCACGCATGATCGGCGGCGAGGCGATGAAGCTCGTCGGCAATGGCGGCTGGGACCTCGGCGCCCGCGGGCTGCAGATCCGCGACGGCCTGCGCGCCCACGACAAGCTCGACGAGGCGGGCCTGCACGCCATCCAGCTCGACCACCGGGCGCTCTTCCTGCAGCGCTGGCGCCAGCTGTTGCTGGAGCAAGTCCTGACCCCTGATTTCGTCGCCGCCAACGGCCTGGCCGACTATCGCGTCGAGGTCGAGCAGAGCGCCGAGGCCGCGCGGCCCGACGCGGTCGGCTACCTGCTCGTGCGGGCGTTCCGCCTGAAGACGCTGGGCAGCCTGTTCATGCCGCTGGCCGGTCTCATGGAGGCCCAGGGCGTCAAGCTCAGCGACTTGAAGCTGGTGCCCGAGACGCCCGGCTGGGCGCTGATCCAGGCCGCCCGGCCCGACACCCTGCCGGCGGGATTCAAGAGCTGGCCCGAGCTGCTGCAACGCGCCGTGCTCGACAGCCGCAGGGAACTGCTCGCCAAGCATGGCAGCCTCGCCGCCGCCGTTTGGGGCGCCGAGAACGTCACCAGCATGCGCCACCCGCTGAGTGCCGCCGTGCCGCCGCTCGCGCGCTGGCTGGACCAGGCCTCGCAGGGCATGGCGGGCGACGCCCACATGCCCCGCGTGCACGACCGCGGCCATGGCCAGAGCGAGCGCATGGTGGTCTCGCCCGGCCATGAGGAGCGCGGCATCCTCGTCATCCCGGGCGGCCAGAGCGGCCATCCTTTGTCGCCCTTCTACCGCAGCGACCACGCCGCCTGGCTGGCGGCTGAACCGCTGGCCTTCCTGCCGGGCGAGACGGTGCATCGCCTGGTGCTGCGACCCTGATCCAGGCGACCTTGCTCGTGTGGGCTGGGGATGCCCGGTGCTGCCTGGCCTGGGCACAATCGACGTTTTCTGGAGGATTGCCGAGATGAAAAAGACCCTGTATGCGCTGATGCTGGCTGGCCTGACGACGTCCGTCCTGGCCCAGACAGAGGGGGGCGGTTCCACTGTCGAGAAGTGTTCCAAGAAGCTCGGCGTGCTGGCGGTGGCCGAGCCCCAGCATGGCTGGAACCACCTGTCGCATTACGGCCTGGGCTCGCCTGCCGCGCTGCTGCGCATGATGGTGCAGCAGTCGGGCTGCTTTGACGTCGTCGAGCGGGGCCAGGCGATGCAGAACATCCAGCAGGAGCGCTCGCTGGCCGCGGCCGGCGAGATGCGCCAGGAGTCCAACATCGGCAAGGGCCAGATGCAGGCAGCCGACTTCGTCATGACGCCGAATGTGCAGGTCGGCGCCAACACCAGTGGCGGCCTCGGCGGCTTCCTCGGCGGCAAGCTCGGGGTGCTCGGCGCCATTGCCGGCGGCCTGAAGTTCAAGGACGCATCCACCAGCCTGCTGCTCGCCGACGTGCGATCCAGCATCCAGGTGGCCGCAGCAGAGGGCAAGGCCAGCAAGATGGACTTCTCCATCGGAGGATGGGGTTTCGGCGGCGGTGCCATCGGCGGCCTGGGCGGCTACACCAGCACGGCCGAGGGCAAGCTGATCGCGGCCAGCTTCCTCGACAACTTCAACAAGATCGTGCTGACCATCCGCGACCAGGGCAGCCTGATCCGCACCGGCAGCGCCTCCGGCGATGCCAACGCAGGCGCGTCAACTCAAGCGGGCGCGCCGGTGCCGGCCGGCCAGATGCTGGTCGCCAAGATCTCCAACGTGAAGGTCTATGCGGCGCCATCGCGCGACGGCAAGGTCGTCGCCACGCTCAACCGCAGCGATGAACTCGTGGCCACCGGCGAGGTCAAGGACGGTTTCGTCCAGGTCGACGCGGCCAACTTCAGCGGCTGGGTGCAGCGCACGCTGGTGGCGCCGGCCGGTCGTTGAGATGAAGGTGGCCCTCGTCACCGGCGGCGGCTCGGGCATCGGCCGGGCCGTCGCCCGCGCGCTGGCGGCCGAGGGCTGGACGCTGGCGCTGATGGGCCGGCGCGAGGCCACCCTGCGCGAGTCGCTGCCCGATGCGCTGGTGCTGCCGGCCGACGTGGCCGATGAGGCCCAGGTCGATGCGGCCTTCGCCCAGCTGCGTGAGCGCTTCGGTCGCCTGGACCTGCTCTTCAACAACGCGGGCATGGGCGCGCCGCCCGTGCCCATCGACGAGCTGACCGTGGCCCAGTGGCGCGCCGTCGTCGACACCAACCTGACCGGCAGCTTCCTGTGCGCGCGCGCCGCGTTCGCGCTGATGAAGACGCAGGCGCCGCGCGGCGGCCGCATCATCAACAACGGCTCCATCTCCGCCCATGCGCCGCGGCCGTTCTCGGCGCCGTACACGTCGACCAAGCACGCGATCACGGGCCTGACCAAGGCGCTGAGCCTGGATGGCCGTGCCTTCGACATTGCGGCGGGCCAGATCGACATCGGCAATGCCGCCACCGAGATGACCGAGAAGATGCTGCGCGGCGTGCCCCAGGCCAACGGCACTGTCGCCGTCGAGCCGCGCATGGATGTGGACGACGTCGCGCGTGCCGTCGTCTACATGGCCGGGCTGCCGCTGTCGGCCAATGTGCAGACGATGACCGTCATGGCGACGAGCATGCCTTTCGTCGGACGCGGTTGAGCCGGTCAAAATACCGGCCATGCGCCTGCTCCGTTCGCTGCTTCGCCTGCTGATGATCGTCATCGGGGCCCTCATAGGCCTCGGCCTTTTCGTGATCGCCGTGCTGGGCTTCGTCACCTTCGTGCTGGTCCGCCTGCTGACTGGCCGCAAGCCGAACCTGAGCTTTCGCGTCAACAAGAACCCCTGGGCCGGCCACAAGCCACCGGCTGGCGATGTCGTCGACATCGAGGCGCGCGAAGTGAAGGACGCGGCGCCGCTGTCGCTGCGGCCGCCCGAGCGGCGTTGGCCGCAGTAAGCCTCACCTCAGTTCGACGGGCCCGTACCAGGTGCGGGCCGACGCGCGGCTGTTGTCGCTGTCCGTCATGACGGCCATCGACAGCAGCGGGCCGGCGGTCTCGCCGAAGGCGAGGCGGAAGTCGGCGGCCAGGTCGCGACGGTGTTCACGCCAGCGGCGCAGCTCGCCCGGGCCGGAGTCGACGACGAGCTTGCGGATGCGGTCGCTGCGCGGGTTGACGACGACGGTGCCGACTGGCAGCTTGCTATCCCAGACATACATCAGCGTCGCATAGGGCGGCACCTCGCCGGTCAGGGCCTGGGCCAGCTCGAACTTCATGCGCGTGCGCAGGGGCAGGGCGTCGATGTCGCCGCCAAAGCCGAAGATGACGCGCGCGACCGCGTCCTCGCGCTCGACGTCCGCGACGTTGGCGTCGGGGATCAGCCCCTGCACCCACCAGGAAAAGCTGACTTCGCCGACCTTGAGCAGCGCCGGGTCCAGCCGCTTGCGCCAGATGCTGGCCGAGCGCTCGGACGAGGCCTCCAGTGCTGGCCGTCCGTCCTTCTCGGTCCAGCTGTAGTGGGTCACCGCCTTGCCGGGCAGCGACAGCGGCTGCCAGCCTTCGGCGGCGGGCGGCGGCATGGTCGGGGTGGCGCAGCCGGCCAGCAGGGCCAGGGCGCCGACGGTCAGCAGCGTTCCGCGCATCACCAGCTTTTGCGTTGCAGTTCTTCGAGGATCTCGCCGTAGATGCGGTAGCGGCCGGGGCTGATCTGCCCGGCCGCGACGGCCGCGCGCACGCCGCAGTCGGGCTCGTGGATGTGGCTGCAGTTGGCAAACCGGCAATGGGCATGCTCGCGCAGGTCGGGCATGTAGCGCCACAAGTCAGCGGGGGCTATCTGGCGCAGGCCGAACTCCTGGAAGCCGGGTGAATCGATCAGTGCGGTTGTGCGCGAGTCGTTCGTCCAGTACCACTGCGTCGTCGTTGTGGTGTGGCGGCCGGAGTTGAGCGCCTGAGAGATCTCGCCGATCTGGGCCTGCGCATCCTTCACGAGCAGGTTGATCAGCGTGCTCTTGCCGGTGCCGCTGGGGCCCAGGACGAAGGTGCGCTGGCCGGCCAGCCAGGGGTCCAGGGTCGCACGCGAGCCCTCGCGGTCCGCCTTGAGCGCCACCTCGAACATCTTCAGGCCCATGGCGTGGTAAGGCTTGAGGCGCTCGCGGGCGGCGTCGGTGCCGGGCAGATCCGTCTTGTTCAGGGCGATGGCCATGCGTATGCCGGCAGACTCCGCGGCGATCAGCGAGCGCGTGAGCTGCGATTCGCTGAAGACCGGCTCGACGGCGACCAGCACCAGCAGCTGGTCGAGATTGGCCGCAAAGCTCTTGGTCTTCCACTCGTCCTGGCGGAACAGCAGATTGCGGCGTGGCTCGACGGCCTCGATGACGCCTTCGTCGCCGGAGTCGGCAAACCGCACTTGGTCGCCCACGACAGCCTCGCTCTTCTTGCCGCGTGGGTGACAGACGAAACGCTCGCCTTTCGAGTCCTCGACGATGTAGTGCCGCCCGTGGCCGCGCACGACCAGTCCCAGGTCCAGCGCCTGGAACTTGTTCATCCAGCGGTCGCTTCGGGCAAGGCGCTCACTTGTGCCGCACAGATGGCGTCGTTGAGCGTCAGCCCACCGCGCGAGTGGGTTGTGTAGCTGACGGTGCAGGCATCGAAGCCGACGTGCAACTCGGGGTGATGGTCCTGCGCATGCGCGATCTCGGCGACCGCGTCGACGAAAGCCATCGTCTGGTAGAAGTTTGCGAAGCCGAAGCGCTTTGCGATCAGCTTGTTCTCGGGGTCGGGCAGCCAGCCGGGCAGAGCGGCGAGCATGCGGGCGCGCGTGTCGGCGTCCAGCAGCGCGGCTTTGGGGTCACATTGGGCAAGCAAAAGGTCAGTCATGTGGCGAGCGCGGCGAGGCGTTCAGCAGCGGGTGGGTGTGAGTAATAGAAGCGCGCATAGACCGGGTCCGGTGTCAGCGTGCCGGCGTTGTCCTCGTGCAGTTTGAGCAGCGCAGATGACAGGGCGGCGCCGCTGGCTTGGGCGCGCGCGTAGGCATCGGCCTGGAACTCGTCGCGGCGTGAGAAGTGGGCTGCCAGAGGCGTGACGAAGAAGCCGAACACCGGACCGGCGAGCAGGAAGAGGATGAGGGCCAGCGCATCGTTGGGCGCGCCGAGCGACGGCCGCACGCCCAGGCCCGCGTAGAAGGCCGGTGCTTCGGCCAGCCAGCCCAGCAGCGCGAAGCCGGCCAGGCTCATCGCGAACATCAGGGCAATGCGCTTGGTGATGTGACGGTGCTTGAAATGGCCAAGCTCATGCGCCAGCACGGCCTCCACCTCGCCGCCGTTGAGCTTGGTCAGCAGCGTGTCGAAGAAGACGACGCGCTTGGCGGGGCCGAAGCCGCTGAAATAGGCATTGCCATGCGCCGACCGCCGGCTGCCATCCATGACGAACAGGCCCTTGGCGGCGAAACCGCAACGGGCCATCAGGCGCTCGACACGCTCTTTCAGCGCCGCATCGGTCAGCGGCTCGAACTTGTTGAACAGCGGCGCGATGACCGTGGGATACAGCACCATGACCAGCAACTGGAAGCCCACCCAGGCGAGCCAGGCCCACAACCACCAGAGCGGGCCGGCGGCGCCCATCAGCCACAGGATCAGCGCGACGATGGGCAGGCCCAGCAGGACGCCCACGGCCAGGCCCTTGAGCATGTCGGCGAGGTACAGGCGCAGCGTCGTGCGGTTGAAGCCGAAGGCCTGTTCGATCCTGAAGGTCGACCACATCTCCCAGGGCAGGTCCAGCAGCGAGCCGATCAACACGAAGGCGCCGACCAGGCCGAGCTGGTAGCCCATGGTCCGCCAGCCCTCGGGCAGCGCGCCGCTCAGTTCGAGCACCCAGCCGTTGAGCGCATGCAGCCCGCCCAGCAGCGTCCAGCCCAGCAGCACGGCGGCGTTGAATGCCAGGGCCAGCAGGCCGAAGCGGCTGCGCGCGATGGTGTAGTCGGCCGCCTTCTGGTGCGCCGCCAACGTGACGCTGCCGGCAAAGGCGGCGGGCACCGCGTCGCGGTGCGCCGCCACGTGGCGGATCTGCCGCGTGGACAGCCAGAACTTGACCATCAGCGAGGCCGCGAGGGCAAGTGCGAACGCGAAGGACAACAGCGTGGGAGACATGGGGCGAAGTTTAGGCTGCGAGAATTCGCAGCTCTTCAGAGCGAGCCCAACATGTCCGACACCCTTGCCTCCAGCGACAACAACCTGATCTGGATCGACCTTGAGATGACGGGGCTCTATCCCGACACCGACCGCATCATCGAGATTGCCGTTGTCGTCACTGACCCCAACCTCGCAACGCGCATCGAGGGCCCGGTCTTCGCCATCCACCAGAGCGATGCGACGCTGGACGCGATGGACGCCTGGAACAAGGGCACGCATGGCCGCAGTGGCCTCATCGACCGCGTGAAGGCTTCGACGATCAGCGAGGCCGATGCCGTCGCGCAGACCATCGCCTTCCTGAAAGCTTATGTGCCCAAGGGCAAGAGCCCGATGTGCGGCAACAGCATCTGCCAGGACCGGCGCTTCCTCGCCAACTACATGCCGGAGCTGGAGAGCTTTTTCCACTACCGCAACCTCGACGTGTCGACGCTGAAGGAACTCGCCAAGCGCTGGAAGCCGTCGGCGCTGGAGGGCTTCAAGAAGGCCCAGGCGCACACCGCGTTGGCGGACATCCACGAGTCCATCGACGAGCTAGTGCACTACCGGACGCATTTGCTGGCGCTTTGATCCACGCGGCGTTCGACTTCCCACGCCATCCGCTCGCGCGGGAGGATGGGGAGCGGCTGCGCGGCAGCTGGTCCGTGCCGCCGTCGCGCTGGTTGCGGGCGACGCGGCACGACGAGGTGAGGGCGGTCATCACCCAGGCCGAAGCGGCGTCGCGCGCGGGCGCCTGGGTGCTGGGCGGCTTGCGCTATGAGGCCGCCGCCGCCTTCGACGCCGCGTTGTCGACGCATCCTGCAGCGGCGCCGTTGGCCGAGTTCGCCGTCTACGAGCAGGCGCCCGAGCCCTGGCCCGACGAGGCGGTGGCTCATACCGGCTTGCTCGGCTGGCGCGATGCCGAGCCCGATGCGAGCGCCGCCATCGAGCGCATCCGCGACTACATCCGCGCCGGCGACTGCTACCAGGTCAACCTGACGACGCGGCTGAGCGCCGCTGCAGGAGGTCTTGACGCGGCGCAGCTCTTCCTGGCCCTGCACACCAGCCAGCCGGGCGGCTTCAGCCTCTTCCTGCGCGAGGCCGGCGCGGCCAGCGTGTCGCCCGAGCTCTTCTTCGACTGGCGCCCCGTGCCCGGTGCCAAGGCCAGCTGGCTGCTGGCCGCCCAGCCGATGAAGGGCACCGCGCCGCGCGGCCGCGACCGGGTCGACGACGAGGCGGCGCAGGCTCATCTGCGCACCAGCGAGAAGGAGAGGGCGGAGAACCTGATGATCGTGGACCTGCTGCGCAACGACCTGAGCCGCGTCGCCCAGCTCGGCACGGTGCGGGTGCCGCGGCTGTTCGAGCTGCATGCGCTGCCGACGGTCTGGCAGATGACCTCCACCGTCACTGCGGTCAGCCGCGCCGGGCTGTCGCTGGCTGAGGCCTTCGCGGCGCTTTTCCCCTGTGGCTCGGTGACCGGCGCGCCCAAGGTCCGCGCCATGCAGGTCATCCGCGAGCTGGAGCCGACGCCGCGCGGCTGGTATTGCGGCGCGCTCGGGCTCATCCAGCCGGGCGGTGTGGCGACGTTCAATGTGCCCATCCGCACCGTCGAGTTCCGCGCCGAAGTGCTGACCTGCGGCGTTGGCAGCGCCATCACGCTGGACAGCGCGCCCGCCGCCGAGATTGCCGAATGGCGCGCCAAGTCGCGCTTTCTGGCCCGTGCCGAGGCGCCCGTCGAGGCACTGGAGACCCTGCGGCTGGACAACGGCGTGGCGCTGCGCGGTGAAGCCCATCTGGCCCGCATGCAGCGCACCGCGCGGCACTTCGGCTTGCGCTTCTCGCTGGCCGAGGCGCGCGCTCGGCTGAAGGCGGTCGCCGAGGCGAATGGGCAGGGCAGCTGGCGGCTGCGCCTGACCTGCGACGGCGAAGGGCGGATCGCCCACACGCTGGCCGCCTTTGCAGCCACGGCCGAGCCCGTGCGGCTGGCACTCGCCGACCGGCCCATCGCGACGCGGGGCCCGGCTGCTGAATTCCTCGTCCACAAGACGACGCGCCGCGAGCTCTATGCCGGCTTCGCCAAGGCGGCCGAGGCGTTTGACGTCATCCTGTGGAACGAGTCCGGCGAACTGACCGAGTGCAGCTTCGGCAATCTGGCCTTGCAGCTCGACGGCCAGTGGCTGACGCCGCCTCTGGCAAGCGGCCTCCTGCCCGGCGTCCTGAGGGCCGAGTTGCTGGCGCAAGGGCGCGTCAAGGAAGCGCCGCTGACGCGCGCCGACCTGGCCCGCGCCCAGGGGCTGGCCTTCTTCAACAGCCTGCGCGGCTGGCTGCCTGCCGAGCTGATGCCCGCGTGATTTGGTGAAAACCCTGAGCCGTGCTACAGTCGCGGCTTCGCTCGGTTCCAACCGAGCTTCGTACGTCTCCTCTGACCTCGTTCGGCCCGCAGAATTGATTTCGATCATGGCGGCTTCTCGAACACCCCTCGTGGATCGGTCGGCGGCGATGAAGCCGTCGCTTTGACTGTTCCCCCGTGGCGCATCCGGCGTTGCCTAGGCAAGCCGAGCCGCCCGACACGAGCTTTCTCCCAGCGACTATGACTGCCAGACGGCTGTAAGCCGTCCGGCGCCTGCGCGCCCGCTCAACCGGCGGCGTGGACGGGCTTTTGACTGAAAGATTGACATGAGTTTCGAGAACCTTGGCCTGAGCGACGTTGTGATGAAGGCCGTGAAAGATTCCGGCTACGAGACGGCCACCGACGTGCAGACGCTCGCCATTCCCGCCGGTATCGCCAACAAGGACCTGATGGTCTCGGCGCGCACCGGCTCCGGCAAGACCGCCGCTTTCATCCTGCCGGCGCTGGAGAAGATCCTGGCCGCACGCGGCACGGACAACACCCGCCGCGAAAAGGGCAAGATCTACGGCCCCAAGATTTTGGTGCTGGCACCCACGCGTGAGCTGGCCATGCAAGTGGCCAAGGCCGCGCAGACCTATGGCCGCTTCATCCCCGGCCTGAAGGTCGCGACGGTGCTGGGCGGCATGCCCTACCCGCTGCAGATCCGCCAGCTGATGGGCCCGCTGGACATCCTGATCGCCACGCCCGGCCGCCTGATCGACCACATCAACTCCGGCAAGTGCGTGCTGGGCAATGTCGAGATGCTGGTGCTGGACGAAGCCGACCGCATGCTGGACATGGGCTTCATCGACGACATCACCATGATTGCGGGCAACACCCCGGCCGAGCGCCAGACGGTGATGTTCAGCGCCACGTTTGCCGGCCACGTCGGCCGCCTGGCGCAGGACCTGCTGAAGAACCCCGAGCGCATCGAGGTGGCCAACCACACCGACACGCACGAGAACATCACGCAGCGCCTGCACTGGGCCGACAACCCCAACCACAAGGACCAGCTGCTGGAAGCCATCCTGGCCAATCCGGAGATGGACCAGGCCGTCGTCTTCACCAGCACCCAGCGCGATGCCGACTGGCTGGCCGAGCGCTTGGCCGAGATCGGCCACTCGGTCGCCCCGCTGCACGGCGCGATGCCGCAAGGCAAGCGCAACCGCGTGCTGCAGGCCCTGCGCAGCAAGCAGGTGCGCGTGCTGGTGGCCACCGACGTGGCTGCCCGCGGCATCGACGTGCCGACCATCAGCCACGTCATCAACTACGGCCTGCCGATGAAGGCCGAGGACTATGTCCACCGCATCGGCCGCACCGGCCGCGCGGGCCGTGCCGGCCTGGCCATCACGCTGGGCATGCGCGAGGACGTGTCGATGATCCGCCGCATCCAGCAATTCACGACGCAACAGATCCCGGTCGAGCAGATCGCGGGCCTGGAGCCCAAGACGCAAGAGCCGCGCATCTTCCCGCCGCGCCCGGCCGGCTCCTTCGACGACCGTGCCCCGCGTGGCAACTTTGGCGGTGGCCGCCCCAGTTTTGGCAACAAGCCCTTCCGTCGTGATGACCGCCCGCAACATGGTGCCGGCAAGCCCTTCGGTCAGCCGGACCGTGGCTTTGCCCCGCGCGACGACCGTGGCTTCCAGCCGCGCCCCGAAGGCTTCCAGCCGCGTGGCGACGAGCGTGGTTTCGCACCACGTGATGACCGCGGCTTCCAGCCCCGTGACGACCGTGGTTTTGCACCGCGCGGTGACCGCCCCTTCACGCCCGGCGCCAAGCCCGGCTTTGGTGGCAAGCCGAGCTTCGGCGCCAAGCCGGCTTTCGGCGACCGTCGCCCGCCGAGCGGCCCGCGCAAGGGTGGCTTCGGCCGCTGAGCCCCGCGCCTGTGAACCAGGCTGAGGGATGATGACAGGCCTGCGCAAGCAGGCCTTTTTCATGGCAGAAAGACATGCGACAAACCGGCAGCCTGACCCACTGGGACGACGCCAAGGGCTACGGCTTCGTCACGCCGGATGGCGGCGGCGCCCGGCTCTTCGTGCACATCAAGGCCTTCGGGCTGAGGGCGCAGCGCCCGTTCGTCGGTGAGCGTCTCAGCTACCTGCCCGGCCTGGATGCCCAACGCAAGCCGCGCGCGCTCGATGTCCAAAGCCTCGAGCCGCGCCGCGCGCCACCCGCCCAGGCGCCTCGTGACGACGGCCGCGTGCTGTTGCTGATCCCGGCATTCGCGAGTTTCGTGCTGGCAAGCCGTCTGCTGTGGGGCCTGCCGAATTGGTTCTGGGGCGCCTACTCGGCGATGAGCATGGCCACCTTCATCGTCTACTGGCTGGACAAGCGCGCCGCGGCGCGTGGCGGCTGGCGCGTGGCCGAGAACACGCTGCACGCGCTGTCGCTGGCCTGCGGCTGGCCGGGCGCGCTGCTGGCCCAGCACCTGTTGCGTCACAAGAGCGCCAAGCGAGAGTTCCGGCGGATCTATTGGCTGACGGTGCTCGTCAACATCGCGGCCTTCGTCGCCGTCTTCACGCCGCTGCTGAAAAGCTGAACTCGCCCAGGCCCTCGAAGCTCAGCGTGCCGCGCAGTTCGCCGCTCCAAGGATGCAACCCGCCCCAGGCGCCGGTCGTCACGATGGTGCCGGCGCGCAGCGGGGCGCCGTGCCGGGTCGCGTGCGCCAGCCAGGCGGGCAGCACGCCGGCCGGATCGGCCAGCGCATGCCCGCCGCGATGCATGATGTCCGGCTGACCGGGCATCGCCAGGCACCATGGCAGTTGGCGCCAGTCCAGCGCGTGATACGGCTGCCACGGGCCCAGCAGCAGGCCGGCGTTGGATTGGTGGTCGGCCATGCGCAGCAGGGCGGGTGCGTCCAGGCCTTCGGCCCAGCGCGAAGCAACCAACTCGACGGCGATGCACATGGCCTGCGGCAGGCCATCCGCGCCGACGCGCAGCGCCACCTCGGCTTCGATGCCGAGCAGCGCGGCGCCGGCGACCGGGTTGACCGGCGAGTGGCTGAACGGCCCCTGCGCACCGGCGCCACCTGACTTCCATCGGTCCAGCGGCCAGCGCAGCGCGGCCGCCACGCCCTCTTGCACGGCATAGGCATCGGCTTCGTCACGCACCGTGTCGGACCAGTCGGCTACCCGCAGCCGGGTGCCGTTCCGGTGGGCGTCGACAAGGGCATGGATCAGAGCTTCGGTCATGAGTGTGAGCGCTGCTGCGCGGGTCGCCGTCTAACCGGACCTTAAGATGAAAGTGCCTCGGGGCATCGGCCCGCGCGCAATGTATACGCGGGCAGCGCGCATCGCCCGCGACATCAAAATTCTGGAAGCAACATGGCATTGAAGTTGGGCTTGGTAGGTATCGGCAAGATCGCCCGCGATCAACACATTCCGGCGCTCGCCGCCGACCCGCGCTTCGAGCTGGTGGCCACCGCCAGCCGCAACGCCAGCGTGGACGGCGTGGCCAGCTTCACCAGCGTCGAGGCGATGCTGGCCGCCGTGCCCGAGCTGGATGCCATCTCCATCTGCACGCCGCCCAACGCCCACTTCGACGCGGCGCTGGCCGCACTGCGCGCCGGCAAGCACGTCATGCTGGAAAAGCCGCCTGCCGCGACAACGCGGCAGATTGCACTGCTGCAGGCCGAAGCGGCGCGGCACGGTCGCAGCTTGTTTCAGACCTGGCACTCGCGCTTCGCCGCGGGCGTGGACGCGGCGCGCGATTGGCTCAAGGGCCGCGCGCTGACCGGCGGCACCATCACCTGGAAGGAAGACGTGCACCACTGGCACCCTGGCCAGCAATGGATCTGGGATGCCGGCGGCCTGGGCGTGTTCGACCCGGGCATCAATGCGCTGTCGGTGCTGACCGAGGTGCTGGTCGAAGAGGCCTTCGTCCACAAGGCTTTGTTGGAGTTCCCCGAGAACCAGCAGGCACCCGTCGCGGCGCACCTGGACCTGCGGACCGAGGCCGGTGTCGCGGTGAATGCGGTGTTCGACTTCCGCCAGAAGGGCGAGCAGACCTGGGACATCGAGCTGCTCACGACGACCGGCCGCCTGCGCCTGTCTCAGGGTGGCGGTGTGCTGGAGATCGACGGCCGGCCGGTGGCTGGCGACGCGGCGCTGGCGGGCGAGTACCCCCGGCTTTATGCCCGCTTTGCCGAGCTGTGCGCGGGGGGCCAGTCGGAAGTCGACTGGCGGCCATTCCAGTTGGTGGCCGATGCCTTCCTGATCGGCGAGCGCCGCACGGTGGCGGCGCACCACGTCTAGCCGAACCTGAAGCTTGACGCCGTCACGCCGCCCATGACGTCGGTCTCGTGATAGTTGCTGCTCGCGGTGTCGCCCTCTGCGGCGCCGGCGGCGACCATCAGCGGCAACAGGTGCTCCTCGCGCGGGTGGGCGATACGCGCGGCCGGAGCCTGGGCCCAGGCCAGCAGCCGCTGGTCACGATCTTTCGGCGCGGGCAGGGCGGCCTGCAGCCAGCCGTCGAAAGCCGCTGACGGCTCGCGCCCCGACAGGCCGTACAGACGCAGGTTGTGAAAGCTGAAGCCGCTGCCGAGAATCAGCATGCCTTCGTTGCGCAGCGGCGCCAGCGCCCGGCCCAGCGCCAGATGGTCGGCCGGGCTCAGGCCGCGCTTGAGCGACAGCTGCACCACCGGCACGTCCGCGTCCGGGTACATCGGCACCAGCGTGCAGAAGGCACCGTGGTCGAAGCCGCGCTGGGCATCGCGCGCGGCGGGCAGGCCGGCGGCCTCGATCAACGCGACGACGCGCTCGGCCAGTACCGGGTCGCCCGGGGCCGGGTAGACCACCTCGTAGGTGTGCGCGGGGAAGCCGCCGTAGTCGTACAACATGCCGGGCGCCGGTGAGGTCATCACCGTGAAGACGTCCTCCTCCCAGTGCGCCGAGATCATCAGGATGGCCTTCGGTCTAGCGGGCAACGTGGCGGGCAGCGCCTGCAGCGATGCCTCCAGCTGGGCGTGCGCCCGGCGGTAGTCGCCGTCCATGAAAGGCCAGGGGCCGCCGCCGTGGGAGAGGAAGAAGGTGGGCTGTTTCATGCTGCCGCCAGCTTAGGCCGGCCTTGCCCTGTCGGCGTTCATCGAAGCTGCCGTCAGCACTCGAACCGGCTGAACTGATAATCCGCGCCCCATGTCCCAACCTGCCCCAATCCCAGACACAGATGACGCCCTGCGCGCGGAGGACTACTTCCGCGACGGCGCCGCGCCGGCCGATGCGCTGCTGTGGTGGCAGCTGGAGCGCCAGGAGCCGCTGCAGGCGGCGCTGCGGGCGCTGTTCCAGGGTGACGCGCGCGTCACGCGGCTGCGGCTGTGGGTGTTCCTGGAGCTGATGGCGCTGCGCGAGGCGCGGCTGACGCGCGAGGCGCTCAACCATGCCTTCCACCTGCTGCGCGACGAGGTGCTGGACAGCGTGCTCAAGCGCTTGCGCGACGCCGAGCTGCTGGCCTGGGACGCCACGGCGCAGACCTATGCCGTCACGCCGCTGGCCCAGCAACTCGTGGGCCTGCTGCAGCCGCTGACGGCCGACGCGGCCGACCAGGACGCCGACCTCGCCGCGCTGCTGGCTGGCGTTGCAGGTGCCCACCAGCTCGGGCTGCTGCAGCCGGCCCAGCTGCAGCATCTGCTGGCGCAACTCGCGCGGCTGCGCGAGGAGTTTGCCGATGCGATGGCCAGCGGCAGCGAGTTCCAGCTGCGCCGGGCGCGCCAGCGTTTCGAGCGGGCGCTGACGCTGGTGGACCGCGCTGGCGAGGCACTCAAGGCCATCATCGAACAGGCCCAGACCCATGGCGACGCACGGTTGGAGCGGTTGGCCCGCGAGCTGGGCGGTGCGCAGGCCAGCCTGCTGGCGATGGCCAGCCAGTTCAACCGCGCGCTGCAGCAGGCCGACCGTCAGCGCGTGACGCTGGGCTCCACCGGCGTGACCACCACCGACGTGCGACGCTGGCTGCAGGCCGTGCCGCAGCTGGATGCGCTGGCGGCCGGACTGGTCTCTATCGGCCTGCACCCGGTCATGGTGGCGCCGCAAGAGCTGGTGGACGGCGCCGAGGCCGAGTTCGAGCGTGACCGGCCCGTGGCCGCCGCGCCCGAGGGCCTGCCCGCGGCGGTGGCGGCGCCGCCGGGCGAGCTTGCCGTGATG